>CAZBRE010000029.1:24316-35662 GCA_964494065.1 uncultured Alphaproteobacteria bacterium
AAGACCGCACACCGGGACGTCGATCCGGGCGACAGGATCACCGGCGAGCGGAACACCACCGAAGGGAGCGCGTTCCATCCCTTCAATGCCAACGGCGAGGACGACTTGCCGCGCACCGCTGCCGTCACCGCCGGGACCGACGACGCCCAGCGTCGGATCGTCCGCTCGGTCCGGCGCAAGACCAAGCGGCCTGCACGGCGGCACGTGCGCCGCCGCTACTAGCGGTCCCTACCAGCTGTTGCGCAGCTCGCGCAGCTTCAGGAACACCGTCTTCGGGTCGGGGTCGTCCGGCAGGTCGTCGAAGGCTTCGCGCAGCCGCGCAATCACGCTCGGGCTGGTCAGGCGGAAGAAGGTGTTGATCTCCTTCTCCAGGCCCAGCGACGAGACCAGCGCCGCATCGGGATCCTGGCCTTCGACCTCGGCGAGCAGGGACTTGGCGCGCGCATTGTCGGGCTCGCGGTCGAGGGTGAACTGCAGATTGTTGGTGATGTAGTCGTGGCCCGGATAGATCAGCGTGTCGTCCGGCAGCTTCGCGAGCTGCTCGACGAAGGTGTCGTAGAGCTCGGCCGGATGGCCGCCATTGTGGCAGTTGCCCGCGCCCGCGTTGAACATCGTGTCGCCCGAGAACAGCGCCGGCTGATCGGTATGCGAGAGCACGCAGACATGGCTCATCGTGTGCCCCGGCGTATCGAGCGCCTCGAGCTCGACAGTCTTGCCGATCTTGATCACGTCGCCGGCCGTCAGACCCACATCGATGCCGGGGATCTTGTCCTTGGCGTTGGCGTGCGCCAGCAGCTTCGCCCCGGTCGCCGCGATCACCGCCTTGTTGCCGCCGGTATGGTCGCCGTGCTCGTGGGTATTGAGCACCTGCGTGATCTCCCAGCCCTTGTCCTTGGCGCGCGAGAGGCATTTCTCGTGGTCGAGCGGATCGACCGCCATCGCCTCGCCGGTCTCCGGGCAGGCAATCAGATAGTTGAAGTTCCGGTAGGCGTTGCCGGTCCAGACCTGCTCGACGATCATCGCTCACGCTCCTCGCTCAATCCCGTGTGGGGGGTCCCAAAGCCGCCTCAAAGCACGCGCCACTCTATCAGCGCGCCCCGACGGATCAAACGCCGGGCCCGAGGACCTGGCCTGTGCTCACTGCACCTCGCCGCCGATCCGACCGGCGGGCCGCTGCATCGGAAGATAGGTTTCGAACCGCGGCAACCGGCGGAGCACCTCGGCGACCGGCCGCGGCGGCGGGCCGTCGCGCGGGACGCGCAGATGCGGCGTCGACACCCGCAGGAAGATGTTGTCGTCCTCGCCGATTTCGCGCGGCAGCGTCGATTCCAGGATCACGTTGCGGCCGCGCAGGCCGGCGCGCAGCGCATCCGTGACCCGGGCGCTGTAGGGCGTGAAGATCGCCACCAGAAACACGCGCTGGTCGTTGCGCGCGAACCACCGCACGAAGCGGTCGAGGTCGCCGAACAGGGCATCGATCAGGATCAGCCCCGCGATCCGGCCCGGCGCTCCGCCGTGGGTGATGCTTTCCGCGACCGCGCGGTATCCGCCGGAAAACGCCGCCACGAACACCGGCGCGCGCGTAAAGGCGTCGGCGCCGAGGCCGAGACGTCGCGCGACGATCGGCAGAACCTCGTCCAGCAGGTTCGCCAATCCGTTCTGCCGGGCCAGCTTGCCCGGATGCGAATCGGCCGCGTTCACGGCGAGCTGCGGCGCAATCAGGATGACGTTGCGTCCGGAGGCGTTCACCTGATCGACGATGCCATATTCGGCGATCACCGAGCGCCGCAGCTCGGCAAGGTGGCCGTGAAAGAACACCAGGATGCGGGTCGGCTTGCCGGGATCGAAACCCGGCGGCACATGGACCAGCACGCGGTTGTCGGCATAGCTGGTCCGCTCGCGATAGCGGTTTCCGGCGACCACCCGCACGCCCTCGCCCGTGCGCGGATCGCGCCCGGTGAAGAACGGCGCAGGATCGAGTGATTTCGTGTAGGTCAGCGGAAACGGTGCGTGGTCGAGCCGCGCGATCGCGGTCAATCGTGCGCGGGCCGTCCGTTCGGCAAGGATATCGACGGTTTGCGCCGCCGCCGGCGTGACGAGCAGCAGACATGTCAGGATCGCCGCAGCCACGCGCGCCGGCGGTCGCGCGCCTGTCACGCCTCGTCGGTCCGCTCTGGCGTCTCGGCCGATCCGGCGCGTTCGGTGACGACCCGGATGACCTCGGGCGAGCGGATGTGCAGATCGCGCTGCGGGAAGGGGATCTCGATGTCGTGCTCGTGGAACTTCCGCCAGACGCGCTCGTAGACCTCGCTGGTGACGTTGGCCTGCCCGCCTTCCGGATCGTGGATCCAGACCCGAAGCTCCAGATCGACCGAGCTGTTGCCGAAGCCCTTGATCAGGCAGATCGGCGCCGGCTCCTCATGGATGCGCGGGACCTCCACCGCCGCTTCCAGGCAGAGCGCGCGCGCCTTGTCGATATCGGCATGGTAGGAGACGCCGACCGGTATGCGCAAACGCACCAGCCGATCGCTGTGCGACCAGTTGATGACCCGCTCGGTGATGAAGAGCTCGTTCGGGATCAGGATCTCGAGCCCGTCGCGCGTGCGCACCGAGGCGTAGCGCGCCTGCAGCCGCTCGATCCAGCCATAGGTCTCGCCGACCGTGATCACGTCGCCCGGCTTGATCGACTTGTCGAACAGGATGATCAGCCCTGAGATGAAGTTGGCGACGATCTTCTGCAGACCGAAGCCGATGCCGACGCCGACCGCGCTGCCGAAGATCGCCAGCGTGGAGAGATCGACGCCCAGCGTGTCGAGCCCGATCAGGAAGACGAGCGTGAAGAGGACCAGGCGGAAGAGCTTGCTGAACAGCACCATCGCCGATTGCGACAGGCCGCTCACCTTGTTGAGGCGGCGCTCGGTCAGGCTGGAAACGGTCAGAACCGCCCACACCAGCAGGACGACCAGGATCGCCCCCTTGACGATGCCGAGCGCCGTCAACTGCACCGAGCCGACGCCGATGCTGAGGCCGCGCAGCAGCGCCGTCGTGTCGTCGAGCAGCTCGGTCACGTTGAGCGCGGCGATCACCCAGGCGATGAGCGCAAAGGCGGTGCGCCAACCGCGGCTGGGAATGAACTGGACGACCAGCCGGATCGCCACCCAGGCGGTCGCCAGGGTGGCGAAGACGACCAGCAGCCGGTCGTCGATCTTGGCAGCGTCGGTGATGCCGTTCATCACCCACAGCAGCAGCGCCCAGACCGCGACCACGCTGGTCGATGCGAGCCCGTCGCGGAGGCGTGCCAACAGATCGACATGCCAGCGCTCGCCGGTCAGCGTGCGCAGATATCTGCGCAATCGGCTGCCGAGCATCATGGCGACGACGAGCGCGACCGCGATCGCGGCCAGCTCGATCGCCGCGCCGACGTTCCAGAAACGGGCGACGGCATCCGACCACAAACCCGTCAGAGCTTTTTCGATCTCGGTCAGATCCATGCGCCGCTTTTCCTATCCCGTGCCACGATCCGGCTCAAATCATCTTGCGCATTTTCAGGAAGACGATGACCAGCACCGCCAGCACCGGCACGCCGCCGAGCACGATCCAGAAGCCGACCTCGCTCTTCACCCACGGCATGCCGCCGACATTGATGCCGAAGAGCCCGGTGAGCAAGGCCGCCGGCAACAGGACGGCGGAAAAGATGGTCAGCACGTAGATCGTCTTGTTGGTGCGCTCGGCCAGTTGCGTCGTCAGCTCTTCCTGGATCACCGAGGCGCGCTCGCGCAGCGAGTCGAGGTCTTCGACATAGCGCGTCGTGCTGTCGGCGATCTCGCGCATATAGGCGCGGTCTTCCTCGCTCAGCCATTTCACTTTGGTCGTGGAGAGCTTGGCGAGCGCATCGCGCTGGGGCGAGAGATAGCGGCGCAGAGCGATCGTAAGCTGACGCGCCTCGCGAAGCTGGCTCCGCACGTCGTCGTAGGCCTCCTGCACCACCGATTCTTCGATGGCATCGATCTGGTCGTCGATCTGCTTGACCTGGTCGCCCAGCGGCTCCAGCAACAGCCCGCTCACCATCACCAGGAACGCGCCGACATTGCGCGGGCCCGTGCCCCCGGCGAGACGCTCGCGGATCGCCTGGCCCGAGCGCACGCGCCGCCGCCGCACGGAGATGATCAGGCGTTCCTCGATCCACATATGAAGCCCGATCAGATCCTCGGGATCGGCGCCGGGATTGAAGTTCACCCCGCGCAGGATCGCCAACATGCTGGCATCGTCGGCCTGCACGCGCGGGCGGTGATCGCCGGGCTGGAGCAACGTGTCGGCCACGGCGGGTCCGACGCCGCTATCGTTTCGCACCCATTCGTTGGCGCGCGGCCCGTCGGTGTTGATATGGACCCAGAGCGTCCCGTCCGCCGGCTTCCACGACGAAATGGCATCCCAGTCGACCTCGCGGCCGCCGCCCTGGCCGTCCAACACGATCGCGAAGATCAGACCGTCGGCATCGCTCATAACCCTATACTCCAAACGCGAGGCGGTACCTGACCCTAACTTACCGCAAACGGGCATCGGTCAACCGCGATATCATCCGGCCAGGATCGTCGCCACATAGGCCGTGAAAAGCGCGAAATGGACCATGCCGGCCATCGTGTTCACCTCGCCGTCCTTGTAGTTGTTGATCGCCATGACGATCGTCAGCGCAATGATCGCTTGTTGCACGGGCGTCAGCGCGAGCGTGATCGGCTGGCCGACCGCAAAGCCGATGGCCAGCATCACCGGCACCGTCAGCGCGATCGTGCTGACCGCCGAGCCGAGGCCGATATTGACGGCGCGTTGCACGTCGTTGGCGCGTGCCGCGTGCAATGCCTCGATCGCCTTGGGTGAGAGCACGAGCAACGCCACCGCGAGGGGGCTCAGCATCGCCGGCAGGCGCAGTAGCTGGATCCCTTCATCCATGACTTCCGCCAGATACTTCGACAGCACCGCGACCGCCGCGAAGGTGACGACGACCACCGCGAGATGAAACCTCCCGGATCGCGCCTGTCGTCGCCTTCTGGTCGATGCGATTGCAGCGTCGTGCGGCGGCTCACTCGGGTCATCGGCGCGTCCGGCGGTATGCGCGAAGAAATACCGGTGCTGGACGAACTGGACCCACAGGAACAGGGCGAAGAGCGTGACACAAAGGACAATCAGAAAGCCTTTGTAGGGCCCCGCCGCCGCCGGCGGCAGGTAGCTCGGCACGAAGAACGCCACGCCCCATAGCGCCAGCAGCATGGAAAGATAGATCCGCGAGCTTTGCAGATTGTACCGCTGGACGCCGTGACGCCAGCCCCCCACCAACACGGCCGCCCCCAGAAATCCGTTCACGATGATCATCAGGCTCGAATAGAGCGTGTCACGCGCGATATTCGGCGTTGGCTCGTCGTGAAACAGGATCGAGGAGATCATGATCACCTCGATCCCCACCAGAGAAAGGATCAGGATCAGCGTGCCGAGGGGCTCGCGATAGAGCTTGGCCAGCGCCTCGGCATGGCGCGCGACGCCGATCACCCCGGCCAGGATGACGGCGAACAGCCAAACGAATAGCACCGACAGCACGACGGGATCGACGATGGTGTAGAATCGCGACTCGCCGATCGCGAAGACGAGCGCAAGCGAGGCAAGCGCCGCGAACATCTGCCATTCCGCGATCAGGGCGAAGGCGACCCCTCCCCGGTCTTTCTCGTGCAATCCCGCCTCCCTCGACGCCGCGATCGCGCATCCTAGTCAGTTGAAACGCCGACGGACAGCGACCCGGCCGGCCGTCGCCCAGGGAAGGGATCATTCGACGAAGGGACCTTGCGCCCCCGCACCGCCTTCAGGGTAACATGGATGCAAGGAACCTTGAGGCCAGGGAGGAACGGGCCCTATGCGGCAATGGGAGATCGGCCAGGCCCAGAGCATCGGCGCGCGGCGCGAGCAGCAGGATCGCGGCGAGGCCTTCGTGCTCGACGATGCGCGCATCTGCCTGCTCGTGGTTGCCGACGGGATGGGCGGCCGGGCGGGGGGCGGCGAGGCGGCGGCGGCCGTCATCACCTGCGCCCGGATCATGATGCAGCAGCATGCCGATTCCCACTCGATCGACGGCCCGGCCCTCATGCGCGACATCACGCTCTCCGCGCATGAAACCATCCGGGCCATGACCAACGACCCCGACAGCGGCCCGCGCGCCACCATCACCGCCTTCTTCGCCGACGGCAACGAGGGCCATTGGGTCTCGGTGGGCGACTCGCGCCTCTACCGTTTCCGCGGCCACGAGCTGGTGGAGCGCACCAAGGATCAGTCCCTGGTCCAGCTTCTGGTCGATATGGGCGAGATCGACGAGGAAGAAGCGCTTAAGCATCCCGACCGCTCGGTGATCACTGCCAGCCTCGGCGGCTACGATGCGCCCGAGATCGTGACCGGCGAGGCGACCGTGCGCCACGGCGACAGCGTCGTCCTCTGCAGCGACGGCCTGTGGAGCCAGGTCGAGCCGCAGGAGATGGTCGAGGCGGCGATGGCTGACGATCTCGATGCCGCCGCCGACGCGCTCGTCCAACGCGCCGAGACGCGCGCCGGCGCCAAGTCGGACAACGTGACCTTGGTGATGGGCCGCATCAAGCGCCGCGACGCGGCCTGGCCGTGGGCCAAGTAACGGCTGAATAGCACCGCCCCTGGTCGCAGATCACCGGGAGAGGATCAATCGTGTCGAATACGCAGCCGGCCGAACCGATCCGTCCCGAGGAGATCGCGCCCTACTGCGAGGTCGCAGCCTTCGAGCCCGGCCAGCGCCTGCGTGAGCAGGGCCGGCATTACCGGGATCTCTACCTGATCGCCGACGGCCAGGCGGAGGTCCGCCTGGCCGGGGGCAAGCCGCGCAACGGAACGATCGTGCTCGGCCCCGGCAGCACGATCGGCGAGATCGGTTTCCTGCGCGGCAGCCCGGCCACCGCGGAAGTCGTCGCCCTTGAGACCGCGCACGCCCTCATCGTCGATGACGGGACGATGCAGCGCATCGAGGCGGCGGACCCGGATCTCGCGGTCCGGCTGTCGCGTTTCCTCGCCGCGACCAGCGCGCAACGCAGCGAGCACAACAACGCGGTCCTCGACGCCAGCCAGGGCAACGGCAAGGGCTCCACGGTCGAGATTCTCCTTTGCCGCAACGACACGCAGCTAAAAGAGGTCCAGCGCCTCCGATACTCCGTCTATTGCGGCGAGCTCGGCCGGAGTTCGCCCAATGCCGATCACGATCAGAAGACTATCAGCGACGGCCTCGACGACTTCGGCCACACCTTCGTCGCCGTCGTTAGCGGCGAGGCCGTGGGCACGCTGCGCGCCAATCTGTCACGCGAAGGCGATTTGGGCATCCTTGAATCGCTCTACGGGATGACGGCCTCGCCGCACCATCCGGACCAGACCTGCATCTTCACCAAGTTCATCATCAGGCGGTCCCATCGCGGCGGCGCGGTGACGATGGCGCTGTTCAAAGCGGTGTTCGACTACCTTTTTCGCCAACACCTTCAGGAGTGCTATATCGATTGCATCCCGGCTTTGCTGCCCTATTACAAGGCCGTCGGGTTCAGGAACGCCGGCGCATCCTTCCTTCATCCTGAGAACGGCCCGTCCTATCCGATGACTCTGCGCGCCGAAGACGCCCGGAAGCTGGTCACGGGCTGGACGCCCTTGCGGATGCTTAGGATTTATATCCGGGCCCAGGTCTACCGCCGGCTTGAACGCCGGAAACGCAGGGAGACGGCGTCGTGATCGGCACTCTAGAATGGTTGGCGCTCTAGAATGATCGGCACGCTCGAGATCGTCGTCCTGATCGTCGTGGCCCTGCTCGGGCACGTGATGGCGCTCATCTGGTTCATGGCCGACAAATACCGCTGGCCGATCTGCAGTCGCACGATCTACGCCATGGAGATTCCGCGCGAGCAGCTTGTCCGCGAGCTCAAGAACTCCGTGCACACGCCGATCCACGCGGTCTTTCTGGCGGCGCTGCTCTATCTCGATTTCTTCAATGACACGACCATTGTCGGCTTCGTCGTCTCGTTCCTCGTAACGACGGTTTGGGCGGAGATCTGGCACTACTGGTCGCACCGGCTCTTCCATTTGCGCTCGCTCTTATGGATCCACCGCGAGCATCACAAGAGCCGCCTCAACAGCCCGCTCACCGCGATCTCCTTCTCCTTCACCGAGAAGTTCGTCTTCAATATCGGCATTCTGGGGCTGCTGGCCGCGATCGACCGCTTCGTCTACGGCCTCAATTTCTTCGGGGTCGCCGGCTGGTATATCGCCTATCTCTTCATCAACTCGTTCAGCCACGCCAATTTCGAGCTGAAGTCGAAGACCTATCTCAAATTCACCGGCAAGCTGATTACCAGCACGACCTATCACGCGCTGCATCACTCGCGGTACATCAACAATTACGGGCTCGGCACGCGCGTCCTCGACCGGCTGTTCGGCACCGAGTGGCCCGACTACGAGCCGATCTACGAGCGTGTGTCGATCGAGGAAAAGCCGTTGGTGAAGCTGGCCGAGCGCATTCCGACCGCCGGCACGCCCTAGTGCCCCGCGCTCAGGCGACGCGGCGGCCGTGGCGGTCGAGACCGAACAGCGAGTCGTCGTTCAACATCTTGGCGCTCAACGGGCTGCACGACCCGAAGAGCAGATTGACCCGCTCGCCGTCGTCGGACAGCGGCAGCAGCAGGCGCTCGTAGTTCGAGACCATGCCGCGCAGATCGGAGAAGAAGCGGACGACGTCGGTGCGGGGCTCGCGGTAGCGGACGACGTCGAGATAGTCCTCCTTCGTCTCGATGTAGTGATTTTCGTGGTCGAACAACTCGTCGAGATACTTGCCGGTCATGTCGCGGCCGACATGGTCGACCACGCCGGTGCCGACGAGGCGGAAGCGGAAGCGCGTGGCGCCGCGCTCGACGTCGACCAGGAACATGTGCAGGGTGAGCCGCGGCAGATCGATCACCGGATCGAGATCGACGCGCGACGGCATGGCGCGATCACCGGCCTTTTCACGCCAGTAAGCGAGCACATCCTGGTTCTTCGGGCTGAGGCACTCCATGGCCTCGATCGGCGTCATGCCGGTTCTCCCTGGTTCTGCCTAGCGCTCTTGCGAGCACCAGTCGCCGAGGGCCACCCAACGCAGCCGTCCCGGCGTTTCGTCGGCAAAAGGCAGCACGACGAAGCGCGACTTCACCGTGCGGTTCTTGATCTTGTGATCGGGATATTCGTGGCTGAACGGGCCGGGTGTCGTATCCGTCTGCAGCCAGTTGGCCGCCTCCACGATCTCCTTCACCAGCACCGCCGCTGCGGCGCCCGTATCGGACCAGTTGTCGCGCGAGGTATCGAGATGGCGGCGGAAGTTCGCGCCGATCTCCTCGATCGATACGGTGGAGGTTGAGAGATCCGTGATCCCGATCACGCAGTAATCCCCGAGCTCGCGTGCATCCTCAACAAAGTCATGGCTCCAGGCCGGCACGTCGGCGCTGCCGCGATACTGATCCCACAGCGCGATCACGCGGTCGCATTTGCGCCGCTCCGCACCGTCCTGCGGCGTAGGAGACGGAACCGGCCCCGGCGCGCGCGTCGCGGCCTGGTGGAGCGTCTCGATCGGCATTTCGAACATTGTTCCCGGCATCTGTCCCACATTTCTTCAGTGAGCCGATTCTGACCAAAAGTATGAGTAAGGCGCTAATTTCCTATTAAGCTTCGCTAAAGTTTGACTAAAAGGCCGGGTATTCCGGTACGGAAATCGGGTGAAAACATGGCACGGGAAGATGTTCGGTTCTCAAGCGACGGGCTTACCCTGGCGGGGCATTTCTATACGCCCGAGGGGGTTGATCCGCCCTGGCCCACCGTCGTGATGGGCGGCGGCTGGTGCTATGTGAAGGAGCTCATACAGCCCGAATACGCCCAGTTTTTCGCCGATGCGGGCATGGCGGCGCTGGCCTTCGACAACCGCAATCTGGGCGAGAGCGAGGGCGAGCCGCGCCAGCACATCAGCCCCTGGGACCAGATCTTCGATATGATTAACGCCGTCACATACGTGAGCGGCCGCGACGACGTGGACGCCGCGCGGGTCGGCATCTGGGGCATCTCCTATGCCGGCGGGCACGTCTTTCCGGTCGCCGCGATGGACCGGCGGGTGCGCCTGCTGATCTCGGTCGTGCCGATGATCGACGGCTGGTACACGGCGCTCAGGGCCAACTCCAATGTCGGCCTGCGCGACCGCTGGGCGGCGATCGAAACGGATCGAGAAGAACGCTTCCGCACCGGCACCGACGGCACGATGGCGCATTCCGCCCACCCGCATGAGAAGCCGTCCGCTTGGCCCGCGCCCGAGACCTGGCCGGTCTTCAAGAAGTTCAAGGAGACGGTGGCGCCCAACCACGAGCACTGGACCACGGTGAGGAGCGTGGAGCTCGCGATGATGTACGACGTCCGCCCCTTCATGCGCCGCATCATCCACCAGCCGACCTTGATGGTGACCTCGTGGTACGACGACATCACCATGACCGAGCTGGAGGTCCCCGCCTTCAACGAGATTCCGAGCCCGAGGAAGAAGCTCGTCCAGGTCGGCGGCGACGCCTCGCACATGTCGCTCTACGACAACCCCGACCATCTGAAGATCGTCGGCACCGCCTGCGCCGACTTCGCAAAGGAGTATCTGTGAGCGCGCCGCCGGCGGACACCGACCGAATCCTGGCGCAAATCGCCGATTTCTGCCCCACCGATTTCGTCATTCACCACTTCACGGGCGAGCGCCTCACCCTGCATGGCGGGCGCGACGGCGGCGGCTGGCGCGAGCTTGCGGTCGTCTTCGACGCGGTGATCTATATGGGCCTGCCGGTCTATCTGAACTCGGTCACGATGCGGCGGGCGGGCGAGGCGGCGCGCGCGGCGTTGATCGAGCGCTGCAACTGCGATCCCGCCACGGACGGCTTTCATCTGTTCGAGCTGATCGAGGATGCCGATTGGCCCGAGGGCAGCCGCACCCATCTCGTTGCCGCCGGTTCGATCAGCCTCCAAACGCAAGCCGAGGCGAGCACCCAGTCCCGGCGCAAATGAAAACGGCGGCCCGTCATCTGACGGACCGCCGCTTGGTCGTCTGGTTATCGCCGCGGTTTAGTAGCGGTTGGTGCAGTGGCGATAGTACTTCACGCGGGCCCAGTAGAAGTCCAGCACCCAGCCCTTGTAGTAAAGGTGCTTGCAGTAGCCGTAGCCGTAACCATAGCCGCCGTAGTAGCGGAAGCCGTAGCCGTGGCGGAAGCCGAAGTGGTGGCCGACCTTCTGGACGGCGGCGCCGTTCTGGGCGCCGAA
>CAZBRE010000030.1:0-11545 GCA_964494065.1 uncultured Alphaproteobacteria bacterium
CGGCAGCAGCATTTCCGCCTGCACGCCCGCCGGACCCGGCTCTTCATCAAGACCTGGACGCCGACCGACTACGGTACGCTGCACACCCGCATCGAAACCGATTTCATGGGCGCGGGCGGCAACCAAGTCGTCTCCAACTCCGATACCATGCGCGTTCGCCACGCCTGGGCGTCGCTCGGCCCGGTGATGGCCGGTCAGAACTATTCGACCTTCCGCTTCACCGACTTTGAGATGTGGACCTACCAGGATCGCGGCATGGCAGCCAACGGCAACGGCCGCCAAGGTCAGGTCCGCTACACGCATAATTTCGGCGGCGGCACCTATCTGTTGCTCTCGGTCGAGAACCCCGAGACCAGCGGCGCCGTCACCAGCACAACCTATGTCGACCCCGTGGTGGTCTCCGCGGGCGGCGCGCCCGACGAGATGCCGGATATCGTGGTCGTCCTGACGCACCGTTGGACCAACGGCCGTTTCAAGTTGGGCGCCGTGTTTGGGCGGGCCAGCGTGGATGACGGCGTGGGCTCGAACGACCGTGCCTTCACCTGGGCTGTGCAGGGTGCGTTCCGGTACAAGTTCAACAACAAGCGCACCGAGTTCGCCGTCCTCGGCTTCTATGGGCGCGGCATGGGCAAGTATTGGCGTGGTCCCCTCAATCAGGCCGTGGCGGTTACGGGCGTCAACGGCGCCAACATCGACATCAAGCCCATCCGGGTCTATGGCGGGTATGCTTGGGTCAGCCACAAATGGACCAACACGATCACAACGAATGTGGGCTTTGGCCGCGTTGACAGCGATGTCGAGCAACACATCACGAAGGCCAACCTTCCGGCCCGAACGCTCGACGTGCACTGGTCGCTCCTCGCCAACATCGTGTGGGCGCCGGTTCGCAACGTGCGGCTTGGCATCGAGTACCACTGGCTGCGGTCGAACTTCCACAACGCCAATGAGTCCGTCGTCCACCGTCTGCAGTTCTCGGCGCGCTACTACTTCTAGGCCGGCCGGGACCCAACACGATACGCGTCAATTGGGAGGGAGAAGCATCCAAGAAGGATCGAAACGGTTCTCCTGAGATTTTCCTCTCCACTCCGGAACTCCCCTCGGACCGGCCCCCGGATCACCATTTGGTGGTTCCAGGGGACCGGTCCTTTTTTTCCAAGATGTCCTGAGAGCGCCGCCAACAGCGCTCAATGGGCTTTGGCACCTTGCAGCGCCGGGGTGGCTCGCGCATCTTGGGGGCATGGCGGATCGATCCAAATTGCCAGCGGTGACGGCGCGGCGGCGCCTTTTGGCGCTCTTCATCTGTTTGGTGGCGGCCGGTTTCGCCGCCATTCCGCGCGCCAGCGCCGCCGAGCGATACCCCATCCTCCGCCTGGGCGCGACGACGACCGTGGACAACTCGGGCCTGCTCGGCTACCTGCTGCCGCGCTTCACGGCGGATACGGGCATCCGGGTGCGCGCCATCATCCGCGGCACCGGCGAGGTGTTGCGTGTGGCGCGCGGCGGAGATGTCGACGTCTTCATCGCCCATGATCCGGCCGGCGAGCGCGCGTTCCTGAAAGCAGGCCACGGCACCGAACGCCGCGAGATCATGCACAATCATTTCATCATCGTGGGTCCGAAATCCGATCCCGCGGCGATCGCCGGCCTGAAGAGCGCGGCTGTAGCCTTCCGCAAAATCGCCGAAGGCAAGGGCCGGTTCATCTCGCGCGGCGACGACAGCGGTACCCACCGGACCGAACGGCGCGTTTGGCGGGGCGCGGGGATCGACCCCAAGAAGCCACCGCGGCGCTGGTACATGGAATCGGGCGCCGGCATGGGCGCGACCCTGAACATCGCCGCCGGCCGCGGTGCCTACACCCTTACCGACCAGGGCACCTGGCTCGCCTTCAAGAACAAGGCTTCGTTGGCCCCGTTGGTGACCGCGGACAAATCCCTGATCAACCGCTATGGGGTGACCCTGGTGCTGCCCGCGCGGATCGGGCCGAAACGTGCCCGGGCGGCCCGCATCTTCTTCGACTGGATCTCCGGCACCTCCGGTCAGCGCGCCATCGGCAACTATCGGATCGGCCCGCAATTGCCGTTCATGCCCGCAATGCCTCCCAAATCCTAGGCACCTGCGATTTCGCGGTTGCAAATTGATCGAAGATCGACGCGAATGCGCCGGATCAGCTATCGTGCGCCTTCGACTGGGAACCCAAGGGCCGCCAACATGACCCCCTCGCCGCGACTGTGGCTGCTGCGCGATTGCCTGCGGGCAATCCTGCTCCCGCTGTTGGTTGCGGGCCTTGGCGCGCTGCAAGTTGGCGCGGCCCAGGCCGGGACCGTCCAGGCTGAGACCACCCAGGCCGAAACCACAGCGCAAAAGCTGCGTCTCGTGGTTCCCTCTGCGCTGTCGCGTTCGGGGCTGCTCGGTCAACTGCTGCCGCAATTCGAGCAACAGACGAAAATCCAGATCAGGGTCATTGTTCTCGAGCCGCCCGACGCCCTGACCCTTGCCGGGCAAGGCCAGGCCGACGTCCTGTTGCTGTCCGACGACGAGCGCGAACAGGCGGCGCTCAAAGCCGGTGTCATCGTCGAGCGCAGCGACATCATGTTTGGCGAGCTGGTCATGCTGGGGCCGCGCGACGACCCGGCGGGACTTCGAGGCATGACCAGCGTCGTGGAGGCGGTCAAGCTCATCGCCTCGGCCGAGGCCAAGTTCGTCTCGCGCGCCGACGGCAGCGCGGTGCACCGGATCGAAAGCGGGATCTGGGAGGAAGCCGGTGTCGACCTCGACACGCCGGATGCGAAGGCCTGGTATATCGCCGTCAAAGGCAGCATGCGCGCGACCATCCGCGAGGCGCTGCGCCGCAACGCCTATACGATCGCCGACCGCGGCACCTGGCTCGGCATGAAGCGGCCGCCGAACTACGTCCCGCTGGTCGCCGACGACCCGCGCATGGTGATCCAGTACGGCGCCATGCTGGTGAACCCAAAGCTGCACAATGACGTGCAAGCGGCCCGTGCGCGCCTGTTCATCAAGTGGCTTTCCGCAAAGCCGACCCAGGACGCGATCAACCAGTTCACCATCGCCGGGCAGTATCCCTATACGGCGAACCACGGACAGCGCAAAAGCCACTAGCGCCCTGCCCGCCCCCGCTGGCTCATGGACGATCGGCTTCAGGACGCGTTGTAGACGATCCGGCCGAGCTCGCCGATCTCGTAGCCGCCCAGGTCCTTGGCGCGGGTCTTGAACGCCTTAGACTGCGCGAAGGCCAACAGCGCCTGCACCGGCGGCTCGAAGTAGTCGCGGCGCATCACGACGAGGTCGTAGCGCTCGCGATGCAACGGCACGAAATCGAGTCCGGCGCCGCGCGCTGCCGCCTCGATGGCGAGCCCTGCGTCGGCGCGGCCCTCGAGAATGGCGCGGGCGACGTCGCTTTCGCTGCGCGCGGGGCCGTCGACGGCGTTCAGCGCGTCGCGGTCCAGCCCCGCCGCGTCGAGCATCCGCAGCAGCAACAATTGCGAGCCCGCCTCCTCCTGGCGGAGCGCCACACGAACGCCGTCATGCGCCAGATCGGCCACGCTCATAAGCTCGTTCGGGTTTCCCTTGGCAACGACAAGTCCCTGCCGCCGCCATGCCCAGGCGAGGACGACGATCGGCCGGCCCTCGAGTGCGCGCGCCGCCAACCGACCGCGATAGCCGCCATCGTCGTCGGGCGCGTGCGTGCCGGCCACCATCGCCTCCCCGGCCGCCAGCCGCCGCAAGCCGTCGAGGCTGCCGCCGGGATGCAGCGCCAAATCGGATCCCGACTCGCGCAACGCCCATTCGAGCAGCGGATCGTGGCTGCCCGCCACCACCAGCGGCGCCGGACCAACAGCGCCAACGGCCGGAAGGCCGTCGGGCAGCTCGGTCGATCGCGCCACCCAGAGATCGATCAGGGCCTTTGGAAACAGCCATTTGCCGGTCACCCGGGAACACGGAATTTCGCCCGTGCGCACGAGGTCATAGACCTTCCGCTCCTTGATGCGGAGATAGTCGGCGACCTCCTTCGTGGTCATCAGATCCGGCATACTTGGCCTTTTGGGGATAGCCCTTTGAGGCGACCTCATTGATGGTACGCGCACAGCCTATCGCGATGCCCCCGCGCAGCGAACCCCAAAGGCGCGCTTGGCTGGGCCGCGGCGGTTAACCGGGCAATCCCGGCGGACGCCCCTTGTTCGAGGCTAGCTTCGATCCCATGACAGAGTGGACACTTCCATCGTCGAACGGTCGCCGAAGGAACCGGCCTGCCATGGTCTATATCGTCCTGCTGCTGGGGCTCGCGGTCCTGATCTTCGGGCCGAACCTGTGGGTCCGCCACGTGCTGGCGAAGCACAGCGGAACGCGCGACGATTTCCCGGGCACCGGCGGTGAATTCGCCCAGCATTTGGTCGATCATTACGACCTCGCCGGCGTCACCGTAGAGGAGACCGGCGAGGGCGATCATTACGATCCGGTCGCCAAATCCGTGCGCCTGTCCCGCGCGGCGCATGAGGGCCGCTCGCTGACGGCGGTCGTCACCGCCGCGCATGAGGTCGGCCACGCAATCCAGGACCACACTGGCTTTCAGCCGCTGATCGCGCGCACCAAGGCCGTGGGATCAGCCATGCGCGTGGAGAAGGTCGGCTCCTATGCCCTGTTTGCCGCTCCGATCGTGGGCGCGATCACCGGCTCGCCGGGCGCGGGCATCCTCACCCTCGTCGGTGCGGTAGCGATCATGGGCTCATCGATCGTGGTTCACTTGACCACGCTGCCGGTCGAATACGACGCCAGCTTCAACAAGGCGATGCCGATCCTGCGCGAGGGCGGGTATCTGTCCGGGCGCGATCTGCCGGCGGCCGAGGAGATCTTGCGGGCCTGCGCCATGACCTATGTCGCGAGCTCGCTGGCGAGCCTGCTCAATGTCGCCCGCTGGATCGCCATTCTGCGGCGCTGAGCGGCATGGTAAACGGCCGATCGACGACGGGTGTACCAATGGCGGCAGGCGACCTATATTGCCTGAGTGTGGGAAATAGGGCGGACCGGGGGTCTTTCCCGCGCCTGCCCTGCTGGACATGGACTTAAGAAATCGGCCGCATGACGACCGCGCCTCTCATTGACCCCTTCGAACGCGCCATCACCTATCTTCGGGTGTCGGTGACCGACCGTTGCGACTTCCGCTGCGTCTATTGCATGTCGGAGCACATGACCTTTCTGCCCAAGGCCGACGTGCTGACGCTGGAGGAGCTGGAACGGCTGTGCGGCGCCTTCGTCAAGCTCGGGGTGCGGAAGCTTCGCATGACCGGCGGCGAGCCGCTGGTGCGCCGGAACATCATGTCGCTGTTCCGCGGCCTCGGCCGCCACATCGAGACCGGCGCGCTCGACGAGCTTACCGTCACCACCAATGGCAGCCAGCTCGACAAGCACGCGCAAGACCTCTACGCGGCCGGGGTGCGGCGCATCAACGTCTCGATCGATACGCTCGATGCGCGCAAGTTCACCGAGCTCACGCGCTGGGGCCGCCTGGAGCAGGTGCTGACCGGCATCGAGGCCGCCAAGGCCGCCGGCCTCAAGATCAAGCTCAACATGGTCGCGCTCAAGGGCGTGAACGACGACGAGTTCGACCGCATGATCGCCTGGTGCGGCGACGAGGGCTTCGACCTCACCATCATCGAGGTCATGCCGATGGGCGAGATCGGCGCCGATGCGCGGCTCGACCAGTATCTGCCGCTCTCCATGGTGCGCGCGGCGATCCAGAAGAACTGGACGCTGGAGGACAGCGACTACCGCACCGGCGGGCCGGCACGCTATGCGACCGTCAAGGAGACCGGCGGGCGGCTCGGCTTCATCACGCCGCTCACCCACAATTTCTGCGAGTCGTGCAACCGGGTGCGCCTCACCTGCACCGGCACGCTCTACATGTGCCTCGGCCAGTCGGACGCCGCCGATCTGCGAGCCCCGCTGCGGGCGAGCGACGACGACGATCTGTTGATCGAGGCGATCCGCGAGGCGATCACCCGCAAGCCGAAGGGCCACGACTTCGTGCACGACCGCCGCACCTCGCGCCGTCCGGCCGTTGAGCGCCATATGAGCGTAACCGGCGGCTGAGCTTATTTTGCATCGGCACCAGCCCGCTCCCCCTCCCGGCCACCCATGAGGATACTGTCCCATGGGCCCATTTTCGGGGGCGGCCGGGAGGGGGAGCGGGCTGGAACCGCAGTAAATATCTAGTCCCTACTGAAACCGCACCTGGTGCGAGTACGACTTGCCGTCGGTGATGGTCAGGCGCTCGAACCCCTGAAGCTTCAGGAAGTCGAAGAAGGTGAAGACGTCCTCGACCTGATGCTTGCGGAAGATCGGCGTCATGCGCGCCCGCGCAGTCAGCATCGCGAGCAGGCCACGAGCACGATAGATCGTGTCGTAGCCGCCTTCGAACAGGCCGACGATGATGATCTTCTCCGCATTGTCGCCCTTGGCGAAGATCGCGAAAGGCGGCGGATAGGGGTTGCGCATCATCTGATTGGTGAGCTCGGTGACGAATGCGAGGCGCCGTGCGCGGCTGGCTTCGGCCAGGGTCACAGCCCGCGCCTTGTAGACTTCCGGTGGCGCTTTGAGCGGCGGGTAATAGTACCCTTCATGCCGGTCGTATTTGCCCTTGCGGGCGGTTTCCGTCTTGCCCTTGCCCGCTGTGCTCTGCGCGGCGGCAAAACTCGCGCCGCCAAGCGCGACGGCTGCAATCCCGATCAAAGCGAATGCCCATCGAAGCATAATCCGACCCCCGTCTATTAGGTGTTCTTGTCTTTTCCCTGCCTGGAGCGCAGCTTAGCAGCCACGTGGGGGCCCCGCATCAACCTTGGCACTGGCGGCATACGGGTCATGCAATCCAGGACCGGGCCGCTGGCCGGGGCCGCCATTAGGGCTATACTTCTGCCCGTCCGGCCAAACGCCATGTCAGACGAGCCAGGCCCCATAAGCCAGGCTAAGTGAGCCAGGCTAAGTGAGAATGAGACCGCCGCCTTGAACGATACCCGACCGACATCCAGCAAACTCGGCAAGATCGCCATCGTCGCCGGCGAGGCGGAGGCCGCACAGACCGCGCTCAAGGTCCTGACGGCGCGCCACGAGACGGTTCCGCTCGAGGAGGCCGACATCATCGTCGCCCTGGGCGGCGACGGGTTCATGCTGGAGACCCTGCACAAGACGCTGGCCGAGGATGCCGCGGTCTACGGCATGAATTTCGGCAGTGTCGGTTTCCTCATGAACGAGTTCGCCGAGGACGGCCTGGACAAGCGCCTTGCCCGCGCCGAGCGCGTCGAGCTGCGGCCCTTGCGGATGCGCGCGACCACGGTCGACGGCAAGCTCCACGAGGCGCTGGCGATCAACGAGGTCTCCGTGCTCCGCGAGACGCGCCAGACCGCCAAGATCCGCATCAGCATCGACGGT
Source organism: uncultured Alphaproteobacteria bacterium (assembly GCA_964494065.1). GTDB lineage: Bacteria > Pseudomonadota > Alphaproteobacteria > JAPULJ01 > JAPULJ01 > DATKZM01. The sequence continues at coordinate 7,445 of CAZBRE010000030.1, forward strand.
AAGGTTCGCATGGACGAGCTGATCTGCGACGGCGTGATGGTGGCGACCTCGGCCGGCAGCACCGCCTACAATCTCTCCGCCCATGGGCCGATCATCCCGATCGGCGCCGGGTTGCTGGCCCTGACCCCGATCAGCGCCTTCCGGCCGCGGCGCTGGCGCGGCGCGTTGCTGCCGGAAGCGGTCACCGTTCTCTTCGAGGTCATCGAGGCGAACAAACGGCCGGTCAGCGCGGTGGCCGATTTCACCGAGGTGCGCGATGTCGCCACGGTCGAGATCATCGAGGACCGCGAGCACACCCTCACCTTGCTGTTCGACCCCGAGCACAATCTGGAGGATCGTATCGTAGCGGAGCAATTCCTGCCGTGAACGACGACGCAAGCGGCACCAAGCCCGCGGCGGCCGACGAAGCCCACACCAGCGCGCGCGAGCCCGGATCGACAACGCCCGGCGCCTCGGTACCCCGGAAACGTCCCGAGCTTTGGAAGATTGCCGTCGCGCTTGTGATCGGCACGGCCGGCGGGTTCGTCGCGAACTCGCTCGGCCTGCCGCTGGCCTGGATGATCGGCGCCCTCCTGTTCACGACCATCGCCTCGATCGCCGGGGCGCCGGTCGCGATGGCGCGCAGCTTCCGCGGCATCATGGTCACCGTGCTGGGGGTGATGCTCGGCAGCGCCTTCGCGCCGGGCATGCTCTCCCGCATGGTCGACTGGTGGCCGACCATCGTCGTCCTGGTGCTCTACTGCGCCACCATCACCGGCGTGCTGATGCTCTACTTCCACAAGGTGGCGGGGCACACCTGGACGACATCCTATTTCGCCGGCGCGCCGGGCGGCCTCAACGAGATGATCATCGTCGGCGGCGAGATGGGCGGCGACGTGCGCACCATCGCGTTGGTCCACGCCGCCCGGGTGCTGCTGGTCGTCCTCGTCGTTCCGTTCGGCTTCACGTTGCTCGGCGGCTACGACCAATCGGCCCGGCCGCCGAGCGGGGACGCCTTCGCGAGCCTGCACACGCTCGACATCGTGCTGCTGACGGCCTGCGGCGTGCTGGGCGCGCTCGGCGCACGGGCGATCAAGCTGCCGGCGGCCTTCGTCACCGGGCCGATGATCCTGAGCGCCATCGTCCATCTGTCGGGCCTCACCTCCAGCAAGCCGCCGACCGAGCTCATCGCCGCGGCACAGGTGGTGATGGGCACGACGGTCGGCTGCCGCTTTGCCGGCGTGCCGCTTCGCCAGATCGGCCGCACGCTCGCCGAGGCGGCCGGCTCGACGACGATCATGCTGGGCCTGACCGTGCTCTTCGCGCTCATGCTGCACCCGCTCGCCGAAACGTCGATTCAGGCGGTCGTGCTGGCCTTCGCGCCGGGTGGGCTCGCCGAGATGAGCCTGATTGCGCTGGCCCTCGGCATCGACGCCGCCTTCGTCTCGACCCACCACATCATCCGCATCATCATCGTGGTGATCGCGGCGCCGATCACGTTCCGCATACTAAAACGGCGCCGGGCCAAAAAGGCCTGACGGAAGCCTGACGTATGTGTAAGGGAAAACGGCACCGGCTCTCATGAGCCCTTCGAATGGCCCCCTCCCGGCCGCCCAACGCCAGTATCCTCATGGGCGGCCGGGAGGGGGAGCGGGCCGGAACCGCGACAAAAATACTTTATCGCCGACGGCCGCGGGCAATTCCTGCTGTCGTGATCCGCAGCCCATCCGCACCGCGATTGCGCACCGTGCGCCGGATCAGGATATCGAGGGGACCGACGGGCCGGCCGTAATAGTTGCTGTTGGCCGAATCGTTGATCGTGATCGCGGATCCCTCGATGTTGATGCCGCCATAGACGCCCTTGGTGCGCGCGAAGGCGATGATGTCGGCGGTCTGCGCCTTGGCGCCCGCGCCCACCGGACCGACCGCGACGCTGATGTCGCCGCCGATCTTGAACTCGGTGGAGAGGAACGCGTTGATGCCGCGCTGGGTCATCACCATCAGCACCATCTCGGAAACCTCACCGCCGATCTGCAGGCCGAAGGTGACCGAACCCATGCGGTAGAATGCCGGATAGCTCCAGCGGCCTGAGCGCGGGCTGCGCGCGAGCAAGACCCCTGCTCCGCCCGAGCCGCCGAGGATGAAACCGGCCTTGACGCTGGTGGGCACGATCAGCACACCGCGCGCGTGGCCGATATTGTCACGGAACCAAACCATGTCCGGATCCGCCGCAAAATTGCGGATCGTGCGCCGGGCTCGGTTGACCATGTCCTGGGCTTCCGCGCGCGAGGCGGCGCTGGCGGGCGGGGGCGCGACCGAAAAGCCGATCAAGACCGCAAGTGCAACAAACGTTGCGCGTTTGGCGAACATTCTTTTCCTCCATTGATCCCGGCATCCGGCGCCGAGCGATTGGTGCCAAGACGAAATGTTAACACAGGCACATATTCGGCGCGACGGTTGCGCGGGTTTTTTGATGCGCGACGGCGCGCGAAGCCCATCAAATCGCCGGGCATCAGCTTGATGGCCCGGCGTTACATCTTCGCGCTATACTTTCGACGTTTTGGTGCGGCAGACAATGCGGCGCCACGACGCGACGCTGCGACCGGAGGTCGTGGCTTGGCCGAGGAGGGCCGAGGAATGGAAGTCTTTTCGGTATTCGTGATCGTCGTCGTGGTGCTGGCGATCGTGCTGATCGCCGCCGGGGTCAAATCGGTCTCGCAGGGCGAGGAATACACCGTCGAGCGCTTCGGCCGTTACACCAAGACGCTCAAGCCGGGCCTGCATCTGATCGTGCCGCTCATCGACCGCATCGGCTCCAAGATGAACATGATGGAGAACGTCATCGACGTGCCCTCCCAGGAGATCATTACCAAGGACAACGCCATGGTGCAGGTCGACGGGGTGATGTTCTTCCAAGTGCTCGACGCCGCCCAGGCGGCCTACGAGGTGCGGGACCTCGAGCGCGCCGTCATCAATCTCACCATGACCAATATCCGCACCGTGATGGGCTCGATGGACCTCGACGAGCTGCTCTCCCAACGCGATGCGATCAATGCGCGGCTGCTGTCGGTGGTCGACGAGGCGACCGAACCCTGGGGCGTCAAGGTGACGCGCATCGAGATCAAGGACATCAATCCGCCGAGGGATCTGGTCGACTCCATGGCGCGCCAGATGAAGGCCGAGCGCGAGCGGCGCGCGGTGATCCTTGAGGCCGAGGGTGTCCGCCAGTCGGAGATCCTGCGCGCCGAAGGCGAGAAGCAGGCGGCGATCCTGGAGGCCGAGGGCCGGCGCGAGGCCGCCTTCCGCGACGCCGAGGCGCGCGAGCGCTCGGCCGAGGCCGAGGGCAAGGCGACGACCCTGGTCAGCAACGCGATCGCCGGCGGCAACGTCCAGGCGATCAACTACTTCGTGGCCCAGAAATACGTCGAGGCGCTGGGCCAGTTCGCGCGCTCGCCGAACCAGAAGATCCTGATGCTGCCGCTCGAAGCCTCCAGCGTGATCGGTGCCCTCGGCGGTATCGCCGAGATCGCCAAGGAGACCTTCGGCAATGGCGGCAATAGTGGCGGCGGTACCGGTGCGGGCGCCGCACGGCCGGCGGGCGGCGGGCGGCGGCGCGGCTCGGTGCCGTCCGGCGGCGGCCCGGAAAGCGCATGATCCGCGCGACCGGATCCCGGGCGACAGCCGACGGAGGACCGCGATGAGCCTCACCGCCATTCTCGCCATGGCCAAGTTCTGGCACTGGTGGATCGCCGGCGTCGTACTGCTGATCGTCGAGATGGGGGCGCCGGGCGCCATCTTTCTGTGGATGGGGGTCGCCGCCGGGGTGACCGGCCTCGTGCTGCTGGTGTTCCCGTCGATGGGCTGGGAATACCAGTTCCTGATCTTCGCGCTGTTCTCGGTGGTCTCGATCGTGGTCTGGCGGCGCTATCTGAAGGCGCGGCCGATCGAGACCGACAAGCCTTCGCTCAACCGCCGCGGCGAGCAGTATATCGGCCGCACGCTCACCCTCGCCGAGCCGATCGTCAACGGCATCGGCAAGGTCAAGCTCTCCGACACCATCTGGAAGATCGAGGGCGACGACATGCCCGAGGGCACCAAGATCAAGGTGACCGGCGTCGACGG
>CAZBRE010000030.1:11645-35122 GCA_964494065.1 uncultured Alphaproteobacteria bacterium
TCTATTGCCGAGACCGGGGCGTTGCGCCATCATCGCCCGGCGACGCCGGCGATGGGAAATGGCGGCATCCGCCGACGCGGAGCCTTGGGAGGCCAAGAGATGATCGAGCTACGCGACCTCTGCTATGTCCGGTTGGGCACCCAAGACCTCGACGGCGCCGAGCGGTTTACCACCGAGATCGTCGGTCTGCAGCGGATCGAGCGCACCGCCGACCGCCTGAGGCTCCGCAGCAATCACCGCCATCATTCGCTTTGCTATTTCAAGGGCGACACGCGCGACCACCATGTCGGCGTCGAGCTCAAGCATTGGGACGCGCTTAAGGACGCGATGGAGGAGCTCGCCTCCGCCGGCGTCGAATGCGAGCGCGGCACCGCCGAGGAATGCGCCGACCGCTCGGTCGAAGACTTTTTCTGGTTCCTTGATCCGACCGGCAACCGGATCGAGCTGGTCTCGCGGCCGCACGAGGCGAACCGGCGCTTCTTTCCCTCGCGCGATGCCGGGCTCACCGGGCTCGGCCATATCGGGCTCAACAGCACCGACCCCAAGCGCGACGAGCATTTCTGGACCCAGCACTTCAATGCGCGGGTGAGCGACTGGATCGGCCCTGCCCCGCTCATCCGCATCAAGAACATCCACCACCAGTTCGCGCTCTTCCCGACCGACCGACCCGGCGTGCAACACATCAACCACCAGGTCGAGACCGTCGACGACATCATGCGCAGTTGGTACTTCCTGCAGGAGCATCAGATCCGCATCGTCTTCGGCCCGGGCCGCCACGCGACCTCGGGCGGCTATTTCCTCTATTTCGAGGGCCATGACGGGATGGTCTACGAATACTCCAACAGCGATCGCAGCATCGTCGAGGACGAGGAAAATTACCGGCCGCGCCAGTTCCCGATGGAGGCGGCCTCGTTCTGCGTCTGGGGCAGCAAGCCCGACATCCCCGAGTTCCAATAAGGCCCGAATTCCAATAAGTTAGGTTTGCCGGACACCCGTCTCCGGCGGGAAAGGTAAGCCCATGGATTTTACGCTGAGCGCCGACCAGCAGGCGATCGTCGAGGGGGTACGCAAGATCGTCGACGGCTTCGACGAAGCCTATTGGCTGGAGCGCGACAAGACCGGCAAGTATCCGCACGACTTCCACGCCGCCATGGCCGCGGGCGGCTGGCTCGGTATCGCCATGCCGGAGGAATTCGGCGGCGCGGGCTTGGGCGTCACCGAGGCGGCGCTGATGATGCACGAGGTCGCGAATTCGCCGGGCGCCATGGCGGCCTGCTCGTCGATCCACCTGAACATCTTCGGCCCGCACGCGATGGTCGTCCACGGCTCCGACGAGCAACGCGCGCGCTGGCTGCCCGAGCTGATCGCGGGCAAGGTCAAGGCCTGCTTCGGGGTCACCGAGCCCAATGTCGGGCTCGACACCACCAACATCAAAACCCGCGCCGAGCCCGACGGGAACGGCTATGTCGTCAATGGCCACAAGGTCTGGACCTCGTCCGCGCAGGTCGCCGATAAGATCGTCCTGCTGACCCGCACCACGCCGCGCGAGGACTGCAAGAAGCCGACCGACGGGCTCACGCTCTTCTACACTGATCTCGACCGCAGCGCCGTCGACGTCCGCGAGATCGAGAAGATGGGCCGCAAGGCCGTCGACTCGAACGAGCTTTTCATCGACGCGCTGAAGGTCCCCGGCGAGGACCGCATCGGCGAGGAAGGCAAAGGCTTCCAGTACATCCTGCACTCGCTCAACCCCGAGCGCGTGCTGGTCGGCGCGGAGGCCGTCGGCATCGGCCGGCAGGCGCTCGCACGGGCGACGCAGTACGCCAAGGACCGGGTGGTCTTCGGCCGTCCGATCGGCCAGAACCAGGCGATCCAGCATCCGCTCGCCGATAGCTGGTGCGAGCTCGAAGCGGCCTGGCTCTCCGTCATGCGCGCCGCCAATCTCTACGATTCCGGCGCGCCATGCGGACCCGAATGCAACATGGCGAAGTACTATTCCTCAGAGGTCGCCTTCCGCGCCTGCGACCGCGCGGTGATGAGCCACGGCGGCATGGGCTACGCCAAGGAGTTCCACGTCGAGCGGCTGCTGCGCGAGGTCTACATCACCCGCATCGCCCCGGTCAGCCGCGAGCTCATCCTGAGCCATATCGCCGAGCGGGCGTTGGGGCTGCCGAAGTCATACTGAGCTTCGCTTTCGCCCTCGTCCCCGCGAAAGCGGGAATGACGCATCAGGAGGCCTTCAGCCGGCTAGTCCGCCAGCTCCGCCATCGCGTCGTTGAGCGTATCGTGGAAGAACTTCACGCCGTGCTCGAAGGTGCCGAGCGTCATCACCTCGTTAGCGCCCGAATGGATCACCGACTGCGCCTGCTCGGCGACCCAGACATCCTCACCGTTGAAGACGCCGGCATCCATGTAATCGAAGGCGCGGTTGTAGTGCTCCCGTTCCTCATCGTTCTGGGGCTGCTGCGGGACCAGCATGATGTGGTCGACTTCGGTTTCGTCAACCGCGGTCGGAATGAAGCTGAACAACGTGTGGAAGTCGGGCTGCACGACCAGCACGGTGCAGGGGAAGATGAGATAAGCGAAGGTCATGTGGTTGCCGATGTGCCATTCCTCGGCCGGTCGGTCGATCACATCCTTCGTCGCCTTGCGGGCGATCGCCGAGCGCACGTGGCGGCCGAGCCGGTCACTGCAGAGCTCGTTGTCGGTGAAGAACTCCGCCACCGTCTCACGGTGTAGGCGCTGGACGTGATAGGCCTCCAAAAAGGCGTCGGCGATGAGCTTCCAGTTGGTCTTACGTCGCTGCTTGTCGCGCCGGAAGAGCACATGATCCGAGAATCCAAAAGCGTCGAGATCGGCACCGATCCCCGCCAGATGCCCATCCAGGTCGAGAGTCGCCTTGGGGTCGGCGACCAGCCAGATGAGACCGTGCTGCTCGATCACCGGCACGGGGACGAGGCCCATCTTCTCCCGCTCGAGGCCGGGGAAGCCGAAGGCCTGGGGAATGGCGTTGAGCGCCCCGTCGAGACCGTAGACCCAGTTGTGGTAAGGGCATTTGAAGGCACGGCAGTTCTGCACCCCCTCCCCGCTCACGATGCGGGTGTTGCGGTGACGGCAAACGTTCAAGAAACCGCGCACCACGTTGTCCTCGCCGCGCACCAACACGACCGGCGCCCCCAGCACGTCATGGCTGAGGCAGTCGCCGGGCGCCTTCAGCTCGTCGGCAGCGGCAGCAATGATCGGCAGCTTGCGGAAAACAGTCGCGCGCTCGGCCTCGAAGCGCTCGGGCAGGCGGTATTCATCGAGCGGAACGGTGGTGATCGTCTCGCCCATCTCGGTCGTGCCGGATTTCAGCGTCGCAACGAGGCGCGTGATGTGATCGAGGTGTGCCGGGGCATTCATTGGCTGTATCCTGGGGGCTGTATCCTGGGGGCTGTATCCTGGGGGCTGTATCCTTACGCGCCTCGGCGTCGCCTTGGCGCCACTTCTCGTCAGGGTCTCCCGTCCTTATAGGCGAATATCCCTCGATGCTGAACGTCCGAGTGAGACTTTCCAGGAGCTTCGTCGCTTTGGCCTTGACGGCGCTTGCCGTCGCCGGGCCCAGCCGCGCGGGCGAACTGGTCACGCTGGTGCCCGACGCCCTCTACCCGGAGGGCCCGCTATGGCATGGCGGAAAGCTCTACTTCGCCGAGATGACGCGGGACCGGATAGCCACGTGGAACGGCGCCGCCCGGACCTTCTGGTCCCAGAAGGGCTGCGGCATGACCTCGATCGCGCCCGCGCCGGGTGGGCTCTTCCTCGTCACCTGCCATCTGGGACGCGCAGTCATCTGGATACGCGACCTCGGTGATGGCCAAGGAGGCCGCATGGCGGCGCTGCACACCGCCGGCGCGGACGGCGAGCCTGTCGGCAATGCGAACGACTCCGCGGCCGATGGCCGCGGCGGGGTATATTTCTCCTCCTCAGGGAAGTTCGCCGTGGCAGCAGCCGCGACCGGCGCCGTCTATCACATCGTGCCGGGCGGCGCGCCGAAACGCGTTGCCTCGAACATCCACTACGCGAACGGCGTGGTCGTCGGCCCGCACGGCCGGTATCTCTACGTCTCGGCGCATCTGGCTCGGCAGATATTGCGCTTCCGGATTGCCCGCGACGGATCATTGACCGGGCGCGAAACCTGGCTGCGCCTCGCCGACGTGGTCAAGCGCGAGCCCGGCGCCGGGCCGCTCGCCGGACCCGACGGGCTCGCCTTCGACGGCAAGGGCAATCTCTTCATCGCCGAATACGGCGCGGGGCGCGTGCTCGTGATCGCGCCGGACAAGCGGCTCAAAAAGGTCATCACCGTGCCGAACCGCTTCGTCACCAGCGTCGAGTTCGGCCCCGACAAGCGCACCCTCTACATCACGGCTCCCGCGAACATCACACACTGGCCCTACAAGGGCGCAGTCTACAAGCTTGCGAAACCGCTTCGGTGACCACATTTTCGGTGCACGCGTTTCACGGCGCACTGTTGCAATCACTAGAGTTCTGCTGACATGCCTTCTTTCGACATCGTTTCCAAGACCGACCTCGCCGAGGTCGACAACGCGCTCAACAATCTGCAGCGCGAGATCACCCAGCGCTTCGACTTCAAAGGCTCGAAATCGACCATCGAGCGCAAGGACGCCGAGCTCACCATCAACGCCGATGACGACATGAAGTTGCGCCAGCTTCAGGAGATGCTGAAGGGCCATCTTACGCGCCGCCAGGTCGATGCCGGCGTGCTCGATTTCAAGGAACCCGAGAAGGCCGCGGGCCAATCGGTGCGCCAGACGGTGCGGATCCGCCAAGGGATCGAGCAGGATCTTGCCAAAAAGGTCGTCAAGTCGATCAAGGACAGCAAAGTGAAGGTCCAGGTCGCGATCCAGGGCGACGAGCTGCGGGTCACCGGCAAGAAACGCGACGACCTGCAAAGCACGATCGACCTCGTCAAGAAACTCAATCTCGGCCTGCCGCTGCAATACGTGAACTTCCGCGACTAAGCCACGGCCACGGTTTCGACACGAAGCCGCGCGACCATGAATGCCCGGCCCGTTTCGGGCCGGGGTGGATCAACAACGCACAGGTCGGCCATGTTGTCTCGCCCGCGACTTTCGCTTCCCTGCTGTTCCGGCCATGGCCTCGCCGCGGTGATGCTCGCCGCTGCGCTTGCGCTCGGCGGCTGCGCCGGCACGCAGACGGCGAGCGGCGGCCCCGTCGCCGGCAATCCGGAGAAACGCGAGCAAAGCTTCGATGAGTTCCTCGACGAGTTCCGCGGCAAGGCTGCCGCCGCCGGCATTCGCAAGGTGACCGTCGACAAGGCCTTCGACGGTCTCGTGCCCAACGACCGTGTCCTGGCGCTGATGGATAGCCAGCCCGAATTCGTGCGGCCGATCTGGGACTATCTGGGCCGCACCGTCACCGACCGGCGGATCAAGCAGGGCCGCCAACGGCTCGCAGAGCATCGCGCCGAGCTCACGGCCGCGGAGCGCGAGACCGGCGTGCCGGCCCGGGTGATCGTGGCGATCTGGGGGATGGAGACGAATTACGGCAGCAACACCGGCTCGTTCTCGATCATCCAGGCGCTGGCGACCCAGGCCTGGAAGGGCCGGCGCAAGGACTGGGCGCGGGGCGAGCTGATGAATGCGCTGCGCATCGTCGACCGCGGCGAGATGCCGCTCGAACGCTTCAAGGGGTCCTGGGCGGGCGCCTTCGGCCAGACCCAGTTCATGCCGTCGGTTTATCTGAGCCACGCGGTCGATGCCGACGGCGACGGCAAGCGCGACATTCTGGGCAGCACCGCCGATGCCTTCCTATCCACCGGCAATCTGTTGCGGCATTACAAATGGAAACGCGGCGAGCCCTGGGGCTTTGAGGTCAAGCTGCCCCGCAACTTTCCCTGGGAAGAGGCCGAATACAAGGTCCGCAAGACCCTCGCCGATTGGCGGACCATGGGCGTGCGGCGGATCAATGGCGGGCGGCTCGCCCAAGGCGCGCTGACGCCCGAGCACCAGGCCTCGATCATCATCCCGGCTGGCCACAAGGGTCCGGCCTTCCTGGTGCTGGGGAACTTCCGGTCGCTTCTCAGCTACAATCGCGCCACCTCCTATGCGCTGTCCGTCGCTCATCTCTCCGACCGTCTGGCCGGCCTGGGGCCCTTCATCGCCGCCTGGCCGACCGGCGAACAGCCCCTCAAGCGCAGCGAGATGAAGGAGCTGCAACAGCGCCTCACCGCGATCGGCTGCGATGCCGGCAAGCCCGACGGGGTAATCGGTCGCAAGACACGCGCGGCCGTGCGATGCTATCAACGCCAAACGGGCCAGCCGGCCGACGGCTATCCGACCCTGAAACTGCTCGCCCGCCTGCGCGGCGGCGGCACGAGCTAGGGGGGCGGCGGGCCGGGGACGTATCCGCGACAAGGGGGAACTCATAATGAGCAAAGTCAGCACCAGCACGAAGCTGCCGGTCTCCGCCGACATGGTCTGGAACACCATCGGTGGCTTCTCGTCGATCTCCGGCTGGCATCCGGGCATCGAGAAATCGGTCGAGACCAAGGAAGCAGGCAGGACCGAGCGCACACTCACCCTGGCCGGCGGCGTCGGCACGGTCGTGGAGCGCCTGGAAACCCACGACGACAGCGCCCGCACCTACAGCTATTCGATCGTCAGCGGCCCGATTCCGGTCGCCGACTACGAGGCGACCATCAAGGTCATCCCGGAGGGAGCGTCGAGCTGCACCGTGGAATGGACCAGCGATTTCGAGCCCAAGGGCATCCCGGAGCCCGACGCCGTCGCCGCGATCCGGCAGGTCTACGAGACCGGCTTCGAGAATCTGCGCAAGATGTTCGGCGGCTCGTAAGACCGAAATAGACCGAACAGACCGACCCGTCACCGCCTGCCCGGGCGTGGGAATGAAGACACCCAGGACACTTTTGCAAGCCCTTCTCGCAGTGGCGATGCTGGTTGCCTTTGGCGCCGGCGCGACCGCCGCCGAACCGGATCCCGCGTGCCGGGCGCAGCCGGTGGGCGACGCAAAGATCATGAAGTCGCATCGCTCGGATTTGGGCGCTTGTTTCGAGACCGATCGCGGCAACGACCCCTACCGCTTCGGGCGCACCACCTATCGCAAGCAGACGATCGGATGGCGGGACCGGAGCTTCACGCTGCCGGACGGCGGTGCGGCGGTTGAGGAGTATTTCTGCCGCCTTCCGATCGGCATCCTGCTGCAGGTCTATCGCTGCCCGTGCGGCATAGACGCACGCGTGCAGGGGCGCGGCGTGTGCCGCTCGGTGCCGGCAAAAGCGCCCAAACGGCACTAGCCAGCCCCCGCCGGGCGGCCGGCGAAAACAGCGACTGTGGTGACTAACGAGCTGGCTTAGCGGCCGAAGGTACGGCCCAGGCTGCGCATGCCCCGACTCATGGACCGGCCATAGTCCCGCACCGCATTGGCGACGCCATTGGCCGCGTCGCCGCCATCCCCGCCGCCGCGGGAGACACCGCCTGCATAACGCCCGCGACGCACGCGCAACGAGCGGCGATAAGCTTCGCGTTGGCTAAAGCTCAAGCGATGGCGGGCGGCGTTCAAGCGCGCGTTGAGCACGGTGAGCTCGGCCGTAGTGATCTTGCCGTCGGAAATGGCCTTCTCGCGCAAGGTCACGATCCGCTGGTGGGTGCGCCACAGCGAGCGCGCCTCGGCCCGCGTGAAGGCGCCGCTCCGCACGCCGCGCTCGAGCGTCTCCTTGAAGCGGCTCTGGCCCAGGGTCCGCGAAATGGGCCCATAGCGGCGGGTGTGGTTCAGAAGATCCGACAGCTTGTACTGGGCGCGCATGTAGCGGGCCTTGTCCTTGGGGCTCAGCGTGCCGCCCTGATCGGCCTCGTTGCGCTGGACGAGAATGCGGCGCTGGATCTCACGAAGGTTCTCCGCCTGCTGCTCGGTCAGGGTGCCGTCCTGAAGACCGCGCTGGATGCGCATCTCGACAAACCGCGGCTCAACGCTCATGACGCCATCGAGCCGGCGGCGCTGGATGATTTTCTGCAGGATCGTATTGGCGGTTTCCAGATACCGCAGCTCCCAGGCCGAGAAGTTATTATCGTTCCGGGACATGCGGTCCATGATCTCGACCCGCTCCTTGAGCGACGCGAGACGGGCAATCTCGCCCTTGGTCAGCGAACCATCGTCCTCGCCCGCCTTCATCTCGTCCTGGATCGCGCGCACCAGCTTGATGAGCTTGGAGGACGGCTGAACGCTGAGCGCGGTTTGGGTGTGCTTTTCGCCCGACGCGTCAGGCTTCATCTTCGCCATCTTCTTCGCGGCGTCAGGCTTTGCCATCTTGCGCTTGGCCATGGCGGATTTCTTCGCCTTGTCCTTGGCGGCCTTCGCCTTGGCGGCGCGCCGCTTCTTGGCCGCGGCGGCGCGCTTTTTCTTGGCTGCGGCGCGTGCCTTTATCCGCGCTTCGGCCTTTGCCTTTGCGGAACTGGCGGCATTCTTTTTCGCGGGGGCTTCGGCGGCAGCCTGCATCGGGGCTGTCAGCACGGCCGGTCCGGCGAAAATCGCGGCAACGGCGAGCGCCGAAATCACGCGGCGGGGCCTGATCGGAAGCATACTCGTCCTCCATTCGGAATCTGGCAGCAATCCTCGCTCCTGCACGCTTAAGGCCGCGTTAAATCCGGCTAAAGCTTTAGCGATTCGGGCCTAATTTTTGGGGTTTCTGCCCGGCTGGGGCCGGGGTCATGTCTACCCAATCCTGCCCGTCTTAACCCTGATCGCCTGCCGACGCCGCGATCGCGGCGGCACGACGTGGGTAGCGGCGGAATTATGGTTAATTCCACGCCGGCATCCGGGCCGCGGCGTGTCCCCTATTCGGCCGCTTTGCTTTCGGCGCCCGGGCGGCCGCGAAAGAGGGACCGGGCGATCACGACGTTCTGGATACCCGTCGTTCCGTCCATGTATTCGGCGAGCTTGACGGCCGCCAGGTGCCGGGCGAGCGGATAGTCGGCCCGCGCGCCCACCGCGCCCATCGCCTGCATGCAGGTGTGAATGCCCTTGAAGGCGACGCGGGTGGCGAACTTCTTGGCATGCGCCGCGGCGACCGCGCTGTCCGCGCCGGCATCGAAGCGCGCCACCGCCTGTCGGGCCAGCAACTGCGCGGCTTCCAAATCGGTCGCGACATCGGCAAGCTCCCACTGCAGGCCCTGGAAGTCCGCTGTTGTTTGACCGAAGGCCCGCCGCCGGCTCGTATAATCGAGGGCCGTTTCGAGCGCCGTGGCCAGCATGCTGCAGCTCGCCATCGCCACATTGGCGCGGGCGATATCGATCCCGCTCAGCGCCGCCTTGAAGCCCTCGCCCGGCGGGATGAAAAGCGCGTCCTCGTCGAGGGCGCAGTTCCGGAAGGCGAAGTCGCTCACCCCCATGGCATGCCCGCCGATCAGCGCATAGGGTGCGCCACGCTCGACACCGTGGGTATCCGCCTCGACCAAGAAGCAGGCGATGCCGCGCCATCCGGTCGCCGGATCGGTCTGCGCATAGACGCTCAGGACGTCGGCAGCGACACCGCTCGTCACCCAGGCCTTCTCGCCGTTCAGGGTCCAGCCGCCCGCGCTTTGCGTCGCCTGCGTGGTGATGCTCGCGGCATCGGACCCCGCCCCCGGTTCGGTGAGAAGGAACGCGCCGATCCGGCGTCCGGCGATCATGTCGGGCAGATAGCGCTCCTTCTGGGCGTCATTGCCGTTGCGGGCGATGCTGCCGGCCAGGTTGTTGTGGACGATGAGTGGGAAGGTGAAGCCGAAATCGGCCGCCGCCAGCACCTCGACGATCTGCGCAGTCGCGGCGAAGCCAGCTCCCTGCCCGCCCAGCGCCTTCGGCACCAGAAGTCCGCCCAAGCCCGCATCGCAAGCGGCGGTCAGCGCCTCGCGCGAATAGCGCCGCTCGGCCTCCCACGCCGCAGCACTGGGCGCCACGACGTCGGCGGCGAATTGCCGGGCGGTCTCGAGGAGCCTGGTTTCCTCGCCGGTCAGATCAACGGCCATCGTCTCGCTCCCCTCAACGTACACTCTCACACGTACTTCGCCGTCAGCCCGCCATCGACGACCAGCGTCGTGCCGGTGATGTATTTCGCCTCGTCAGAGGCCAGGAACAGCGCCGCATGCGCCACGTCCCAGGCATCGCCCATATGGCCGAGCGGGCACTGGGCGTCGCGGATCTGCTTCATTTCATCGACATTTGATCCATAGGCCGCGGTCAGCGGCTCGACGATCATCGGCGTATCCATCAGCCCCGGCAGGATCGCGTTGGCGCGAATGCCGCGATCCGCATATTCCAGGGCCACCGACTGAGTGAAGGGCAGGATCGCGCCCTTGGTGGTCGCGTACGACACGTACGGTACGCCTGTGTAACGGATACCGGAGACCGACGAGATATTGACGATCGAGCCGCGCTGACCGGCCGCGCCGGGCGCCTGCCCAACCATCACCGGGAGCGTGTATTTGTGGGTCAGGAACATGCTCTTGAGGTTGACATCGTTGACCCGGTCCCAGGCTTCTTCGCTGAGCTCGACCGGCCCGCCGACCTCCACGATGCCGACATTGTTGTGCAGAATATCGATGCGCCCATACGTCTCGACGCAGGCCGCCACCATGGCCTCGACCTGCTGGGCGTTGGCAACGTCGGCGCGCGCCACTGCGACCTCGCCGCCCTCCCCGCGGATGACCGCGGCCGTCTCCTCGGCGGCGGCTTCGTTCAGATCGACCGCGAAGACGCGTGCCCCTTCTCGCGCATAGAGCACCGCCGCCGCCTTACCGTTGCCCCAGCCGGGACCGACCGACCCCGCGCCAGTGACCAGCGCCACCTTGCCTTCGACCCGTCCCGCCATCGCGGCCCGCTCCCGCCTTGGTCCGTGCTTTCGGCTAGCCTAGCCGAGCGGCCCGGCAAGGCGAAGCGCCGTTCGCCTCGTACCGACCCGACGATCGTTCAACGCTTGCTTGACAAGAAGTGAACCTAAGTTCATTAGTTATTGAACGGAGATTCACTTCATGGCATATCGCCGTACCGCCAGGGTCGAGACCCGCCTCGCCGACAACCGCGCGCGCATCCTTCGCGCGGCCCGGTCGCTGGTCGCCGACGGCGGGTTCCGGCAGGCGCAGGTCGCCGCCGTAGCCGCCGCGGCCGGGCTCGCGACCGGCAGCGTCTATCGCTACTTCCCGTCTAAGGCGCATTTGATGGCGGAGCTGTTGCGCTCGACCTGCGCCCGCGAGATCGAGGTGGTGCAGGCGATAGCGACCGGCAACGGGCCGGCGCGCGACCGCCTCGCCGATGCGCTCCGGGCCTTCGTCGAGCGCGCGCTCAAGGGCGACCGGTTCGCCTACGCAATCGTCGCCGAACCCACGTCGGCCGAGATCGAGGACGCCCGCCAGGAGATCAAGCGCGCGCTCGCGCTCATCTTCGGCGGCCTGGTGGCCGATGCCGCCACGGTCGGGGACGTGCCGGACCAGGACCCGCATATCGCCGGCGCCTGCATCGTCGGCGCCATGCTCGAGGGTCTGATGGGCCCGCTCGCACGCGACCGCGCAGCCGAGGACGACGAAGCCGTCGCCAAGGGCATCGTCGCCTTCTGCCTGCGCGCGCTCGGTCAGGACAGATACGCCAAGGGGGAGCACGCCAATGACAGCCATGTACGCGCCGTCCGCTGAAACCCAGCTCGATACCCACGAAGTCACCAACCAGCCGCCGCCCTTTGCCGGCATCGATGCTTTCGCGGACGACGTGCCGCTGCGCGAGGCGCTGGAGCGCGAGGGCGGCGCCTGGGTGGCCGAGAAGGCGGGTGTGCTCGGCAAGCTGGTCGGCGACCCGGACGTGCAGGCGCTCGCCCGCCAGGCCAATCGGCACGATCCTGAGCACGTCCCCTTCGATGCCTTCGGGCGCCGCCTCGATCATGTCGAGTTCCACCCGGCCTATCACGAGCTCTCGCGCCTGGCTTACGGCAATGCCGTCCATTCGCTTGCCTGGACTGAACAGAAGCCCGGCGCGCATGTCGCCCGCGCCGCGCTCTCCTATCTCTGGAACCAGATCGAGAACGGCGTCGGCTGTCCCGTCGGCATGACCTATTCGGCGATCCCGGCGCTGCGTCTCGACCCCGAAATCGCGGCCATGTGGGAAGCACCTGCGCTCTCGACCGAATACGACCCCCGCCCGCTCCCGATCCCGGAGAAGACCGGCGCGACGATCGGCATGACGCTCACCGAAAAACAAGGCGGCTCCGATCTGCGCGCCAACGCCACTCGCGCCGAGCCCGACGGCGATGGCGGCTGGCTGCTTACCGGCCACAAATATTTCTGCTCGGCGCCGATGTGCGATCTCTTCTTCACCCTGGCCGCGACCGAGAAGGGCCTCACCTGCTTCATCATCCCCCGCTCGCTGCCCGACGGCACGCGCAACCGCTTCTTCATCCAGCGCCTGAAGGACAAATGCGGCAACCGCTCGAACGCCTCGAGCGAAGTCGAGTTCAACCGCACCTGGGCGATGCGGCTCGGCGAGGAAGGCGGGGGCATCAAGGCGGCGCTCCTGATGACGCACCACACGCGGCTAGACTTCGCGGTCGCGTCGTCGGGGCTGATGCGGCTCGCGCTCGGCCATGCGCTGCACCACACGGCGCACCGCCACGCCTTCCAGCGCTTCCTCATCGACCAACCCTTGATGACCAGCGTGCTCGCCGACCTCGCCATCGAATGGGAGGCGGCGCTGGCGCTTTCGATGCGCGTCGCCCGCGCGGTCGACGAGGAGGCGGGGAGCGATGAGGCCCAGCTCTTCGAACGGCTGATGACGCCGGTCGCCAAATACTGGGTGTGCAAGCGCGCGCCCGCCTTCGTCGCCGAGACCTTGGAGTGCATGGGCGGCGTCGGCTATGTCGAGGAGCTGCCGATGGCGCGGCTCTACCGCGAGGCGCCGCTCAACGGCATCTGGGAAGGCACGGGCAACGTGATCTGCCTCGACATCCAGCGCGCGCTGCAACGCGCACCCGGCTGCGACGAGGTGGTGCTGGCGGAGCTCGATCAGGCGCGTGGGAGCGAGCCGTGCTACGACCGGTTTGTCGATGCGCTCCACCATGATCTGCCCGATCTCGCGCGCGACCAGGCCCGCGCCCGGGAGCTCGCCGAGCGCCTCGCCTGCGCACTGCAGGCGGCACTCTTGCTGCGCCACGCGCCGGCCGCGGTCTCGGACACCTTCTGCCGCACCCGACTGAACGGCGCGAGCGGGCGTCACTTCGGCGTGCTGCCGACCGGCACGCCGACCAGCGCCATCGTCGATCGGGCCCGCAACGCGGCTTGATCCGGACGGCAAGGCAAGCCTTCCGCAACCTCCCCGTCCCCGATAAAGTGACGCCAATCGGGCGACAAGAGAGAGAACGTATGGGGAGACCAAAATGGCCGTGACCAAGGGCATCAAAGAGCTTTGCGACGAGGCCGAAGCCGAGATCGAGACGCTGACAGTCGAGCAGGCGAAGGAACGCCTCGGCGACGAGAACACGGTCTTCGTCGACATCCGCGACGTGCGCGAATTGTGGCGCGAGGGTGCGGTGCCGGGCGCGCTGCACGCGCCGCGCGGCATGCTCGAATTCTGGGTCGATCCCAAGAGCCCCTATCACAAGGATATCTTCGCCAGCGGCAAGTCCTTCGTCTTCTTCTGCGCCGGCGGCCTGCGCTCCGCGCTGGCGACCAAGGCGGTTCAGGACATAAAACTCAGCCCCGTCGCCCATATCGAAGGCGGCTTCAGCAAGTGGAAAGAGGCCGGCGGGCCGGTCGAGGCCAAGGAACCGCCGCCGCCGAAGCCCAAAGACTGACGTCTTCGCCCTACTACTTGCGTCAATATTACCTCTGCGATTACGCAGAGTCTGAACAAGGCTGGCCAAGCCTTGGATTCATTGTCATTTTTGCTCTTTTTTGGATGACATTCGCAAATGGCGTAGGTATTAATACTTCCCGTTAACCATCCTTAACACGCGCGCAGGCCGCCGAAAGGCACATCGGGGACCAACCTGAATGGCGAGCGATTCGAAGGCGCAGCTGGCAAATCTGGTCGAACTCGCACGTCAACGCACCACCGATGGGCGGCGCGTCATCTTCGAAAACATCGCGGATCTGTTTCTCTCGCCCGAGGGCCGCTTGAGCGAGCGCGAATCCGCGCTGATGACCGATATCCTCCACAAGCTGGTCCATGACGTGGAGATGGAGGTGCGCCGCGACCTCTCCGAGCGGCTGGCGGAGAATACCGAAGCCCCGCACGATCTCGTGGTGATGCTGGCCAATGACGAGATCGAGGTGGCGCGACCGATCCTGCTGAAGAGCGGTGTGCTGCGCGATGCCGATCTGATCGAGATCATCAAGGAACGCACCCAGGAACACATTCTGCAGGTCGCGCGCCGCGACACGCTGAGCGAGGCGGTCACCGACGCCATCGTCTCGCGCGGCGAGGACGATGTAATCGAGACGCTGATCAACAACGCCGACGCCGCGATGTCGCGCCGCGCGCTGCAGTATCTGGTCGAACGCTCCAAACGCGTCGACCGGTTCCAGCGCCCGCTGATCCAACGGAACGACATGCCCCCTGCCCTGGCGCATCGCATGTTCTGGTGGGTTTCGGCGGCGCTGCGCCAGCACATCCTGACCAGCTTCGACGTCGACGGCACGCTGGTGGAGGAGTTTCTGCGCGACTCAGCAGAGACTGCGATTGGACGCGTCGAGCGTCACCGCGGTGCGGAGACCGCCGCCGAGGCCCTGGTCAACGGTCTCGCCGACCGCGGCGAGCTCACGCTCGACTTCATCCTGCGCGCGCTCCACAACGGCGAGATCCAGCTTTTCATCACGGCGCTCGCCAGTCGTGCGCGTCTGGAGATCCCGACCGCGCG
The DNA here is from genome assembly GCA_964494065.1 of uncultured Alphaproteobacteria bacterium. GTDB lineage: Bacteria > Pseudomonadota > Alphaproteobacteria > JAPULJ01 > JAPULJ01 > DATKZM01. The sequence goes on from CAZBRE010000030.1 coordinate 26,557, forward strand.
GCGCATCGTGCTGGACGCCGGTGGCGAGCCGCTCGCCGTACTGTGCCGTGCGGTGGGCATGGACCAGGGACAATTCACGTCGACCTACCTGCTGACGCGCAGTCCGCATGGAAATGCATTGGGGACCATGGTAACACCGAAGGTGGCCGAGCTATTCAGCTCGTTGACCCGCGAAACCGCGATGGCGGCGTTGCGGTATTGGAAGCAGGATGATGAGTTCCTTCGCGCCCAGTCCGAAATTGCCCGGGTCTCCAGTGGGGGCGGACTATGAGCGCGACCGATCCGATGCGCCGTCGCAGCGTCCGGCGTGCGGACGATGACGGGACGCAGAGCATGAGCGACCGGCCGTCCAAACCACCCGAAGACGACGCGGCCAAGACCGGCGCCACGATCCGCCGCACGGGGCCTGGCGCCGTCGTGGTTCCGGTCCGCCCGCAAGCCGGCGATGACGCACCCAAGCAAGCCGCGTCGCGGCCGGACTGGCCGGCGCTGACGCCGGTGCCCGACGACGCCGAAGCGGACCTGGCCGAAGCCCAGCTCGCCGATGCGATCGCCTATGCCGATGCGCAACCGGCCGCGAGCCCGACCGCCGCCGGCCGCACCGCTGCCGCCGAGCCGCGGGTCCAGCCCAAGGCCTCGTCGGGACCGCCGAACATGGGCGACCACGCGCGGCCGCATCTGGTCAGCAAGCCGACAGGCGCCAGCGCCCCGCCGGACGCGCAAGACCTCGAGCGACCGGCTGCCGGCGCAACGCAGCAGCCGCGGAACGCGCGCGATCCGATCAATCCCATGTTGGGCGCCGGGGCCGGACCCGAGGGCGATGCGGCGCATCTCGCCCAGTCCCTGCGCGCGGCCCAGCGGCTCTACAACGAAAGCCGTCGGCGCTTTCACGACTTCGTGCTGGCAGCCTCCGATTGGGTCTGGGAAACCGACGAGCACGGCGCCGTCACCTTCATCTCCGAGCGGATCACCGAGGTCACCGGCAAGCCGTCGCGCAGCATGGTCGGCACCTATCTCGTCGAGCTCGGCAGCGACGTGGTCACCGGCCGCACCCTGCGCGACGCGCTCGCCGCGCGGCGGCCCTTCCGCAACCTCGCCATCGAGATCGTCGACACCGAGGGCAAGCACCGCTTCTGCCGCGTCTCCGGCATCCCCGCCTTCGACCAGGAGAGCGGGCGTTTCATCGGCTTCCGTGGGGCCGGCAGCGACTGCACCGCGCAGTTCGAGGCCGAGGCCATGGCGCAGCGCAGCCAGACAAAGCTCGAGCGGCTGGTCGACGAGGTGCGCACAAACAACGACCGTTTGCAGGAGGCGCTCAGCGACGCCAACGCCGCCATCCGCGCCAAATCGGAATTCCTCGCCAATGTGAGCCACGAGCTGCGCACGCCGCTCAACGCGATCATCGGCTTCACGGAGATCATGGACGGCCAGATGTACGGGCCGCTCGGCCACGACCGGTACAGCGAGTATTGCGAGAGCGTGCTGCAAAGCGGACGCCATCTGCTGTCGATCATCAACGACCTGCTCGACATGGCGAAGGTCGAGGCAGGCCGGCTGCAATTGAAGGAACGATCGGTCGACGTCGCCGCGGTCGCCGAATCGGCCATTGCTATGATGCGCGATGCGATCAAGAAGCAGAGCCTCGACCTCTCCGTGCGCTTCGCCAGCGACGCCCCGCCCCTATGGGCCGACGAGCGGCTGGTGAAGCAGATGCTGATCAACCTCCTGGGCAACGCGGTCAAGTTCACGCCGGAGGGTGGAACGCTGACGATCGAAGGCGGGCTGGGCGCCGACGGCGGCTACACTCTCAGCGTCAGCGATACCGGCATCGGCATCGCACCGGAGCATCTGGAGACCGTGCTCGAGCCCTTCGGTCAGGTCGAGAGCGCGATGAACCGCAGCCATGCCGGCACCGGGCTCGGCCTGCCGCTCGTCAACGCCATGATCGAGCTGCATGGCGGCTCGCTGTCGATCAGCAGCGCGCCCGACGCCGGCACGACCGTCACTCTGCGCTTCCCGCCCGAACGCGTGCTCGAGCAGCCCGCGCACGCCTGAGCCGCCTGCACGGCAGTGGACGCAGCCTGCAAACCATTGCAATTCACTTCGCCCGCCGTTTGATGGTTTAATGCCGCCCGCCAAGCAAGGGGGGAAGCGGCCATGACACTCGAGTTTCTCGTTCATTCGGCCCTGGCGGGCCTCATCGCAACCTATGTCCTGATGGTCTTCGCGCAGTGGGCGGACCGCTATGGGTTGCCGCGGGTCGACTTTGCGCACGAGCAGGCCGAGCTGACCTTGCGTGATGTCGTGCACGGCGCGCCCGCCTATTTCATCGGCCTCGGCATCCTGCATATGAACGGGGTCGTCTTCGCCCTGCTCTACACGAGCGTGTTCGCCAAATATCTCCCCACCATCGGCGGCTATGAGTTCATCCGCGGCATCATCTACGGCGAGTGCCTGTTCGTGGCCGCCGGGCTGATCTACGTGCCGATCTTCTTCCGCTTGGGCTTCTTCGCGACGAAGGCGCATCCCTTCGCCTGGACGACGTCGATGCTGGTGCACGGGATTTTCGGCGCGATCGTCGGCTGGCTGGGGCCGGTGGCGACCGCCACGAGCTAAGCCGCTAGAGCTCCACGCGAAATCTATCGCGCACACCCTTCGCCCAGGCGAAGCCGTGACCCGGCGTATCGGGGGCGGTCATCGTGCCGTCAGCTGACATCTCGACATCGACGTCGAAGAGCGGCTCGAGCAACGGAAAGTCCTCGAGCCAGGTCAGGTTCGGTGCCGCACCGGCCAGATGCACGAACAGCGCCGGCAGGAAATGCGGCGCGATGGCGATGCCGTAATGCTCGGCCAGTCGCGCCGCGCGGAGGCATTCGGTGATGCCGCCCATCATGGCGAGGTCCGGCTGAAAGACGGCGCAGACGCGCGCGTCGAAGACCCCCCGTGCCTCGACGGCGCCCTGCAGATGCTCGCCGGTCGCAACCGGCACCGATGACGACCGCGCCAGCGCTTCATAGCCCGCCTGGTCGTAAGCCGGCAGCGGTTCCTCCAGCCAGAGCAGCCCATGCTCGGCGCAGACGCCCGCAAGCCACTGCGCGCGCGCGAGATCGCACTTCTCGTTGGCATCGCCCATCAGGTCGATCGCATCGGGCAGCGCCCCGCGGACGGCGGCGAGCCGGGCCGCATCGCTGCGGTTGCCGGCGAGGCGCGGCTTGACGCCCCTGAACCCCGCCTCGACGTGGGCGAGCGCGACCTCAGCCGCGGCGGCCGGCTCCATATCGGGGCGCAATCCGCCCGAGCCATAGACCGGCACCGGCCGCGGCCGCCCGCCCAGCGCCACGGTCAGCGAGACGCCGCGCGCCTTAGCATGCAGGTCCCAGAGCGCCAGATCGATCGCCGCCATCGCCAGATAGGTGGGCCCGCGCCCCAGGCGATTGAGCGCGCCCACCATGTCCCGGTAATTCGCTTCCGGGGCGGCAGCGGTGGCGCCCTTGATTACGCCGTCAAGCAGCTCGTTCGCGGCGGCGAGCATGGTTCGGCCGCCGCCGCGCAGCCCGTAGCTGAACCCGGTGCCCGTGACCCGATCGTCATCCGTCAAATCGACCGCGAGCACGTCGATCGCGCTCACGCCCGATCCACCCACCGGCTTGTCGAGCGTGTAGCGCAGCAGTTCCGCGCGCGACTCTCTAATGCTTGCGCTCATAGCACTGACCATCCGGGATCAGGGAATTGGTGCCGCGATGTTCCGGGACCGGCCGGCGGCGTGCCCGGTCAGCCGTCGGCAACGTTCCAGGTGACGAGATGCTCCTTGGACGCCTTGCGCAGCGCCTCGGGCAAGGCCACGGATTTCTGCGTCTTCAGGCTGGCCAGCACGGCGGTGCAGTCGCTCGTCGCGACCATGTCGCCCGTCACGGCATCGAACATGCGGTGGACGAAGCGGATATATTTCTTGCCGACGGCGACGAAGCCGCTGCGGACCTCGATCAGCTGGCCGCCGCGCAGCTCGCGGAGATACTGGAAGGTCTGGCGCACGATCGCGACCCGCTGGTTCTTCTCCTTCATGGTGGTCGGCGTCACGCCCACCGTGGCGAGGATGAACCAGGTCGCCTGATCGAACCGGTTCACATAGGTCTGCGAGTTCATATGCGCCTCGGGATCGTATTCCGAGGACAGGATCGCGCCCTTGAAGGTTTCCACCCAATCCGCCATTCCAACGCTGCTCCCACTCATGGCACTTTCGCGGCTCGCCCAATCATAGGGCGATTCGCCGCGGAGTTGGAAGCTTTCGGCGGCGCCCATGCCGGGGCTAGTATTGGCCCGCCGCCCCTGGAAACGAGGACAGACGCCCATGCCGGCCGACACAACGCTCGACGCGCCGCCGACCCAGCCGGTCGAGGCGGGCCGCCTGACCATCATCGACGCCGATGGCAGCGAGCGGCGCTTCGAGGGCACCGCCGACGGCCCGCGCGCGCGCATCCGCCTGCATGACAGCACGCTGCTGCGCAAGATCCTGATGAAGCCCGATCTCTATCTGGGCGAAGGCTACATGGATGGCACGATCACCATCGAAGACGGCTCGCTCTACGATTTTCTGGAGTTCTGCGGCATCAATCTGAGCGGCCGGGCGGTCGACCCCAAGCTCGCGAGCGTGTTCCGCAAGTCGCAGCAGAAGAACGTCGTCGGCAAGGCGCAGGCCAATGTGGCGCATCACTACGACCTGAGCAGCGCGCTCTACGATCTCTTCCTCGACGCGGACCGGCAGTATTCCTGCGCCTACTACGAGACGCCGGACGACACGCTGGAAACTGCGCAGGCCAACAAGAAGCGCCATCTCGCCGCCAAGCTGTTGCTTAAGCCCGGCATGCGCGTGCTCGATATCGGCTCGGGCTGGGGCGGGCTCGCGCTTCATCTCGCCGAGGTTGCCGATGTCGAGGTCGTCGGCGTCACCCTCTCCAAGGAGCAGCTTGCCCTATCGCAGGACCGCGCCAAAGCGGTCGGGCGCGATGGGCAGGTCACCTTCAAGCTGCTCGACTACCGCGAGGACGACGGGCGCTATGACCGTATCGTCTCGGTCGGCATGTTCGAGCATGTCGGCATGGGCCATTACGACGAGTTCTTCCAGAAGACACGCGAACTGCTCGACGACAGCGGCATTGCGCTGATCCATTCGATCGGGCGCAAGGACCCGCCCGGCATGACCAACGCCTTCCTCACCAAGTACATCTTCCCCGGCGGCTACACCCCCTCGCTCTCCGAGACCATTGCCGCGGTCGAGCGCTCGGGGCTCTGGATCACCGATGTCGAGATCCTGCGCCTCCACTACGCCGAGACGCTGAAGGAATGGAACCGCCGCTTTCAGGTCAACCGCGACAAGGCGGCGGAACTTTATGACGAGCGCTTCTGCCGCATGTGGGAGTTCTATCTGCAGTCCTGCGAGGTCGGGTTTCGACGCATGGGCTGGATGAACTTCCAGCTCCAGCTCACCCGAGACGTCGACGCCGTGCCCCTAAGCCGCGGCTATATCGGCGACTACGAGGCCGAGCACCGCTAGCGTGCGAATGCATCGACCGCTCCCCTACCTCGCGAGCTCGCACATAAACCGATAGAGACCGATCTCGTCGATCGCCTGCGTGAGCTGGTCCCTGATCGCCCGCATCGCCTCGCGCGCATCGCTTTCGCGCAACGTCTCCACGAACAGGCAGGCCTTGATCCGGTCGTCGCCGCCGCGCAGCTTTTCTTCATCCGAGGGCGGCGGCGCGATATCGTCTGCCGCCACCCACAGCTCCGTCCGGGCGATGCCGGTCTCGGCGGCAAGCCTGTCGGGCAGGTCGGAGCCGTCCATCGCCGCGGGGTCGGACAATTTGGCGGTGACCGCCCAGGCGCCTCGGATATCGCCGGTCCGGCGTTCGACGCGGCAGATCGTGCGACTCATCTTCTGAAACACATCCGACATGATCTTCTGCGTGAGCGGGGTCGGATTGTCGGTTCGCTCCCGGTAGGCAGGCGAGATCAGGACCTCTGGCGTCTCGGTCTCGTAGTAGGTGAAATACTGCTGGGGCGCCTCGACCGCTTCGTAGCGCCGCCCCCGCAGGAAACCCGGCACCCCCAGCCGCTCCGCCAAATGCTCCGTTTGATACCAGCGCTCGAGCTCCGCCTCCCGACCGGCGACACAGTCCTGCCACAGCGCGAGAATGCCTTGCTTGGTCATGCTTCAAACTACCTCGGGGCGGAATACACGTGAGGCGGTTGCGCGCTTGGTGCGGGCGGCAGGGATCGAACCTGCACTCCCCGAAGGGAAACGGATTTTAAGTCCGTTGCGTCTACCAGTTTCGCCACGCCCGCGGCGCGTGAGCCCTTTAGACGGTAGTGCCCGGCGCTGGCCGGTTCAAGCGACATGGCCGAACGCCGCTTCGCCACCCGGAGCCGCAGCGATGGACGTTGTGTGTCTCCGGCGCGGCGGCTACCGTTTGCCCTGCCCGTCCATGCACCACCCGCACGCGTATACATGGCCCTCAACCTCAAGGACCGTCTGACCTGGATCCGGATCGGCTACGCGCTGTCGGCGATCTGGATGGTGGGCGTGCTGGTCGTGTCCGGCGGCAGTCCGAAGCATCCGGCTTTCAATTACATCTTCATCGTGCCGCTGGCCGGTTGGATCGTGGCGATCCTGGTTGCGCGCCTGATCTGGCGCCGCCCTGGACGGCCGGACTGACGCAGCCGCCCAGGCTTGCAGTCGCTCAGCCGCTGCGCGACAGGAAGAAGAGGCTGGCGGCGATCATGATGACGCCGATGTTTACCGCGCCGAGCCCCAATCGTCGCTTGGCCGTGCTCGCCTCCTTGTCACGCACGGCCTGCAGCCCGTACCAGGCCGCAAGCACGCCGCCACCGGCCAGCGCGCCCAGCAGGTAGGGCAGATATCCCGCCATGCTCAGTCGTCGGGATCCTCGACCGGCGTCTCGCCCAGCGTGCGGATCAGCGCCTCGACCTCGCCGCGGGCCTCATCCAGCGCCGCCTCGTCGGTGCCACGCAACACCAGGCTGGTGCCGAACCGTCCTTTGCGGAAGAAGGGATAGCTGCCGATATCGATCTCGTCGTAGCGCGCCTGGATCGCGCCGAGCCCCTCGGCCACCACGCCTTCGGGCAGGAACGCGCGCACCGAGCGCGAGAGCACCGGCGCGCCGCCGACCAGCTTGTGGCGCAAGCCTTCGAGCATCGCCTGCATGATCATCGGCACGCCGGCCATGACGAAGACATTGCCGATCTGAAAGCCGGGCGCCCCGCTCACCGGGTTGTCGATGAGGGTCGCGCCCTCGGGCACATCCGTCATTTTTAGGCGCGCCTCGTTGAGGTCCTCGGGCTTGTGCTGGCGCTGCATGATCTTGAGCGCGTCGGGATGGCGGTGGATCTTGACGCCGAAGGCCTTGGCGACCGCAGCGGCGGTGATGTCGTCATGGGTCGGCCCGATGCCGCCGGAGGTGAAGACGTAATCGTACTGCGCGCGGCATTCGTTGACGGTCTCGACGATCGTCGCCTCGATGTCGGGGATGACCCGCGCCTCCATGAGACGAATGCCCCACTCGCTCATGCGCTCGGCGACGAAGCCGAGGTTCTTGTCCTTGGTGCGCCCGGAGAGGATCTCATTACCGATGATGATCATGCACGCCGTCACCGTCGCCGGCTTTGCGGTGCCGGGCGGCGTGCCGGAATTGCTCGTTGCGTCGTTCACGTCGTCCATGGCGCGCTGACCCTGCTGGGAGAAGGTATCTATACTACCGCACCGCCGGGTCGACACGGAAGCGCGCCCCGGCGCCACCGGTTCCTGCCGGACGTGTTACCGACACACCGCCTTTGCCGCGGAGGGCATACGGGAGCGCATATGACGGTGTTCGTCGCATTTCTGCGGGGCGTGAACGTCGCCGGGCATCGCAAGATCAAGATGGACGCCTTGAGAGCGGTACATGAGGCGATGGGCCACGCAAAGGTGGCCACCTATCTGCAATCGGGAAACGTCGTCTTCAAAGGCACCGCGAAAAGCCCGCGAAAGCTGGCGGCGGATATCGAACGCGCGTATCAAAGCCAGCTCGGCCTTTCGACCACCGTAATCTTGCGCAGCGCCAGCGACCTGGCACGGATCGTTGCCCATTGCCCCATCGCGCTCAGCTCAGGGCGGGATCCGAAATTCCTTCATGCCGTCCTGTTGTCCGGTCAGCCCGATGAATCCGCGATCAAGACGCTGACAGCGTATGACGGACCGGAAGAATTCCGGATCATCGGCGACACGCTCTATGTCTATTACACATACGGGTCCGGCCGATCGAAGTTGTCGCTCACCCGCATCGAAGCGGCGCTCGGCCTCGATGGCACGGCGCGGAACTGGAATACGGTCACGAAATTGCGGGAGATGGCAACGCACCGCTCGACCGACACCTCGGCAAATTGATTGCGCCCGCCGCCGCCGATAGGATCCGCCGGCCATGCGCTTCGCTGATCCCCTTCGCCGCGGCCGTCTGATCAAACGCTACAAGCGCTTTCTGGCCGATGTGCGCTTCGATGAGGGCGAGGAGGT
>CAZBRE010000031.1:0-9243 GCA_964494065.1 uncultured Alphaproteobacteria bacterium
TCGCCCAGATAGACGGCGCGGACGATGCGGCGCATCACCTTCATGTTGCGCGTCTTGGGCAGATCGCCGGTGAAGACGATGTCCTTCGGCCGGAAGGGCGGCCCCAGCCCCCGGATCACCGCGTCGGTCAGCGCATCGGCGATCTCGCCCTCGTCCGGCGCCCCCTCGCCCGGCACGCAGACGCAGACGATCGCCGTGCCCTTGATCGGGTCGGGCGCGCCGATGGCCGCGGCCTCCTTCAGCATGCCTGTGCCGAGCAGCAGCGACTCGATCTCCGCCGGCCCCGTGCGCTTGCCGGCGATCTTGAGCGTGTCGTCGGAGCGGCCGTGGATGAACCAGAAGCCGTCTTCGTCCCGGCTCGCGAAATCGCCGTGCAGCCACATGCCCGGGATCTTCTGCCAATAGTTTTCCAGATACCGCTCTTCATCTTTCCAGAGCCCGCGGGTGAGCCCGATCGTCGGCACCTTCATGACCAGCTCGCCCACGGTGCCGGCGGGTACGGAATTGCCCTCCATGTCCACGACGTCCGAGCCCGTGCCCGGCACCCGGCCGACGAAGGAGCAGGGCTTCATCGGGTGGATGATGGTCGAGGAGACGAGCCCGCCCATTTCGGTGCCGCCCGAATAGTTGAGGATCGGCAGCTTCGACTTGCCGACGCGCTCGAAGACCCAGTTCCACGAATCGGGGTTCCAGGCCTCGCCGGTCGAGACGAAGGCGCGGAGCGACGAGAGGTCCTTGCCCTCCAGCACGTCGCGGCCGGCGGCCATGAAGCTCCGCGCGATGGTCGGCGCGAGGCCCAGATAGCTCACCTGCTGGTCGTCGACGATCCGCCACATGCGGTCGTCTTCCGGATAGTTGGGCGCGCCCTCGACCAGCACCACCGTGGCGCCGACCACGAAGGCGCCGAACACCATGATCGGGCCGACTAGCCAGCCCATATCCGACATCCACATGATCCGGTCGTCGGCCTTGAGGTCCATGCAGATCGACATGTCGAGCACGGTCTTCACCGGGAAGCCGCAATGGCTATACACGACGCCCTTGGGCTTGCCCGTCGTGCCCGAGGTGAAGACCAGCAGGAACGGATCGTCGGCCGGCACCGCGCGGGTCTCGGTCGTTCCGTCCTGGTCCGCCGTCAGCTCGTCCCACCAATGATCGCGGCCCTCGACCCAGTCGTGCTCGGCCGTGATGTGGTGCTTGACGATCACGTGCTTCAGATGCGGGACCGACTTCGCCGCCTCGTCGATCACCGCCTTGGCGCTGGCGACCTTGCCGCGCCGGGGCGTGCCGTCGACGGTCAGCACGCCGATGGCGCCCGAATCGGTGAGGCGCGTGACGATCGCATCGGCCCCGAAGCCCGAGAAGAGCGGCATCACGATGGCGCCGATCTTGGCGACCGCCAGCAGCGCCACGGTCGCCTCGGGGATGTTGGGCATATACATCGCGACGACGTCGCCGGGGCCGATGCCGAGCTTGAGCAATCCGCCCGCGAGCTTGGCCGTCTCGCGGTTCAGGTCTCCATAGGTCCAGGTTTTCGTGCTGCCGTCCTCGCCGCACCACAGGATCGCGGGTTTGTTTTCCGTTGGCGTGCCCATCCACTTGTCGCAGGCATTGATGACGACGTTGGTCGTGCCGCCGACGCACCAGCGCACATGCTCGGGCCCGTCGCTGTCGTCGAGCACGGCCGTATAGGGTTCGACGAAACGGTAGTCGATGAATTTCAAGAGTGCGTCGTTGAACCACTCGAGCTCGGTGTCGGCGCGGTCCTGCAGCGTCGCGTAATCGGGCACGCCCAGCGCCGCCATGAACGCCGTCAGCGTCGCCTCGCGGATGACCCGTTCATCGGGCCGCCAGACAATCTCATCGATGGACATTGCATCCCCCTTGCCACGCGTGCGGGCTGTTGCATGCGCGCCCGCATTGCCGTCGCATGGATGCAGAATAATCGGATCGGGCCAGCGCGAACACTCCCCATTGCGATCACGCCCCGGCGTGACCGTTGTCCAGTCCGCGCTAAGTCACAAAATAGAGCACACTAATTTCGTGTTAAATGTCAATGCGATACACGCAATGAGAATATAATCTGAAAGGAATGCACAATATAGTATGTAAATACAGAAATAATCAGGGCGGTCTCTCGACAGATGTTACAACCTCTGGTAATCGAGTGCTCGCAATGGTGGATTTCCGTGATACGCTTGATCATTCCCGGCACGAGCAGTTTTACGATTATTGGCTAGAGAAGTCGCCGGGACCGGGTCTTCTTCCGGGCCGGCAGCATATCGATCCGATCGACATTCCGCTCCTGATGCCCTGGATATTTCTGATCGACGTCGTCCGCGAGGGCGATCGTCTACGCTATCGCCATCGCCTCGTCGGCACGCAGATTTCCGAATGGATGGGCTACGATACGACCGGCAAGTTCTATGACGAGCTTCACGACGATGCCTATCTGGCCTGGCTCCTGCCGAGCTATGAAAGAGTGGTCAAAACCGGTGAGCCCCACTTCCATGCGCCCGATGTCGGCCTACCTCTAAGCGCGGAGCTCGAGCAAATTCGGTATTCGCGTCTGCTCTGTCCCTTTGCCGCCGACGGTCATAGCGTCGACATGCTGGCGGCGAGCTTCGTGTTCTACGACAAATATGGCGAGGAGCTGCCGCCGGGCGGCGTTTGAGCGCCCATGCGCATCGCCTCGCTATTGCCGAGCGGCACCGAAATTATCTGCGCCTTGGGGTTTCGCGAGGCGTTGGTCGGGCGCAGCCATGAATGCGATTTTCCTGCCGGGCTCGACGCGCTGCCGGTGCTGACCGACAGCGCTTTTCATGGCGCGGGCGACAGCGCGGCGATCGACCGCGACATTCGTGCGCTGGTCGAGGACGGGCTCTCGATCTACCGCGTCGATGCGGAGCGGCTGCGGGCGCTCTCGCCCGATCTCATCGTGACGCAGGACCAGTGCAAGGTCTGCGCGGTGTCGCTCGACACGGTCACCGCGGCGCTGCGCGAATGGACCGGCGCTGCGCCCGAGGTCGTCTCGCTGGTGCCCGCAGGATTGGCGACGGTGTGGGATGACTTCGCGCGGGTCGCCGCGGCGCTCGATGCCGAGGCGGCCGGCGCAAGCCTGATCGCGGGGCTGAAGGCGCGGGTCGAGGGCATCGCGGCGCGGGCGAAGGCCCAAGCCAAAGTCGAGAGCACGCGCCCACGCGTGGCCTGCATCGAGTGGATCGAGCCGCTGATGGCCGCGGGCAACTGGATCCCCGAGCTGGTCGCGCTGGCGGGCGGCATGGATATTTTCGGTGTGGCCGGCGCGCACGCGCCCTGGATCGACGCCGCCGCCCTGGCGGAGGCCGATCCCGACGTCATCATCGTCATGCCCTGCGGCTTCGGCATCGACCGCGTGGCCGAGGAGCTAAAATTGCTCGAGGCGCAGCCCTTCTGGTCGGAGCTCAGGGCCGTGCGCGACGCCCGGGTCGCGCTCGTCGACGCCAACCACTATTTCAGCCGGCCGGGACCGCGCCTCGTCGACTCGCTGGAGATCCTCGCCGAAATCCTCCATCCGGATGTCTTCGATTTCGGCCATGCCGGACGCGGCTGGCGCGCCCTCTAAGCCCTTTTTGAGACGGATGGGACGGATGGGACGCTTGAGACGGTTGAGACACCGTCACATGGGACAGGTGAGACACGTGAACATCGCGCGCCCGGACGGTGAACCCGCCTAGCCGCGGATTTGCAGGCAGCGTTCCAGCCGCGCCAACGCCACCGCCGTGCCGGTCAGCTTGAAGCGATAGATTCCGTTGTTGTGGACCAGCGTGAGGCGGAAGCCGCGCTGCAGCCGATTGCGCGTATAGCGGTCGGTGCCGAGCGCCAGCCAAATTCTCCTGGTGTTCCCAGGCAGGACCACGCCGCGCGCCCGGCGGATCTCCCGTCCGTCGATGACGAAGGTGAGCGTATAGTTCCCGCTCGGCGTCAAACGCCAGTTAACGTGGCTCAAGCCTACATAGAGGTTGTAGTTCGCGTATTGCCGGAACCACAGCACGATGCCCGATTTGTAGCGTACTGACATCTGGCAGAAATTGAGCCGGCCCGTGGCGCGGTTGCCGAACGCGCCGCCGGTCCAATTGCCCACGCGCCAGGCCAGCGCCTGGCTCGCGTCAATGATGGTGAGCGTCGCGGCAAGCATCATCGCCGCAACGAGTGTCTTCGCTCGGTTGTGCATCGAGCCCCCTTCGGTTCTGGCTGAACGCGCCTTCCCGACTGCCAGCCATGCGTTTTACCACCGTGTCAAAAATCGTAAATGAGTACGACAGAGCCCGTCAATCCGAATAGGATCGGCCCACCCGGCGGCAGCCGGGCGGCAAAATTGCGGCTTGAAAGTGCGGGCTGAAATTGTGAGTGAGGCGCGGCAATGCCGGTGATCGAAAGCAAGGTCGACACGCGTTCGAAAAGTTTTCAGGAGAACCGCGCGGCCATGCTCGAGAAGATCGAGGAGGTGCAGGGGCTCGAGGCAAAAATCGCCGAGCACTCGGCGCGCGCCAAGCCGCGATTCGTCGAACGCGGCGCGCTCCTGCCGCGCGAGCGCCTCGCCCTGCTGCTCGACCGCGATCAACCCTTCGTGCCGATTTCGTCCCTCGCCGGCTACAAGATGCACGACGACGACGGCGACGAGACGATCTCCGGCGGCGGCCAGATCGCCGGCATCGGCTCGGTCGCCGGCACGCACTGTCTCGTCGTCGCCTCCGACAGCGGCATCAAGGGCGGCGCGCTCTCCCAGGGCGGCGTGAAGAAGGTGATCCGCTGCCACGACATCGCCCGCGAAAACAAGCTGCCGATGGTGAACCTGGTCGAGAGCGCGGGCGCTAACCTATTGCGTCAGGCCGATATTTTCGTGATGGGCGGGCGCACCTTCTGCAACCAGGCGCGGCTTTCGGCCGAAGGCATCCCGCAGATCACCGTGGTCCATGGCTCCTCGACTGCCGGCGGCGCGTATCTCCCGGGCATGTCGGATTACACCATCGTCGTGCGCGACCGCGCCAAGATCTTCCTCGCCGGCCCGCCGCTCACCAAGTCGGCGCTGGGCGAGGACGCGACCGACGAGGAGCTCGGCGGCGCCGTGCTGCATGCGACCGTGACTGGGCTCGCGGAGTACATGGCCGAGGACGACGCCCATGCGATCGCCATCGCCCGCGACGTCGTGAAAAATCTCGACTGGAACGCCAACATGCCGCCGCGGCCCGCGCGCGACTACGCCGAGCCGCTCTATCCGATCGACGACATCCTCGGCATCGTCAATGTCGACTATCGCAAGCCCTACGAAGTTCGCGAGCTGATCGCCCGCCTTGTCGACGGCTCCGACTTCCTCGACTTCAAGCCGCTGTTCGACACGCAGACCGTCTGCGGCACCGCGACCATCGAGGGCTGGCGCTGCGGCATCATCGCCAATAACGGCCCGATCACCCCGCAGGGCTCGGTGAAGGGCGCGCAGTTCATCCAGCTCTGCTGCCAGGCCGGCACGCCGATCCTCTATCTCCACAACACGACGGGATACATGGTCGGCAAGGACGCCGAGGCCGGCGGCGCGATCAAGCATGGTTCTAAAATGATTCAGGCCGTGGCGAACGCCACCGTGCCGCAGATCACCATGCATATCGGCGCCTCGTTCGGCGCCGGCAATTACGGCATGTGCGGGCGCGAATACGATCCGCGCTTCTTGTTCGCCTGGCCCAACTACCGCATCGCCGTGATGGGGGGCGAGCAGGCGGCCGGCGTCATGAAGATCGTGGAGACCGCCAAGTACAAGCGCCGCGGCGGGCCGGTGCCGACCGAGCAGATCCAGGCGATGCACGACGGCATCGTCGCCGCCATCGAGGAGGAGAGCAAGGCGCTCTACGCCACCGCGCGGCTCTGGGACGACGGCATCATCGACCCGCGCGACAGTCGGCGACTGTTCGGCTTTCTGCTCGGTCTGTGTTGGGAGGCCGAAAACCGCGCGCTCAATCCCAATAGCTACGGCGTGGCGCGCGGGTGAGGCGGTCGATGGCAATATCGTGCGAGGGGTCCATGGTTCGAGACGCGGCGCGCTGCGCCGCTCCTCACCATGAAGATTTGGTTTTGTACCCAACCAATTCCTTCATCCTGAGGAGCCGGCGCAAGCCGGCGTCTCGAAGGATGGCGGCGACGCGCGGACGTCGCCCATGAGCGTCTCGAAGATCCTGATCGCCAACCGGGGCGAGATCGCCGTCCGCATCGCCCGCGCCGCCCGAGAGCTCGGACACAAGAGCGTCGCCGTCTACAGCGACGCCGACGCGCAGGCGCTCCATGTCCATGCGGCCGACGAGGCGGTGCGCATCGGCCCGCCGCCTGTCGCCGAGAGCTATCTCTCGATCCCCGCCATCATCGACGCGGCGAAAGCGTCGGGCGCCGACGCGGTGCATCCGGGCTACGGGTTCCTGGCGGAAAACGCCTCCTTCGCCCGCGCCTGTACCAAGGCCGGTCTCACATTCATCGGCCCGCCGGCCAAGGCGATCGAGCTCATGGGCGACAAGGCCAAGGCCAAGGCGCGGATGGAAAAGGCGGGCGTGCCGACCGTGCCCGGCCATGCCGGCGAGGACCAGTCGGCCGCGGCGCTCGCCAAGGCCGCCAAGGACGTCGGCTACCCCCTTATGATCAAAGCGGCGGCCGGCGGCGGCGGGCGCGGCATGCGCGTCGTCGACGAAGCGAAGGATTTCAAAGCGGCGCTCGCCGCAGCGCAATCCGAGGCCAAGGGCGCCTTCGGCGACGACCGGGTACTGCTCGAGCGCCTCATCACCGGCGCGCGCCATGTCGAGATCCAGGTGCTCGCCGATGCCCACGGCAACGTTATCCACTTGGGCGAGCGCGACTGCTCGGTTCAGCGCCGCCACCAGAAGGTGATCGAGGAAGCGCCGAGCCCCGCGGTCGACGAGGAGCTGCGCGCCGAGATGGGCGCGGCGGCTGTGGCGGCGGCGCAGGCCATCGGGTACGAAGGCGCCGGCACGGTAGAGTTCCTGCTCGCCGCCGACGGCAGTTTCTACTTCCTTGAGATGAATACGCGGCTCCAGGTCGAGCATCCGGTGACCGAGATGGTGACCGACCTCGACATCGTCGCGCTGCAGATGGCGGTTGCGGCGGGCGAGGACCTGCCTATCAGCCAAGAGGACGCGATCTTCGAGGGCCATGCGATCGAGGCGCGGCTCTACGCCGAAGACCCGGCGGCGGGCTTTCTGCCGGCGGCCGGGCGCGTCGCCGCCTGGCGTTCGCCGCACGGCGCCTTCATCCGCGTCGATCACGGCCTCAAGGAGGGCCAGGAGGTCACCCCCTTCTACGATCCGATGATCGCCAAGGTGATCGCCTGGGGCGAGACCCGCGGCGTGGCGCGCCGCCGCCTGATAGGCGCGCTCGAAGACACGGTGCTGCTCGGCCTGCCGACCAACCGGCACTTCCTGATCGAGGTGCTGGACGGCGAGACCTTCGCCGCCGGCGAGGCGACGACCGATTTCCTCGACACCCACTTCGTGGGGGATTCGTTGGCAGCTGCCCCGCCCTCATCGACCATGCTCGCCCTGGCGGCGCTGTTGCTGGCGGGCTACGACGGCAGCAAGCCGGTCTGGGGCCGGCGCTTCATCCCGGTGATCCCGATCGTCCTCGAAGCGGCGGGCGCGCGCATCGAGGCTGGTGTCATGGTGGCGGAGACCGGGCCGCATACGGTCGAGGTCAATGGCGATACGGTCGCGCTGCGCGTGCTCGGGCGCGACGGTCCCGACAGTCCATATGTTCGCTTCGAACACGCCGGCACGGTGCACAACGCGCGCGCCGTCGTCGACGGCATGGCGGTCCATCTCGATCTGGGCGGCGCGAGCGCCACGATCCGCGAGCTTCCCGCCCATGCCGGTGCGGCCGGCGCCGAGGCGGGCGACGGCGTCATCCGCGCGCCGCTCACGGGCAAGGTGCTGCGCGCGCCGCGCAAGGCCGGCGACCGCGTGGCGGCGGGCGACGTTCTCTTCATCGTCGAGGCGATGAAGATGGAACACGAGGTCCGCGCCCCCCATGACGGCGTGATCGCCGAGGCGCTGATCGCCGAGGGCGAGCAGGTGCCGATCGACCAGGTGATGATGCGCATCGAGGCGGGCGAGGCCTAACGCGCCCATTGTCGCGGCGATTGTGTCGCAGCGATTGTCGCGGAAAATTTCGGCGAATGATCGCCTCCGCCACAATTTTGTTGCAATGCACAATTAGACTTGTTTGTGTCGGATGCGATGGTGCTGACGCATGTTTCGCGTTGCAGCAATCATGTCGCGTGCCCACACGACACTAACACTCGGATCAAGGCACTCGGATCAAGGCACTCGGACCAAGGAGAGATAAGGAGATGTCAGACTTCACGAGCCCGTCCGCCATCAAGGCCGGCGTTGACGCCCTCGAGCAAGGCTATGAGCGCTTTCTCGCCATCACGAAGGAGCGGCTGGAGGCGGTCTATCCCGCGGCGGCGACGGGGTTCGATCAGCTCGACGACATGCGCCGGCGCACCATCGACGGCGTGCTGAGCGTGGGCAAGACCGCCGCGCATGGCTGGGACGATCTTGCCGACATGGTCGCCGCGCATCAGGAGGCGATGATGGAAGGCGTCCGCGCGATGAACCAGAGCTGGTTCGGCGGTGGCGCGCTCGAAGCGCTCGATGCGGTCGAGGCGACGCTGGGCGATATGCGCGCGCGCATGACGGCCGACATCGAAGCAATGCGGACGCATGCCGCCGAGCTGCGCGAGCAGCAGGGCCAGGCGCTCAAGACTGTGAGCGACGGGCTCACCGCCGACATCGAGGCGGCCAAGCAGGCGGTCCAAGGGGCAGCGAGCGAAGCCGCCGCGGCCAAGAGCGAGGCAGTGGAGGCCAAGAGCGAAGCGACAGAGGCCAAGAGCGAAGCGGTCGCGGCCTCCGAAGCGGTGAGCGCGCTGAGCGCTGAGGTGGAGGAGAAGATCGGAGCGCAGGTCGAAGTGCTCCGTGCTGTTCTCGACGGCGGCATCGCCGAGACAATCGAGGCCCAGATCGACAGCGCGCGCAAGGAGATCGAGCGCGAGACCGACGAGGAAGTCGACGAGAAGCTCGCCGCGCTCAGGACGACGCTCGATGAGCGGCTGGGAAAGATCGAAGCGGCGCTCGCCGCCGATATCGCCAAGATGCGCGACGAGATCGCCGGCTTGACGAAGGCTGCGAAAACCGCGCCGACCAAGAAGCC
>CAZBRE010000031.1:9343-34663 GCA_964494065.1 uncultured Alphaproteobacteria bacterium
CTCGCACCGCCGGGCCGGTTGCGGCACACTTGCGCGCATGACTGATGAGAAGATCGTGCGTATCGGCTGCGCCTCGGGCTTCTGGGGCGACAGCGCCGTGGCCGCACCGCAGCTCGTGCGCGGCGCCGACATCGACTATCTGATCTTCGACTATCTGGCCGAGGTGACAATGTCGATCCTGGCGCGCGCGCGGGCGAAGGATCCGAGCGCCGGCTACGCGACCGACTTCGTCACCGTAGCGATGAAGTCGGTGATCCGCGATCTCAAGGAAAAGAACATCCGCGTCGTCTCGAACGCCGGCGGCATGAACCCACGCGCCTGCGCGCAAGCCGTCGAGGCCTTGGCGGCCGAGGCGGGGGTGTCGCTCAAGGTCGCGGCGGTCGAGGGCGACGATCTGCTGGAGCGCACCGACGCACTCAAGGGCACGGCCGAGATGTTCTCCGGCGCGCCCTTCCCCGACGGCGTGATGAGCATCAACGCGTATCTGGGTGCCTTTCCGATCGCGGCGGCTTTGGCCGCTGGCGCGGATATCGTCGTCACCGGCCGGGCGGTCGACAGCGCCATGGCGCTGGGGCCGCTCGTCCATGAATTCGCCTGGACCCCGGGCGATCTCGACCAACTGGCGCAGGGGAGCCTCGCCGGCCACATCCTCGAATGCGGCGCCCAGGCGACCGGCGGGCTCCATACCGATTGGGAGGACGTGCCCGACTGGGCCAACATCGGCTACCCGATCGCCGAATGCGAGGCGGGCGGCGCCTTCACGGTCACCAAGCCCGAGGGCACGGGCGGGCTGGTCGCCCCGCAGGTGGTGGCCGAGCAGATGCTCTACGAGGTGGGCGACCCGGCGACCTACATCCTGCCCGACGTGGTCTGCGACTTTACCGACGTGACGATGACGGCGGCAGGCGAAGCGCGTGTGCGCGTGAGCGGTGCCAAGGGCCGCGCCGCGACGGACAGCTACAAGGTCTCGGCGACCTATCTCGACGGCTACCGTGCCACTGGCATGCTGACGATCATCGGCCGCGACGCTGCTCGCAAGGCCGAGCGCACCGCCGAGGCCGTGCTCGCGCGAAGCCGCGCCATCTTCCGGCATATGAATCTCGGCGACTTCACCGACACGCACACCGAGATCCTCGGCGCGGAATCGGCTTACGGTCCTCATGCGCGGGCCGGCGCGCGGGCGACGCGCGAGGCGGTGATGCGGCTGACTGTGGCACACCCCGAACGCACGGCGCTGGAGATCTTCACCGGCGAGATCGCGCCCGCCGGCACCTCATGGTCGCCGGGCACGACGGGGTTCTCCGGGCGGCCCAAGGTGCAGCCGAAGGTGCGGCTCTTTTCCTTCCTGATCCCCAAGGACGCGGTGGCCGTCAAAGTCACCGCGAACGACGCCTCGCGCGACGTGGCGCTCGAGACCGGCGGTGGCGGGGTGAGCGATGCTGCGCCGGCGCGCCGTTACGGCGACGATTTGCCGGCGGTGCCTGGCGGCGCGCGGGTGGAGCTGCCATTGGCAGCGATCGCCTGGGGACGGTCGGGCGACAAGGGGGACAGCGCCAATATCGGCATCATCGCGCGCGAACCGGTCTTCGTGCCACTGATCCGCGACGAGGTGACGGCGTCGCGCGTAACCGACTATCTCGGCTACATGCTCGCCGAGGGCGGCGAGGTGACGCGCTTCGACGTGCCGGGGATCGGCGGCTTCAACTTCCTGCTGACCCGGGCGCTCGGCGGCGGCGGCATGGCGAGCCTGCGGAACGATCCGCTCGCCAAGGGCCTGGCGCAGATCCTGCTCGACATGCCGGTTTCGGTGCCCGCCGAATGGGTCAAGACCTACCGGCTCTCCGCCACCTGACCCGCGCGGTAGGCCGCTACTCCGTTGCGTGCGGCTTCAGGGACCGGAGATAGGCGACGATCGCATCGAGATCGGCCGATTTCATGCCCGCATAGTTGTGATAGGGCATGGGCGGCAGGAGCTTCGATCCGTCCTTGCTGACGCCCGTCGTAATGGCGCGCTTGATCTCCGCGTCACTCCAGGCGCCGAGGCCGTCGGTCTTGTGCGGCGTGATGTTGCGCGACACCGACGTGCCCCAGGGACCGGGGAATTTCTCGCCGCCGACACCGGCGCGCGACCAGTCGATGCGGCCGCGCACGAGCGGGCTGTGGCAGGCCATGCAGTGGCCCATCGGTCCCGCGAGATAGGCGCCGTAGGCGACCTTGTTGGCGCGCGGCACCTCGGCCACTTTGCCGACGGGCGGCCCATAGGATTTCGGCAGCGGGATCTTGTATTCGGACTTGGGCGCGCGGGCGCGAATCGGCTTCACGCGGCGGAGATAGGCGACGATCGCTTTCACGTCGCGGTCGGACATCCGGCGGTAAAGCTCGATCGGCATGGGCGGCCGGACGATCGAGCCGTCGGGCCGCACGCCTTCGCGGATGGCGCGGATGATCTGGGCGTCGGTCCATTTGCCGATGCCGGTTTCCTTGTCGGGCGTGATGTTGGTGGCGAAGGCCTTGAACCCCTCGCCGGGCAGCGGCGGGCCGCCGGAAAACGCGCGCGCCATGATCGGGCCCTTGGGGCCGACCGGCGTGTGGCAGTTGCCGCAGGCAGCGATGGTCTCGACCAGATATTTGCCGCGCTGGTAGAGCGTCTCCGCGGCGGCGGTGCTCGTCGAAACGGCGGCGGCGGCGCAGGCCACGGCCAGCATGATCTTTCGCATCTTCCCAGGTCCTCCATCCTGACCGGCGTCGTTGTCGCGCACCGGCTCCCGCGCGCTTGTTAGCACGCCCCTAATGCCTTGCAAATCGGGATTTATTCGGCCGGTTGAGCGCTGCCGCCGCTTTCGCTCGTCCGCGTTTCGGGCGCGTTGCGCAGCTGGCGAACCAGCGTCTTCTGGCGGTCGCCGCGGCTGCGCGCGTAGGGGGCGAGCAGGCGGAAGACGACCGGCGTGATGAAGAGCGTCGCCAGGATCGCGATGCCGAGCCCGCCGAAGACGACCCAGCCGATCGCGTTCCGCGCCTCGGCGCCGGCGCCGGTGCTGAAGACTAGCGGCACGGCGGCGAGGGTGGTCGAGAGCATGGTCATCACGACGGGCCGCAGGCGCACCCGTGAGGCCTCGCGCGCGGCCTCTTCGACCGAACGGCCCTGATCGCGCAGCTGGTTGGCGAACTCAACGATCAGGATGCCGTTCTTAGCCATCAGGCCGACCAGCATGACCAGGCCGATCTGGCTGTAGATGTTGATCGAGGTGCCGGAAAGCCAGAGCGCGAAGCCCGCCGTCGCGAGGCCGAAGGGCACCGTCACCATGACGACGGCGGCGCTCATGAAGCTCTCGAACTGCGCGGCCAGCACCAGGAAGACCACGAGCAGCGCCACGATGAAGGTAATGGCGAGCCCGCTGGACGTCTCCTTCAATGTGCGCGCCTGGCCGAGAAAGACGAGGCCGGTGCCCGGCGGCAAGGTCTTGGCGGCGAGCACTTCGAGATCATGGATCGCCTGCTTCATCGAAGTGCCGGGAGTGAGGTCGGCATCGACGTCGATGGCGCGGCGCTGGCCGTGGCGGTCGAGCTCGGCGGCGATGCCGCTTTCGTTGACCGTGATGATCGCCGAAAGCGGGACCATGCGGCCGTTGCGGGCGGTCACGTAGAGATTGCGCAGGTCGTCGGTGTCGTCGACCGTGCCGGCGGTGGTTTGCAGGCGCACCGGCACCGCCTGGTCGCCGACGTTGATTTCCGTGATCTCCGTGCCCTCGACGACCGCTTTCAGCACTGCGGCGATGCCCTCGACGTCGATGCCGAGATCGGCGGCGCGCTCGCGGTCGATCTTCAGGGCGAGCTGCGGCTGGGTGTTCTGATAGTCGAGCCGCGCGCCGGTGAGGCCGGGCAGCTCGCGCTCGATCGCGCCGATCAGCTTGTCGCCGGCTGCCAGGATGGTGTCGTAGTCGGGGCCGGTGACAGCGAATTCGAGCTGCGCGCCCCGCGAGCGGATGCGCAGGGAATTGGGGCTCCGGATGCGCGAGCGGGCGCCGGGGATCGCGTTCAATCCCTGGCGCAGGCTGGCGGCGATCTCGTGTTGCGAGCGGCGCGTGCCCCAGGGCGAGAGCGGCACGATGATGAAGGCGCGGTTCAAGTCGTAGCGGCCGATGATCGACATGATCGTGTCGGTTTCGCGGCGGCGCACGGCCTCTTCCAGCAGCTTTTCCGCGCGCACCGCCTGGCGGTCGGTGTAGTCCAGATTGGTGCCGTCGGGGCCCTGCATGGTGATGATCAGCATGCCCCGGTCCTCGCGCGGGACCAGCTCCTGTTTCAGCGAATAGAAGAGCGTGCCGACCATGGCGGCGCCGATCAGGCAGACGCCGACGAAGAGCAGCGGGATGCGCATCGCGCGTTCGAGCAGGACGTCATAGAGCGTGGCGAGCTGTCGGCCCAGATATTCGAACGGCGCCATGATGGCCGCGCCGGCGCGCCCGATGGGGCCTTTCTTCGCGCCCGTGTCGACCGCGAGACGCGAGCTCAGCATCGGGCAGATCGAGAGCGCGGCGAAGGAGGAGATGGCGACCGCGATGGCCAGGGTGAAGCCGAACTCGGTGAAGAGGCGACCCGCCTGGCCCGGCAGGAAGGCGATCGGGATGAAGACCGAGATCAGCGTGATCGTGGTGGCCATGACGGCGAAGAAGACCTGGCGCGTGCCGAGCACGGCGGCGGCGAGCGGCTCGGTGCCCTCGCGGCGTTTCCGCTCGATATTCTCCAGCACCACGATCGCGTCGTCGACCACGAGGCCGGTCGCAAGCACCAATGCCAAGAGCGTCAGGATGTTGATCGAAAAGCCCATCAGCCAGATGGCGGCGAGGGTGCCGATCAGCGAGACCGGGATGGTAACCGCTGGGATCAGCGCCATGCTCCAGGAGCCGAGGAAGGCCACCATCACCAGGATCACGATGGCGACGCCGAGCACGAGCGCCAGCACCACCTCGGAGATGGCGCCGCGGATGTAGATCGACTCGTCCGAGGTCTTGACGATCTCGACGTCGTGCAGATTGCGGTTGAGCCGCGCCACCTCGGCGTAAACCTTGTCGGCGATGTCGATGGTGTTGGCCTTGGCCTGGCGGACCACGCCGATGCTGATCACCCGCCGGCCGTTGAGGCGCACGTAAGACAGCGCCTCGGCCGGCGCGTAGAAGACGCTGGCGACGTCGCCGATGCGCACATTGCCCTTGATGACGATGCGCTCGACGGCGGCCTCCTTGACCACCGAGGCGTCGGCGCGGACGAGAAGCTTCTGTTCCGCGCTGTCCATGCTGCCCGCCGGCACGTCGAGGCGGGCGCTTCGGAGCGCCTTGGCGATCTGGTCGATGCCGATCTGGTAGCTGGTGAGCCGCGCCGGATCGACGACGATGTTGAGGGTGCGCTCGCGGTTGCCGAAGATCGGCACGTCGGCCACGCCCGGCACGCGCTGGAGCGCGGGCACGATCTGGTCCTCGATCACCTTGGTGAGCTCGGATCGTCCGAGGCGCGGGCTGGAGACGGCGAGGCGGATGATCGGGTCGTCATTGTCGTCGGCCTTGACGACGACGATGTTCTCCACCCCGTCGGGCAGGCGCCGGCGCGCGCCGTTCACCGCTTCGCGCACGTCGTTGGCAGCGTTGGAAATATCGACGTTGGGCTCGAATTCGAGGCGGATGCGGCCGTTCGCCTCCTCGCTCGCCGAGGTGATCTGCCGCACGCCCGGCACGCGCGCGACCGCGCCCTCGAGCACGCGCGTCACGTCGGCGTCGATGGTGGCCGGCGAGGCGCCGGGGAAGTCGTAGCGGATGGTGACGATCGGCTTGTCGACATTCGGAAGCTCGCGCACCTCGACGCCCAAGAAGGCGGAGATGCCGGCCACCACGATCAGCAGGTTCATGACGATGGCCAGCACCGGCCGCCGTACGCTGATAGAGGGAAGGTCGCTTTTTTCGGTGAGCGGATCGCCGCTCATTGCGCGCTCTTATCCGGTTTGCCGTCCGGCTTGGCCCCCGGATTGCCTGGCGGTTTCGCCTCGGCGGTGTTGTCGCGCACGATGACGGCGCGGCCGGCGCGCAGACGCTGCACGCCTTCGACGACGACGCGGTGCTTGGTCGTGAGGCGCGCATCGACCAGCACCCAGGCGTCGCTCCGCTTGACCACCGAGACCGGCACACGCGTTGCCTTGTTGTCGCGGATGATCCAGACGTAAGCGCCTTTGCGGCTCCACTGGATCGCGGCCGAGGGCACGGAGGGAAAGCGCGTGCCGGTGAGCGGTAGGCGGATCGAGAAGGCCATGCCCGGACGCAGGCGATCGCCCTTGTTGGGGATCTGCGCGCGCACGCGGAGGGTTCGCGTGTCCTTGTCGATGCGGCTGCCGATCGTGGCGATCGTGCCCTTGAAGCGTTCGCCGGGCAGCGCCCAGGTGATCGCGGTGAGGGCGCCGCCGCGCCGCACGCCGTAGACGAAGTTCTCGGGCACGTCGAAATCGACGCGCAGCGCGCTGCGGTCGTCGAGCGAGGTGATCGCCGTCGTGGTGGTCACCCGGTCGCCGGGCTCGACCTTGGCAATGCCGACCACGCCGCTAAAGGGCGCCGGCAGGGTTCGCCGTTTGAGCGCCAGCGTCGCCTGTGAGAGCTTGAGCTCGGCCGTCAGGACGGCGCTGCGCGCAGTGTCGATCTCGCTGCGGGCGATGTTTCCGCGCTTGCCGAGCGTCTCGTAGCGGCTGATCTTGCGCCGGGCTTCGTTCAACTCGACCATCGCGAGCTTGACCGCGAGCTGCTCCACCTCGTCGTCGAGCCTGAGCAGCGGTGTGCCGCGCTGGACCTTCTGGCCAGCCTTGAACAGCACCTCGGTGACGCGGCCGGCCGATTCGGGGAAAAGCGTGACGGCCCTGCGCGCGACGCCGGTGCCGACCGCCTCGACCACCGCGGCGTCGCTGTCGAAGATCACGGGTTTGACGATGACCGGCACGGGGCGGCGGACGCGCTTACGCTTGGCCACCTCGTTGGCGGCGGGCCCGCTGCCTAGCAAGCTGCCGAGATCGGCAAACCAGGCCCCGGCGGCAAGCGCGCCGATCACGCCCAGCAGCACGAGCTGTTTGCCTGCAGTCATGGAGGTTCCGGGTCCCTGTCGCCTCGCCGGGCGTGGACGCAATGGTGCGTCGCGTCCATCTGCCTGATTGTACTACGAAATGATACAGAAATATGGTGCCGGCAAGCGCCAATCGCGCGGTTTTGATGGCGGAATCGGGCGATTTTGCCTGGATTCCGGCGGAAATCGCGTCAGTCCTTCGGCCTAAGTGTCGGTCCGGGGCCGGTTCCGCTTGCCGGGCAGGATGCCCATGTGCTTGGCGATGATGGCGAGCATGACCTCGTCCGCCCCGCCACCGATCGAGGCCAGGCGCCCGTCGCGGAAGAAGCGGCTGATCGGGGTCTCGTTCATGTAGCCCATGCCGCCGAAATACTGCAGGCAGCTGTCGGCGACTTCCCTTTGTAAGCGCCCGGCTTTCAACTTGCCCATCGAGGCGAGCGCGGTGATGTCCTTGCCGTCGTCGTACTCGGCGATGCAGCGATAGAGATGCGAGCGCAGGTGCTCGACCTCGCTCTTGAGCTCCGCCAGGCGGAAATGGATCACCTGGTTGTCGAGAAGCGGCGCGCCGAAGGCCATGCGCTGAGCGGTGTAGTCGATGGTCTGCTCGATCGCGCGCTCGATCGGGCCGAGCGAGGCGGCGATCGCCCACATGCGTTCCTCCTGGAACTGCATCATCTGATAGGTGAAGCCCTTGTTCTCCTCGCCGATCAGATGGCGCGCCGGCACGCGCACGTCCTCGAAGAAGATGAGCCCGGTGTCGGAGGCGCGCATGCCGAGCTTGTCGAGCTTTTTCGATCGAACGACGCCTTTCGTGTCCATCGGCACGATGATCAGCGACTTGTTCTCGTGCACCGGCTTGTCGGGATCGGTGTTGCAGAGCATCACCATGTAGTCGGCCTGGAAGGAGTTGGTGATCCACATCTTCTGGCCGTTGATCACGTAGTCGTCGCCGTCGCGCTTGGCATAGGACTTGAGCGAGGCGACGTCGGAGCCGGCGCCGGGCTCGGAGACGCCGATGCAGGTCACGACCTCGCCGGTGATGGCGGGGGCGAGGAACTCCTCGCAGAGCTCGTCTGAGCCGTAGCGCGCCAGGGCCGGCGTCGACATGTCGGTCTGCACCCCGATCGCCATCGGCACCGAGCCCGAGCTGATGTGGCCGAGCGCCTCCGCAAAGGCGACGTTGTAGGAATAGCCGAGCCCCATGCCGCCATACTCGACGGGCTTGTGGATGCCGAGAAAGCCGGCGTCGCCGAACTTGCCGAAGACTTCGTGGGCGGGGAACTCGCCGGCCTCCTCCCACGCGTCGACATGCGGGTTGATCTCCTCGTCGATCAGCTTCCGCGCCGAGCGCATGATCTCGTTGTGCTCGTGGGTGTAGACGCTCATCTGGGATTGTTCCTTCAGGCGGCGCTCACGAAAGCGCGCGCGCCGGTGCGGCCGCGACGCCCCAGTCGGCGAGGATCTCTTGCGCGTGCTCGCCGGGTGCGGGCGGGCGGCTCGGGGTCGCCGACCGGGTGCGGCTGAAGCGCGGCGCGGGCGCCGGCTGGGGGATGCCCTCGATGGTGACGAAGGAACCGCGGGCCTTGGCGTGCGGGTGGTCGGGAGCCTCCGACATGTCGAGGACGGGCGCGAAGCAGACGTCGCTGCCCTCCATGATTTCGCACCATTCGTCGCGGGTCTTCGATTTGAAGATCTCGGTCAGCTTTGCCTTCTGCTCGGGCCAGCGCGCCTTGTCGTGCTGCTGGAAGGCGTCGAGATCGGTGATGCCGGTCTTCTCCATCAAGAGGGCATAGAACTGCGGCTCGATCGAGCCGATGGCGACGTAGCGGCCGTCGGCGCATTCGTAGCAGCCATAGAAAGGGGCGGCGCCGTCGAGCATGTTGTCGCCGCGTTTCTCGGTCCACAGGCCGGTCGCGCGCATGCCGTAGATGAGCGCCATGAGCGCGCCCGCGCCCTCGGTCATGGCGGCGTCGACGACCTGGCCCTTGCCCGAGGACTTCGCCTCGAGGACGGCGCAGACGATGCCGAAGGCGAGCAGCATGCCGCCGCCGCCGAAATCGCCGACCAGGTTGAGCGGTACCGGCGGCGGCCGGTCGGCATCGCCCATCGCATGCAGCGCGCCAGTGAGCGCGATGTAGTTCAAGTCGTGGCCTGCGGCGCTGGCGAGCGGCCCCGTCTGGCCCCAGCCGGTCATGCGGCCGTAGACGAGCTTGGGGTTGCGCGCCTGGCAAACGTCGGGGCCGAGACCCAAACGCTCCATAACACCGGGACGAAGCCCCTCGATCAAAGCGTCGGCGCGCTCGACAAGAGCGAGGGCGGTCTCCACGTCGTTCGGATCCTTGAGGTCGAGCGCGATCGAGCGGCGGCCGCGGTTCATCACTTCGGTGCGCGGGTCGCGGATGCCCGGCGTGCCCCCGCCCCCCGGCCGGTCGATGCGCACCACATCGGCGCCCATGTCGGCCAGCATCATGCCGCAGAACGGGCCCGGTCCGATGCCCGCGAACTCGACGACCCGGATCCCTTGAAGCGGTCCCATGGCGCTTTCCCTCCCCGAAGAGTGATCAGTGTTTGGGCGCAGTGTGGCGGAAACGCGGCATTGCATCCACTATTCCGGTGCTGGCGGTTGCCGGTTTTCCTTGGTTTGAGCGGTTCTGGAGCGGCGCTGCATACCCCTCATGCGTCCTTCGAGACGCCCGCCAAGGCGGGCTCCTCAGGATGAAGCTCCTACCTACTGGCACCAACGTCTCCGCTACCAACACTCTCCTTCATCCTGAGGAGCCCCGAAGGGGCGTCTCGAAGGATGCAAGCCCGGCAATCCCAGCGCCCTATCCCGCCACTTCCGCGCGGCCGTTGTTGAGCACGACGATGTTTCGCTCCAGCGCGGTGGCGCGGAACGAGACGACGCCGTCGTCGCGCCACATCTCGGTGCGGATCGTCTCGCCCGGATAGACCGGGGCGGTGAAGCGGAGGTCCATGGCCTTGAGCTTCGCCGGATCGTAGCCGCATTGGGTCTTGAGGATCGCGTGCCCGGCGACACCATAGGTGCAGAGCCCGTGCAGGATCGGCCGCTCGAAGCCGGCGGATTTGGCCACGGCGGGGCTGGCATGGAGCGGATTGTGGTCGCCGGAGAGCCGGTAGATGAGCGCCGCCTGGGGCAGCGTCGGCAGATCGCAGACTTCGTCTGGTTTTCGTTCGGGGAGTGCGTGTGGAGGCGGCGTCGGGCCGGACGGCCCGCCGAAGCCGCCGTCGCCGCGCCCGAAGGCCGTCGCCGTCACCGTGGCGAGATCCTTGCCCGTCGCCTTGTCGACGATGGTGCGGCTCGTGTAGATCAGCGCGCCCTTGTCGGCACCCTTGTCGAGCACGTCCGTGACCTTGGTCGTCGCAACGACGGTGGCGGACGCGGGCAGCGGATTGTGGATGGTCAGCCCCTGCTCGCCATGCAGGATCTTCACCCAGTCGACGCCGGTCTTGGGATCGCGGATCCAGAAGCCGGGATAGGCGAGCACGACCGCCATGGTCGGCAGTGCGATAAGCTCAGGTTCCTCGAAGACGAAGGGCAGCTGCGCTTCATCCATCGGATCGGCGCCGAGGCCGACACCGAGCGCGTAGAGGATGGTGTCGCGGAAGTCGTATTCGTGCTCGATGGGCTCGAAGGGCCAGTTGAGCAACACGTCGGGGTCGAGCGTCATGGTCGCGCGCTCCTCAGATCGGGTCCCAGGTGAAGATGTCGGCGGTGCGGTCGAGGGGATAGAAGTCGGCTTTGAGCGCCGGCAGCGCGTGGTCGAGCACCGTATCGGGCGTCCAGCCTTCGCCGCGATGGACCGAGCGGATCGGCCGCGACTGGCTCATCAGGAAGATCTCGTTGTTGCGCACGGCGAAGATCTGGCCGGTCACGTCCTTCGCCGCGTCGGAGACGAGGGCCACGGCGAGCGGCGCGATCTTGGCGGGCGTCATCTGTTTTATCTTTTCCACGCGCGCTTTTTCTTCGTCGGTTTCCGTTGGAATCGTGCCGATGAGCCGGCTCCAGGCGAAGGGCGAGATGGCGTTCGAGCGCACGTTAAAGCGTGCCATGTCGAGCGCGATCGACTTCGAGAGCCCGGCAATGCCGAGCTTGGCGGCGGCGTAGTTCGCCTGGCCGAAATTGCCGATCAGTCCCGAAGTCGAGGTCATGTGGACGAGCGCGCCGCTTTCCTGGCCGCGGAAGACGGTGGCGGCCGCGCGGCTCACATTGAAGCTGCCTTTGAGATGCACCGCAATGACGGCATCCCAGTCGTCCTCGGTCATCTTGTGGAAGATGACGTCGCGCAGGATGCCGGCATTGTTGATCACGATGTCGAGCCCGCCCAGCTCTTCGTAGGCCTGATCGACCATGTCGTGCGCGGCCTGGAAGCTGGCGACGCTGTCATAGTTGGCGACGGCGCTGCCGCCGGCCGCGGTAATCTCGTCGACCACGCTCTGCGCCGGGGTCTCGTCGCCGCCCTCGCCGCCGGCCGAGCCGCCGAGATCGTTGACCAGCACCTTGGCGCCCTGCGCCGCCATCAGCAGCGCGATATCGCGCCCGACGCCGCGTCCCGCGCCGGTGACCAACGCCACCTTGCCTTCGAGAAGGGTACCCTCCGCCATCGCCTGCCCCCGGTCGGTCGAAACGAGCGGAGGTTATCGCGCACCTGACGGGCGAAGGCGAGTCGGTGACGCGCTTCGTTGCAGCCCTAGCTGTCGAAGCTCAAGAGAAGCTCATGAGGTAGAGCAGCTTGTCGACCTGCGTGCCATCGCTGGCCAGCGGCAGGCACAGCACCGAATAGTGGCCCCAGCTGTCCTCGTCCCAGGCCATGGCCAGATCGGTGACGTAGAACGGCTTGGCGTTTTCGACCGCCCAGCGCGCGCGGGCGTGGAGGTCTTCGACGTTCGGCAGCTCGTCGAGGTAGTGCCCGGTCGTATCCATCCCCAGCGCCTCGACGATGCCGGTGCCGACGATGCGAATGCGCAGGCGGCTGCCCTCGACGTCGAAGATCGTGATCCAGGGCAGGAGGTGCGGCGGCAGCTCGGTCGGGTCGAAGTCGTCGCGGCCGGGCAGCCGGCCGGGCGCGGATTTCGCAAGCCAGATCGCGTGGAGATCGCGGAGCTTTTCGTCGGGGAGCTCGTCGTTCGTGAAATCGACATGGGCGCCGGGGGCCATCCCATGCGGCGGCGGTGCGTCCGGTGACGCCTCCCGTTCCGCTTCGATCCGGTCGCTATCGGGCTTTTGCTTGGGAGCGGCTCGCTCCATCATCGTCCATCGCCAATCCTGGGGGCGGAACCCAAACCGCGCACGGCCCCCGAACTACGTGCGTATTCATCCCCTACGGTCGTAGCACGCGAGAGCTTGACGATGTCCTAACGGGCTGATGGCACAGCGATTTTGCGTCGCGGCCGCCTCGGAGGCAGGTGCTAGAGCAGCTCGCCCTCGGGCTTGTCGTTGCCCGGCTTTCCTGGAGCGGCGGCGGGCGCCACCGGCGCGGGTGCTGCGCTGGGTGTGAACGGCCGGCCTTGCGGCGCCCCTTGCGGCCCGGCCATCTGGCTGAAGTCCCTGGCGACGTCGCCCACGAACTTGGCGAATTCGATGAACTCTTCGATCGGCATCGCCAGGCGGCACACGAGCTCGCGGCGCAAGAGCTGCGGCGTCGACTCCGGCGAGGTCGTGAACATGTTGAGCTTCACCGTGGAGCCGGTGGCGCTGATGCCGTGGACGCCCTCGACATATATCTCCGGGCCGCCGACCTCATCACCCCAGAGCTCGACCATGACGCCGCCCGCCTCGGCGATGCGTCCCTCGAAAATCTTCCGGCCTGCCATTGCATGTCCCCCCGGTTCGGTGTTGCCGCCGCTGCCGCGCATGATCGCCGCACGGCCCGCAGCGTCAAGCCCCCTACAACGATGCGTCCGGTGAAAAGGCTATCGCTCGCGTTTGACCAGCAGCTTCTTCGGCCGGCGCGAGCGCGCCGTGGGGAAGAGCGAAAAGGCCTGCGAGACATAGGAGACGACCGATTTCACGCCGCGCCGGTATTCCTCGAGCTCGGGCGTCGAGGCGGCCTCGATGAGGCGCAGGCCGCGCGCGGGGTCCGTCGTCTCGAAGGTGACGTAGAACCAGGGCTCGCCGCGCTTGAGGATCAGGTCCTGCGACTGGTCCACCCATTCCATCGCCCAGGCGAGCTTGCGCGGCCACACATCGATGGGGAAGCGGCCGCAGACCTGCACGCCGGGGCGCGGCGGATCGGAGTAGTGGAAGACCGGCGGGAGCTGGTTGATGTAGACGAGCTCGTCGGCAAGAAAGAGATACGGCGACTGGATCTGCACCACCGGGCGGTCGGGGCTGCGCCACGCCTCCGGCGGCATGATCATGATGAGCTTCTTGGCCGCCGGGGCCTCGATGCTCGAGCCGTCGGGCACGCGCATCAGCGCCGGGCTGCCGTCGGCATTTGTGGTCAGGCGCAACCGCACATCGAAGGGCATCGGCACCTCGAAGCAGCGCGCCTCGAAGGTATTGACCGCGGGGCAGTTCTGGACGGCCTTGGGTGACAGCGGCGGCGCGCGGTCCTTGGCGACCGGGTGCGGCGCCTCATAGATGAATTCCGCCTCGTCGGCGTCGATCAGCCAGCCGACATCGACAAGCCGGCCTTTGCGGACTGCCTCTCGCGCCATGAAGGCTCCTCCCGGCCCGACGGGCACATACCACGTGTGCTGCTCATGTGTCGGGGCGGGCGCGATCTTGCCCCACGCGCCAAGCCAAGACAACACGGATGGCGGCAAGGAAGGCGGCGTTGAATGGCGCCGTCAGCTCGTCTTGCGGTAGTTGAGCGTCTTGACTCCGCACAGCGGATCGGCGAGGACCTTGCCGGCTCATTCCAGATGCCGCTCGAAGCGCAGCATTTGACCGAATCCCGGGCTGCGGTACGCCACTTTCAGCGACCGGGCGGCCGGGATAAGGTGCGGCCGATCGATCGCGGGCGGATCATGGCGAAACGCGTCAAACGGGCGAAACGCAATCGGGCGACGGATGCGCGGCGGACCGCGCTCGCCGGCGACGCTGCCTCAAAGAGCGGACGTGATTTTGCCACCGCGGCGGCGCATCACCGTGCCGGGCGGCTCAACGAAGCGGGTGCGCTGTATGCGGAGATCCTGAACGCCGAGCCCGACAATGCCGCCGCGCTCCACCAGTTCGGCATGCTGCACCTGCAGGTCGGCCGGGCCGAAGAGGCGGTCGCGTTGATCGACGAGGCGCTGCAACACCAACCGGCCGATTCGGCGTGGCTTGCCGATCGCGGCCGCGCGCAGATGGCCGCGGGACGCACGCAAGAGGCGGCCGAGACGTTCCGCCGGGCGCTGGACGCCAACCCCGCCAATCACGCCGCGCGTATCGCGCTCGGCAACGCGCTGCACGATTTGGGACTGCCCGAGGAGGCGCTGCGTCACTATGCCGAGGTGATCGCGGTCGCGCCCGGACATATCGGTGGGCTGACCAACCTCGCCTTGATGCAGCAGAAGCTAGGGGACCATGCCGCCGCGCGGGATACGATCGAGGCGGCGCTGCGGCGCGCGCCGCGCAATGCCGAACTCCAATTCAATGCCGGCACCGTGCTGCAGGCCCAGGGCCGCGTCGACGAGGCCGAAGCCGCCTACAAGGCCGCCATCGCGCTGGCGCCGACGATGGTTGCCGCCCATGTGAACCTCGGCACCACCTATCTCGAGGCCGAGCGCTGCGCGGAGGCAGTCGAGGCTTACCGGCGCGCGATCGAGATCGAGCCCCGTATCGCTACGGCGCATGCCAACCTCGCGGCGGCCCTTCATCAGCTGGGCGACTACGCGGCGGCGGCGGCGGCGAACGAGCACGCGGTGGCGCTGGAGCCGGAGAACGTGGTGGCGCTCACCAATCTGGGGCAATCCCTGCAGGAGGACGACCGGCCCGACGAGGCGGTTTCGGTCTACGAGCGCGTACTCAAGATTACGCCGGGCTACGTGCCGGCGCTGGCCAATCTCGCCATCGCGCTGCAGGAAGCCGGACGGCGCGAAGACGCGGCCGCGATCTTCGATTTCGACAGGTTGCTGCGCCTCAGGGTCATCGAGACCCCGGAGGGCTATGCCGATCTCGGCGCCTTCAACGCGGCGCTTCGGGCCTACATTCTCAATCATCCGACGCTGATCTGGGACCGACCGGCGAAATCGACGACCCTCGGCAGCCAGACGCTTGAGCTCCTTACGGGCGACGATCCGGTGGTGCCTGCACTGCGCCGGGTGCTGCGCGGCGCGGTGGAAGACTTCGTCGCCCAGTGCGCAGCGCGAGCGAGCTATCGCGGCGTGGTGCCGGCGCACTGGCGGCTGGTGACCTGGGCCGTCGTCCTGCAATCGGGCGGGCATCAGAGCCCGCACACCCATCCGGCCGGCTTCGCCAGCGGTGTCTATTACGTCGGCCTGCCCGACGAGGTCGGGCGCGATGCCGGCGGCGAAGCAGGCTGTCTGCGCTTCGGGCCGTCGAATACGAACGTGATCGGCAACCGCAGCCAAGGCGGGTTCCTGGAGCGGCTCGCCATGCCGGCCGAGGGCCTGATGGTGCTCTTCCCCAGCTATTTCTGGCACCACACCATCCCGTTCACGAGCGACGACTACCGCATCTGTATCGCCTTCGACGCCGTGGCGAATTGACCGTCGAAGCCACGCCGCGCGGTGGTTTGACTCACCCGCCCGTTCCGACCACAACTGCGCCTCGCCGGACGGCCGGCGAACCGGCCGATGGTCACGAGAGGAAACGAGGCGGTCCGAACGATGGCGACGAAGTTCACCGACCACCCCAGCGTCGCTTTTCCGAATATGGTTCTGGGGCGTCAGTTCGAGGCGGTGAGCGACCTCAACTACGCGCTCGCCAAGGCGATCCGCAGGCACGCAACGCTGGCGGTCGAGGCTGACGGGGATCCGGTGGGCGGCGGGTTCCGGTCCGGGGATCTGGCCTTCCTGGAGGCCGGCGACGAGGGCGTGGCGGAGCTCAAGACGATGCTCGAAAACGCGGCTAGGGGCTATATCGCCAATGCCCTGCCGCATCTCTATGACGGCACCGAACGCCTGCGCGGCCGAACAAGGATCGAAAGCTGGGCGCGGATCCTGCGCGCACGCCAAGCAATCGCCGCGCATATTCATGACGGCGCGCTCTTCACCGGTACGTACTATGTCGCGGTGCCCAAATCGATCCTCGAGACCGAGACGGTCGACGGCGATCTCGTGCTCGCGCATCCGTCTGGCGAAGCGATTGCGGCCAACGCGCCGCTGCCGCTGCGCACCGAAATGCACATTCAGATCAATGAGGGGCTGCTTTTCCTCCATCCGGCTTTCCTGCCTCATCGCGTGCCCCGCTTCGAGGGTGGCGGCGAGCGGCTTTCGGTCTCGTTTGCGGTGCAGCCGATGGGCGGGGCATGAGCGGACCCATGTGGATCCTCGGCCTATCAGCCAGCCATAACGGTGCGGCCGCGCTGTTGCGCGACGGCAAGGTCGAGGTGGCGATCCAGGGTGAGCGGCTGAGCCGGATCAAGCGCCAGGACCTCTATTTCCATCGGAGCTCACCGGCGCTGCGCGACTGCGTGCGCTACTGTCTGGAGGCCCGCGGCCTGACGCCGGCCGACCTCGATGCCGTCGCGACGACGACCCCATGGCAGCATGTGGGGTTCGATTTTGCGGGCGCGCTGGGCGGTCGTCCCGCCGACGCGGCGTCCGGCATCGAGAGCTTCAGCGTGCCGCACCACCTGGCCCATGCCGAATATGCGCTGCATTACACGACAAGCCGGGACGCGGTCGTCCTGGTGATCGATGGCAGCGGCACCTTCGAGCACACCCGCCGGCAGCTCAGGGTGCAGGACGTGGAGGCCGAACAGGCCGTCAGGTTCGTTCCGGGTCGCGGCAAGGAGGCGATCTCCGCCTATCATTACGACGGCGAGGCAATGCGGCTCGTCTACCGAATGGCCTACCCGGTCGGCGGCGATCTTCGCTGGGCCTCGGTCCGCGACCATCCGAGCATCGGCCATGTCTGGGAATGGGCCTCGCGGTACATCTTTCAGGACGATTCGGAGGCCGGCAAGGTGATGGGCCTCGCCGGCTTCGGCGACGCCGGCGCGCATGCGGGCGTGCGGTTGATCGAGCTGATGCCGGACGGCCGCGTCGACGTGCGCTTCGACCGGCTGCAGAAGCTGCTAATGCGGCCCAACACCGCCGGTGCCGCGGCGGAGAGCAACCCGCATTACTGCGCGCTCGCCGCCCTGGTGCAGGAGGAGACCAATCGCTTCCTGATCGAGCTTGCGGAATTTCTCCACGACCGCGTGCCGGTGGACGACCTCTGCTACGCCGGCGGGGTGGCGCTCAACGGCATCGCCAACGAGCACCTGATCCGTGAAGGGCCTTTCGCCAACGTCTTCCAGAACGGAAGTTGCGAGGACAACGGCACCGCCGTCGGCGCGGCGTTGGCTGCGCATCACGCCCTGACCGGGGAGCGGCCGCGGGAGGCGGTCAACGACTTCTACGGGCGTCCCTACACCGACGACGAAATCGCCGGCGCGCTCGGACGCTTTGGCCTGGATCACCAGAGGCTGCCGGAAGAGGCGCTGTTGGCCGAGGCGGCCGGCGCCATCGCGACAGGAGAGGTCGTGGGATGGTTCCAGGGCGGCAGCGAGTTCGGGCCGCGCGCGCTCGGCCACCGCAACATCCTCGCCGATGCGCGCTCAGATGCGATCAAACCGGTGCTCGACCGCAAGGTGAAGCGGCGCGAGCCCTACCGCCCCTATGCGCCCGCCGTGATCGAGGAGGCGGCGGCGGAGTTCTTCGACATTACCGGTGTGTCTCCGGTGATGATCCGCGTCGGCTGGGCGAAGGACGGCCGTCTGCCGGCGGTGACCCATGTTGACGGAACCGCGCGCGTGCAGACCGTGAGCAAGGCGCACGATCCGCGATTCCACGGGCTTTTGTCTGCGCTGGGCGCGCGCACGGGGGTGCCGGTTGCGCTCAGCACCTCCTACAACATGGCCGGGGAGCCTATCGTGGAGACACCGGAGGACGCGCTCCGAACGTATATGTGCTCGGGCATGGACGCGCTTTACATCGGCAACTTCGTAACCCGACGCTAGGGCCTGCCAAAGAGAACCCGCAACGATCGGCCCTCGATTGGCGGCGATTTGTGGTCGCTGCAGGCCGCTCGCCGAGACGCTGCAGGAGGACTGCGAGTTCACGCCCTTCGCCGAGGGGCTGGGTTGCGGCGAGGGCTTCTTCGGCGAGCAGGTGATCGTGGACGGACGATGGAACGGCGGGCCGGGCGATCTTTTTAAGTCAGCTTCCGACCAAATGCAGCGGCCCGCGGTCAATACCCGAATACCGGCGGTGTCTTCTCCCACAGCGATGCCCGCTCTTCCGGACTGCCATGATCGGACAGGTACTTCAACACATCCCGGCTGCTGATAATCGCCTTGGGCCTGCCCCCGGCGGCGATCGGCAGATGTCGAATGCCGTACTCATGCATCAGCCAGATCGCCGTGTATGGCGCTTCGCTCTCGTCGCACATCACGACGTCCGTGGTCATGTAATCGGCCACGGTCGCGTCGATCGCGTTGGCGCCACGATCGGCGAACGCCCGGGTCACATCTCGCTCGGACAGGATGCCTATGACGTCGCCTCGATGATCCACGACCATCAGAATTCCGACCCGATGCGCAGATATCTCCCGAGCGGCGTCCTGGAGGGAGGCCTCGGGCAACACGCTGATGAGCGTCTTGGTATCCGCGTTGACGATATCTCGGAGCTTGATACTGCTCATGGCTGGACCTGACGCTAGAGATCATGGCGGCGCTCGACCGTGCCCGGCCGCAGCCACTGGCGTGTCGATTTCAACCAAATCCTGCCACGCCATCCCGGGCGGACATTGATGTCGCTCAAGTTGACCGCTTGCGGCTGTGAGCGGATATCGGGACGGCTGGTCGGGCGCGTCCGCTTTTCGGCTGCGGGCGGCTGCCCCGTCCCGTTTGGTTACGCAACCGTAATGATCGAGCAATCGGCCCGTTATCCACGATCCGTCACAGTGCGCCGTCAACAAGATCTCTATGCCGTTGGCGAGGCCAGGCGAACCGGACGGGAATCAAGAAATGACATTCGAACTGCCAGAGTTGCCGTATGGGCACGACGCGCTCGAGCCCTACATGTCGGCGCGCACGCTCAAGCTCCATCATGGGGCGCACCACAGGGGCTATGTCGACAAGCTCAACACGCTGGTCAAGAACACGCCCTACGCCACGATGGGCCTGCTCGACGTGATGCTCGCGACGGCGGAGCGTCCCGACGTGGCGACGATCCACAACAATGCCGCGCAGGCCTGGAACCACGACTTCTTCTGGAAGTGCCTGCGGGCGCCAAGCCACGACGGGCCGCCTGTTGCCCTACTGGCGCGGCTGGTGGAGAGCTTCGGCAATTTTCCGGAGGGCTTCCACGACCTGTTCAAGCGCACGGCGATGGGCCAGTTCGGAAGCGGCTGGGCATGGCTGACCATTGATACGAATGGAACGTTGCGGGTCGAAGCGACGGCGAATGCGGGGAACCCCGTCACCGAAGGCCGCGTGCCGCTGCTGGTCTGCGATGTCTGGGAGCATGCCTACTATCTGGACCACCAGAACCGCCGCGACGCGTTCCTCGATGGCTTCCTGGAGCATCTGGTGAACTGGGAGTTCGTCGCGGCCTGCCTGTTGTTGGTCGAGCGCGCGGACTGGGCCGAGCCGTCCCGTGTCGTTCGGGCGATGGGGTCGCTGCGATGACCGGGCGGCCGCTTCGCCCCGATCGTCAGGGGCCGGATGAGCGCACCTTGGCGTCGCCTCACGCCGCGGAAGACCACACCGGCGGTCCGCCGGACGGATTGCGGTTGGGGAGTTACGTGTCGGCCGGATGTGCGACCCTGATCGTCCTTTCCGAATTGCTGGTGACGGATTTGGGGCTGTCATTCGGTGCATCGGCGATCGCGAGCGGCGGCAGGATCTTCACATGGACGATCTTTGCAATCGGCGCTGTCGGTTGCGGATATCTGGGCTTCCGCTTTCTGTCTTCCGCGCTTGCGGCCGAACACGAGCTCAGTCGTTTCGACCGGGGATCGGCGGGCGGCGCCTAGCCTCGCCGCTCGTGCGCCGCGGTCGACGGTTGGCCGGACCCCGCGGATGCCGCTAGTGCCGGAAACGTAATCGAGGCGAGCAGGCCCGGCGCGTTGTCGGAGAGGGTAAGCTCAGCCCTGTGCAGGTCGGCGATCACCTTGACGAGGTCGAGGCCGAGGCCGGCGCCGCGCGAGGTCCGGCTGCTCTCCAGCCGAACGAAGCGTTCCAGCACGCGCTCGCGGTCCTTTGCCGGAATTCCCGGCCCCGTATCGCTCACCGAACAGCACGGCCGCCCCTCGGCGAGCCCGCAACGAAGCGCGACGACGCCGCCGGCGGGCGTGTACTTGATCGCGTTGTCCAGCAGATTGGAGAGCGCTTGCGAGATCAGGTGGCGGTTGCCGGCGACCTCGATGCCGTCGGCGCATTCGGATTCGAAGACGATGCCCTTCTCTTCGGCGGCGAACTTGAACAAATCGGCGGTGTCGTGGGCGATCGAGGACAGGTCGATCGTGTTCATGGTTTCGTCGATGACGCCGCTTTCGATGCGCGCGATCTCGAGCATCACGCGAAAGGTCTCGAGTAGCTCATCGGCCTCGACGATCGCCTTTTCCACGGCCGCGCGATAATCGGCCGCGGTGCTGCTGGCGACCAGCGTCGATTCCAGGCGACTGCGAAGTCGGCTCAGCGGGGTCCGCAATTCGTGGGCGATGTTGTCGGTCATCTCGCGGATCTCTCCCATCAGCCGCTCGAGCCGGTCGAGCATGCGGTTCAAATTCCTGGCGAGATCATCGAACTCGTCATTGTTGCCGAGCGTCGGCACGCGCCGATCCAAGGCGCCGTCGAAGATGGCGCTCGCGGTCGCATTGATCGCATCGAGCCGTCGCAAGAGCGTTCGCACGGTAATGAAGCCCATGACGGCGACGAGCGCGACCGTCAGCCCCAAAGCGATCACCAGGGCCT
This sequence comes from uncultured Alphaproteobacteria bacterium, assembly GCA_964494065.1. Classification (GTDB taxonomy): domain Bacteria; phylum Pseudomonadota; class Alphaproteobacteria; order JAPULJ01; family JAPULJ01; genus DATKZM01. Next base: position 30,529 of record CAZBRE010000031.1, read on the forward strand.
CTTCCATCAAATCGGTGAATTGCTTTTGCTCGGTCAGGTCGTGACCGACCAGAAGGCGGTTGCCATCGGGAAAGATGGTGATCCGTGCCAAGGCCGGAATGACGACGTCGGGGCCGCCCGACGGCGTGACCACACCGATCTCGATCCAGTCGCCGGGTTTGAGCTGGTCGCCGGGCCAGCGGCTCAGATTGCCGGCGATCGTATGGCCGGCTCGCGTGGTCAGCAAATAGAGCTTCCGCCGGCCTTGCGAGCCGCGCGCGCGGCTCACGATCGCTTGTGCGACGCCGGCCGATCCCTGGATGGAATAAACGCGGCGCAGCTCGGTCATCTCGATCCCGATGGAGCTGCGCGCCTCGCGTTCGAGGATGCCGATGGTCGACCAGTAGACGAAGCCGAGCACGATGATTGCCGCGGCCGACGCCAGCAACGAAAACAGCAGTGTCGCCCGGATGCTCGATGAGCGGAGGAAACTAGGAATCCGCACTCAGCCTGTATCCCGCGCCGCGCACCGTGTGGATCAACGGCGTGTCGAACCCCTGATCGATCTTCTGGCGCAAGCGGCTGACATGGACGTCGATCACATTGGTCTTGGGATCGAAATGGAAGTCCCAGACGTTCTCCAGCAGCATCGTGCGCGTAACCACCTGACCCGCGTGGCGGGCGAGGTATTCGAGCAGCTGGTATTCCCGCGGCTGCAGATCGACGTTCTTGCCGGCGCGCCGCACCCGACGCGCCAGGAGGTCGATCTCCAGATCGCCGACCCGGAGCGCCGTCTCGGTGGGCGACGACTGTCCGCGCCGCGACAGCGCCTCCAGGCGCGCCAACAGCTCGGAAAAGGCGAACGGCTTGGTCAGGTAATCGTCGCCGCCGCTGCGCAAACCACGAACCCGCTCATCGACGGTCCCCAGCGCGCTCAGGATCAGGACCGGCGTGGCCTTGCCCGTCTTGCGCAGGACCTCGATGATCGACAGCCCGTCGAGCCCCGGCAGCATGCGGTCGACGACCAGCGCGTCGTAGGTCTCCTCCTTGGCCATGCCCAGCCCATCGAGGCCGTCATTGGCCTGGTCGACGACGAACCCGGCTTCCTTCAGCCCCTTGGCCACGTAAGAGGCGGTTTCCCGGTCGTCTTCTATAAGGAGAACTTTCATTGCCTGAGGCTCGATTGAGGCATGCGCCGGATCATTGATCGGACGCGCCCGATGCGCCGGATCGCAACGCAACCGTAGCAGCAAAGCTGCGCGCGAGGGCGTTGGCAACCTTGATATCGTCCGGCGACATGGATTTGGCCAGTTTCGCGCGCCGGTCAATAGCCGCCTCGTCACCGCTGCGCGCGGCGACATCGTACCAGGCATAGGCGCGTATGGGGTCGGCCGGGACATCGGTCGCGCCGGCATAGAGCTTGCCGAGCTCACGCTGGGCGACCATATCGCCGTCGGTCGCGGCCGCATCGAGCCACGTCCGGGCGCGCGGATAGTCCTGCAGGACGCCGTATCCGTCGCGGTACATCTCGCCCAGGCGGCGCTCCGCCAGAACCACGCCCTTCTGCGCCGCCTCCTTCATCATCCTGAAGGCCCGTTCCGGGTTGCGGGCAACGCCGTAGCCAAGATCGTAGAGGCGTGCGATCCAGTACCGGCCCTCGTAATTTCCTTGAGCGATCGCCTGCTCGAATTCGCGCCGTGCCAGGTTGTAGTGGCCGGCATCGAAGGCGGCGCGGCCGCTTGCTATGTCGGCATAGGCGGCATGCCCGTATCCGACGAGGATCGCGGCGACCGCCACGATCAGTGACGCTGTCTTGGTCATTGTCTTACAAGTCCGTTTCTTGCGGCGGTGGCCGGCGGCCCGCAAATCGAGCGCGCCGGCCATTCGCCCAGTGTGCGGTCGCCTTCCGCACAAGGGATGGACCCGCCGGGCGAGGGGGTTTCGGTGGATCGGCACCCGGCGGGCCCATGACGGCGTTCTCACGCCGTTGGAATGGGGAGCCCCACGTAGAGCTCGGCTCCCTTTCGATTGATCAGAAAGAGCGCGGCGTGATCCTTGTTCACGGCCGCATTGGTGAGCTGGCGGCGAACATCGGCCGGCGTCGCCACCGGCTGCTCGCCGATCGAAACGATGACGTCGCCCGGCCGGATCCCGCCTTCGAGCGCCGCCCCCTGGGGGCTGACATCGATGACGATCACGCCCTTGACCGAGGCCGGGATGCCATACGTGGCGCGCGTTTCACTCGACAGGGCCGCCACGGTCATTCCCAGGCCCGGGACCAGTGCATGCGCCTTGTTCTTGGGGCTGGTGGCGGATGCCATCTTCGTGGCCGCCTGCTTGGCAAGCACGACCGACCGGTCGATCGCCTTCCCTTTGCGCCATATCTTGGTTTGATACGTATGGCCGGGCTTCGCCGAGCCAACGAGCATTGGCAGATCGTGGCTGTGCGCGACCGGCTTGCCGTTGAAGGCAAGGATGACATCACCTTGCTTGAGACCCGCCTTGGCGGCCGGGCTTTCGGGCATCACCCGGACGATGATGCTGCCACGAGGCTCGGACAGCCCGAGGCTCTTGGCGATTCCCGGCGTGACGGGCTGCACTTCGACCCCGAGCCAGCCGCGCACGACCGAGCCGTGTTCCTTGAGCTGGACGATGATCGATTTCGCCAGCTTCGAGGGGATCGCAAAGCCGATGCCGACATTGCCGCCGTTGGGTGTGTAAATCGCCGTGTTGACGCCGACGACCTGGCCGTTCATGTCGAAAAGCGGACCGCCGGAATTGCCGCTGTTGATCGGCGCGTCGATCTGCAGGTAGTCGTCATAGGGACCCGAGCGGATGTCGCGGCCGCGCGCCGAGACGATGCCGGCGGTGACGGTTCCGCCGAGACCGAACGGATTGCCGATCGCCAGGATCCAGTCGCCGACCTCGGCGCGGTCGGAATCTCCCCATGAGACGTGGGGGAAGTCCCGGTCTCCGCTGATCTTCAGGAGCGCGAGGTCGGTTTTGGTGTCGCGTCCGACGAGCTTCGCGACATAGCGTTTGCCGTCGTTCGTCCGCACGACGATCTTATCCGCGTCGTCGATGACGTGGTTGTTGGTCACGATGTAGCCGGAGGCATCGATGAAGAAACCCGACCCTGCGGCGATCCTGGCGCCGGATCGGGGCGGGGTGCGCCACTTGAAGGCGCCGTCGGCATCCGGGCCGAAGAAGCGGCGGAAGAACTTCCGGAACGGCATGTCCTCGGCGAAGGGCGGCAGCCCGAATTCACGTTGCGCTTCGGCCTTCGCGGACGCCTTGTGAATCGCCTCGACATAGACGACGGCAGGCTTCAGCCGCTTGGCGAGATGGGCGAAACTCGATGGCCGCGTCTGGACGGCCGCGAGTTGGGGTGCGCCAAGGCTGGCGTCGAGCGCGGATGCCGGCGCCACGCCGAGCGTGGTGACCACCGCCGTCGACAGGGCGAGGGCGATCGCCAATCGCTTCAGATGGGAGGGACCCGCAGACCATGCGCCCGAGCGCTGCTGGCGCGGTGCGGCGTCGCGTGTTGTTGCTGTCATAGCAAAGCTTCTCCGTTGGTCGATTGATGATGAGATCAAGGGGCCCGCCATGTGCGGTGGGCCGTCTCAATGACGCGGAGACTAGCGAAAGCGGAATTTCCGCTGGATGACGCGCGAATTAACTCTTGTTCATCATGTGGAGATGGCCGGGAAACCCGTGGCTGAGCCACGCATCACGGCATCAGCTATGTCGGATTATCGGGCGGGAAGCGGACATGGCGGTCGGCATCGGGGACGTCCGCTGGTAGCGTTCGGCAAAGATGCTCGTCACACCATGATCGGCGACGATCTCCACCGGCAGGTCGGGATGGTTCGGCAATAGATCCGGAACAGCCCGCCATGAAACGGTCATCGCCGGCAGCTCTTTGGCCGTGATCCGAATGGTGCCGGCAGGTTTGTCGCCACGCCCGCTGATGGCTTCGAGTTCGGCTTCGATTTCATGGGCCCGAACGGCGCGTTCAAGCGATCAGGCCATGTGACCCCGGTTCTGACCCTCGTTCAGAATTGAGGTCGACGATGCCGCCGGATTTCAGCTCTAACTTATTGAAAAAATTGGCGCGCCCCGGAGGATTCGAACCCCCAACCTCCTGATCCGTAGT
>CAZBRE010000032.1:0-22679 GCA_964494065.1 uncultured Alphaproteobacteria bacterium
GGTATGAGCGCCGACCAGGTCGAGGTCTATGCGGCTTGCAGGCTTGCGCTCGGGGGCAATGAGCGGCGGCGCGCGGCGCTTGGGGATGCCAAAGTGGCGAGCGCCCGGTCAAAATGCCTCGACGAATTCTGGAAGCTCGATGATTGGTGGCCGGTTTACGTCAAGCTGTGGACCGCCGCCGAACCCGATTCACCACCGGATGAATGATCCAGGCGGGATCGAATAGGGCGTTCGGACTTCGACAGATTAAATGAACTAAGACAGGAGCACGTAATTGTAAAACATTGATATAAATTCTTATTATTGTTTCGCCTCCGCGGACCAAAGGTCGGACTGCTTCCGACTCAGGTTCGTGGAGGCGCTTTTTTGTGCGCATGATATGGTCGGTCCGCCCGGGCCTTGCTCAACGTTCTTTGTAGCCGGCCATGGCGACGAAAATTTTTGGCGCTATTTCAACGAATTTTGCGCCGATATCGCCGTTCTCGGCGACGCGAACGACCTCGACAACGCATTCACCCGATTTCACGCGTGCGAAGGGACCGATCACTCCACTCAACCGTTCGCCGCGCTTGAGTTCTCGGTGAAAGTTGTTGATGCGGAACCCGCCTAAGGACCAGTCCAGCGTCTTGTACGTCTGGTCTTCCAGGACGACCTTGATGGGCCGGCCATAGATGCGGCGGTGGCGGCGGCGTTCGTCGTGACGCTCGTCGCTTTTCCTGCGTGGGGAGAACAGTTGCTTTAGAAGCATGCCGGTGCTCAGGTTTCAGACGAAGCCAGCACAGCATAAAGACCAGGAAATAAAGGATTTCTTTACAATACTCGACTTTTTAGAGATTTGACGAAATTGGCATCATTTTACTTGGAATCCGAAGGGCAATATTCGGCCCGGAATGCCCGAAAATATTCCTGTATTTACGGAACATTTACGCCGCCGGTTGGACACTTGCGGCCAATATCGCAGCCGCTCGAAGCACTTGACCCGGGACGGTGGGCGGACGGCGATTCACGGGCGCGAAACCTCGGCCATGACAGTAATAGTGGTGATCGACGACCAGGTGACGAACCGGCGCATCTTGAGCCGGCTCGCCGCTTCGCTTGAGGCCGACGCGCTCGTCAAGTCCTTCGGCAATCCATTGAAAGCGCTGGAGTGGGTGAAGGCGAACACGCCCGATCTGGTCGTCACCGATTTCAAGATGCCCGAGATGGACGGCGCCGCTTTCACGCGCGCGTTTCGCGGGGAGCCGTTGTGTTACGACGTTCCTGTCATGGTAGTGACGGTCTTCGAGGATCGCGATTTCCGTTATCAGGCTCTCGAGGCGGGCGCTACCGACTTCCTCCTCAGCCCGATCGACCACCGCGAGTTTCGCGTCCGCGCCCGTAACCTGCTGACCCTGCGCAATCAGCAGAAGCTCATCAAGCATCGGGCGGGCGAGCTCGAGCAACGTCTGCAGACGAGCGGCCAGCGACACGAGCAGGAGCTGCGCCGGTCTCGTGAGCAGCTCCTCAGCGTTCTCGACGCGGTACCGGCCATGATCGGCGCCACCGATGCCGATGCGCGCTACATCTTCATCAATCAGTCGATGGCGGCGTTTTTCGGGATCAGCCCCGATGACGCGGTCGGCAAGACGCCAGTCGACTTGTTTGGTCACGAGGTGGGGAGCGCCAAAAAAGCGGCTGCCCAGAAGATCGTTGAGACCGGTGAGGCGCCGCCGCCGGTCGAAGTCGTCGTCACCGACCGCTCAGGCGGCCGACGCACGCTTCTGTCTACCAAGCGCCCCTTCTATGACGAGAGTGGCAAGAAGCGGAACGTCGTCTCGGTCGATCTCGACATCACCGACCGAAAGATCGCGGAAAACGCCCTCGCCGAGCAGCGCCATTTCCTGCGTGCGGTCATCGACAACATCCCGAGCTGGATCTTCACGACAAATAGTTCCGGCTGCGTCACGCTCGCCAACAACGCGTTCGCCGCAGCGTTCGGATCGAGCGTCGATAAGATAGAGGGCGAAGTTTACGCAGCCATTGGGAGTTGCCAGGACGAAATCGAACAGATCAAAGCGGACGATGATGCGCTGCTGAACGGCGACAGTGAGATGACCTTTGCCGAGCGGCGCTTCAAAACGGCGGATGAGCAGGAGCGCTGGATTCAGTTCACCAAGGTTCGCTTCCCCGGGGCGAACGGCGACAAGAAGATCCTTACCATCGGATCGGACTTCACCGAGCGCAAGGCGGCGGAGAACGCGCTGCGCAGTGCCAAGGAACAGGCCGAGGCCGCCAGCCGCTCCAAGACCGAATTCTTGGCCAATATGAGCCACGAGCTGCGCACCCCGCTCAACGCGATCATCGGCTTCGCCGAGATGATCGAGAAAGGATTGCTCGGTCCGATCGAGAATCCGAAGTACCCCGAATATGCCCGCAATATCAACGACAGCGGCCAGCACCTTCTGAGCATCATCAACGACATCCTCGAGGTGTCGAAGATCGAGGCTGGACAGGTCGAGGTTTCCGAACAGATCGTCGAAGTCACGCAAGTGATAGACGACGTCATCCGGATCGTGCGGCCTCGGGCGGACGAGCAGAACCTCGACATCATCGTCGATTGCGAGAAGCAGATACCGTCCCTCCGGGCCGATGAGCGGAAGGTCAAGCAGGTTCTGCTCAATCTGTTGTCGAACGCCATCAAGTTCACGCCGTCCGGCGGCAAGATCTACGTCGATGCGTCGGTCCTGGCCGACAGGTCGATCAAGATTGGGGTGACGGATACCGGTGTGGGGATCGCCGAAGAGGACGTGCCGCGCGCCTTGGAACGCTTCGGCCAGGTCGAGCACGTCATGACCCGTCTCCATTCGGGCACCGGCCTAGGCCTGCCGCTGGCAGCCGGACTGGTTGAGCTCCATGGCGGCGTGCTGGCGCTGGAGAGTAAGGAAGGGGAGGGAACCGCGGTCACGGTCACATTCCCGCCCGAGCGCTCGATCGAAACGGACAGTGCGGGCCGCACGCGAAAGGCAGGCTGACGTGACGGGCAGCCCGGGACGTCCTGAGGCAGGCGGCGAGATCAGGACAAACGGATCGATTATCGGGTGGATTAGATCGCGCCTCACCGGTCGGCCGGACAGCGAGCACGAGCAGCACATTCTGAGGATCGCGATCCTCGCGACGATCACGATAGTGCTGATCGTGAACTACTATAGCGACCCGGCTGATCCGGAATCCTCGCTGCTGCTCTCGTTCGCGCCGATATTTCTGTTCACCTCCTGTGTGTTCTTTGCCCACTTGCTTTGGCGCCCCGGCGTGTCGGTGACGCGGCGATTGCTCGCACTCGGTTTTGATCTCTTTTTCCTGTCGCTATTCATGAAAGCCGGCGGCGCGACGACCGCCATGTGGTTTTGGACCTATCTGTTCGTCACCTTTGGAATGGGTTTTCGCTACGGCCGGCAGTATCTGCTCTACGGGACGTTCTTCAGCGCGGCCGGATTTCTCTTCGTCATCCTGACGACGCCTTATTGGCACGACCAGCCGGAACTGTCTTATGGCCTCTTGGCCTCGCTCATCCTCTTGCCGGCATATGTGTCGACGCTACTGAAGCGCTTGGAACAGGCGCGTGCCCAGGCGGAGGAGGCAAACCAAGCCAAGGGCCGCTTCCTGGCCACGATGAGCCATGAGATCAGAACACCGCTGAACGGAATTATTGGGATGGCGGGGCTCCTCTCGAGCTCCGCGCTGACCGGCCCGCAGCGGGAGATGGTTCAGACGATCGACGCCTCGGCGGACGCGTTGCTGGCGCAGATCAGCGACATTCTGGATTTCTCCAAGATCGAATCGGGCAAGATCGCGCTGCGCATCGGTGACGTCGATCTCTACCGCGCCGTGGCGCAGGTGCGGGCCATGCTGGCCCCGCAGGCCCGCGACAAGGGGCTCAAATTCTCCATCCATATCGCACCCCACACGCCCCGATGGGCCCATACTGATGCCGATCGCTTGCGCCAGGTGTTGATCAATCTCGTCGCCAACGCGATCAAATACACCGACGCCGGCAGCGTGTTGTTGAACATCGAGCCGGTCCGCAGAGACGACGACGCCATGTCCGTCCGGTTCGAGGTCATCGATACCGGGATGGGCATTCCCGAGGACATGCATCAGAAGGTGTTCGAGAGCTTCACTCAGACCGATGCCGCGGTCACCCGCCGGTTCGACGGTGTCGGGCTGGGCCTGGCTATCGTCCGGCAATTGATCGACCTGATGGGCGGGCGTATCGGGATGGACAGCACGGTTGGCGAAGGGAGCACGTTCTGGGTCGAGTTGCCGCTGGAGCAGGGCGCCGTCCAGCCGTCGACAAGCGCGCCGCCTACGATCAGCCGCGATGTGGACGTCATTATCCTCACGGCCGATCCGCACATCGAGGCTCAACTGACCAACGCCTTCGAGTCGTGGGAGATAAACCCCGTCGTGTTCCCGACGGTCGACGCGGCAAAATTGGCACTCTCCAAATCCACCGAGGTGGACGGGGCGCAGAACATCGTCCTGCTCGACGACCAGCTCGTCGACATGACGTCGACGGCCGAGGAAATCGTGCCGGATGCCGGCGATGGCTGGCACTTCATATTGCTCAGTGAGGATGGCGCCGGCGCCACCAAGAAGCCGAATCTTCGCCATCATTTCTCTGCCGTATTGGCGAAGCCGCTTCGGGTCGAGGAATTGGGGGCAGTGCTGGAAACGATCTGTCCCGGCGATCTTCGTCTGTCGGCAAACGATGCTGCCTTGCTCGGCCCGCAGCGTGAGCTGATGATCCTGGTCGCCGACGACAACAAGGTCAATCGCACGGTCGTCTCCAAGATTCTGGAGCGCGGGGGCCATAAGACGGTGCTCGTGGAAAATGGCGAGGAGGCGTTGAACGCGCTGTCGGACGGAGATTTCGATCTCGCGCTCCTGGACATCAACATGCCGGTGATGAGCGGCATCGAAGCGGTGAAGCTCTATCACTTTGGCGCCGAGGCAAGCGGGCGGACACCGGTCGTCGCCCTGACCGCCGATGCCACGACCGACACGATGCAACTCTGCGAGGAAGCAGGGTTTGACGGCTATCTGACGAAGCCGATCCGCGCAGAAGCGCTTTTGGACACGGTGCTTGCAACAGCCCGAAAGCCGGCGCACTCGGAAGCGGACACTGCAAACGACAGCGCAGAAACGAAGCATGACATGCAGGCGCTTCCGGAAAACGTCATGGCGCACCCGGCGACGTTGGCGCCGGGCGGCACGATTTTGGATGAAGCGCTTCTCGACGAGCTGCGCGAGCTCGGTGGCGGCGAAGACTTCCTGGTCGGATTGCTTCAGGACTATCTTGACGATGCCGCGAGGCTGGTTGATGAGATCGAGGGCGCAATCGAGAACCGCGACCTGGCCGCTTTCGACACGGCCGTCCACACATTGCGGAGCGCCTCGGCGAATGTGGGCGCGGTCGAGGTGTTTCAGCTGTGCCTGGACTGGCGAGAAATCGATTCGGCGAGGTTTGACGCCGAGGTCGTGGGGGCGGCCGGCGAGCTGCGTCGCCGCTTCGACCGCGCGCGTGCGGCCTATTCCCCCTATTTCGCGACAGACGAATACCGCCTCGCGGAGCCGAGCTAGGCGCCTTGTTCCGGCCCAGACCCGCGCGGCGGGTCTTCGGCGTGGATCCTCAACGGCCTTCCTATGAACGCTCGGCTCTTGGCGATGCGTCGGCCCGGCTTTTGCGGAAGCGGGCGTCCTGCATGGTCGCCAGTTTGTCGATCCTTCTGAGGTCGGACTCGGTCAGGTTGATCGCCGTATCGACCCAGATCTCAGTGATATCCGCCAATTCCTTGAATGCCAGGTCGTGATAGCGCTGACGCACCCTGTAGATCGCCTGGCGCGCATTGAAGCGTCGCTGCTGCTTGGCGACGAAGTCACGGACTTTGCTTTCGCCATGGCCGGCGGGCGCCAGCTCGTCGACGATCCCCATCTCGTACATTTCCGCCGCGGTGTGGATTTTTCCGCTGGTGATGAGGCGCTCGGCCTTTGCTGATCCGATCCTCCGGGAAATCAGGCTGTAAGCCCCCATGCCTGGAAAAAGATTGAAAAGAATTTCCGGCAGACCAAACGTCGCGCTTTCCTCCGCAATGAGCACGTTGTTGGAGAGCGCGCCTTCAAAGCCCCCACCAAAGGCCGCTCCCTGGACCAGCGAAACGGTCACCATGGGCAGATCGAGCGAGACGATGTTCGGATAGAGTGCTTCTATACACGCGGAGGCATATCTGGCAAGGCCCTCGCGATCCTTGCTGCGGACCAGCCTGCCGATCAACTGAAGATCGCCGCCTAGGTTGAAAATATCCTTGAACGCCGATCGATAAACGAGATAGCGGGGCCGCAATTCATCATCGATGCGCGGATCAGCATGAAGCGTCCGGATCCGTTCCTGAAGCGTTCGAATATCGCTCAGCAACGAATGAGTGAAACTGGGGCGCTTGCGCGGCCGCATTTCGCACCAGAGAATTTGGCCCTGAGCCTCATAACTCAGCGCCAACTCGTCGTAATCGTTGGCCAATAGGCCGGCATCTGGCGGCCCCGGCTCGTCAACAACCAAACGAGCCAAATTGTCGGCCCGACCGGCAGCACCATTGGGACCACCCGACTGACCGACTGACAACGAGTCTACGACCTTAAATCCGCGTCTAGTGTTACCTACAAGAAGTGGGTCACTGACCTTCTTAACCATCACCCCTCTCTTCCGCCGACCTGAGTTTTTGTTATGCGTCTCTTTTCTCAGGTTTTGCTGGCAACTTTGATGCCCAGCCGGGGAAAATGCAAGATTTTGTTGGCACGCGCGAAGTGGATCGAATTCTTTGGTCCGCTAAGTCACGCTATAGACTAAGTTGATTTTGCCTTCAATCACCGCGTAATCGGTTAGTCGTGAGTCGGCGTGAATTAACGAATATATCAAAGAATCCGGGGCAATTTCTGCCGTCGCTTTCTTATATTGTACGTACTCTTACGACGCCCTCCTTGCGGCGATCGCCGCGAGGTGCGGCCGTCCCGCGGGCCTCCGCGATACTGCAATCCGCACTCGAATAGGCGCGGCAAATTCGCTATTTGACGGTGCTTGCGAGGCCGTGCGGCAGTCCCTATTTTGCACTACACATCGCTGTTAGGAGGATGATACAAGGTCGGCCCGCGATGCAGGCGATCGCGGGGCCCGGTTTTATGCGGCCGTGGCGGAATTGGTAGACGCGCAGCGTTGAGGTCGCTGTGGGGGAAACCCTGTACAGGTTCAAGTCCTGTCGGCCGCACCACACTCAACTAACGCCTGAATTAGGACCGATCGCGGCTGTGGCGGAATTGGTAGACGCGCATGGTTCAGGTCCATGTGGGCGATAAGCCCGTGGGAGTTCAAGTCTCTCCAGCCGCACCAGGTTCCATCGATCTCAATCGTTTGCGAGCTTGCCCGTGCCGTCCAATGGGCGCGGGCATGGCACGAACAGTAGCTTAATCCCTCCCCAAACGAAGGCGTTGCTGAGCGCCTTGTCGCGATCCAAGCGACACCGCATCCACGTTTCCCGCCCCAATCTCAGCGTCCCACCACACCAATCGCATCAGTAAATGTTTGGCGCCGCCAGGCGGCTCGGCTGCGCAAGCTACGGCCGAGAATTCGCAAGGATTCTCGCTATCGCTTGGGTCGTTGCGTCGTCGGAATGCCTGTTGCCCAGCCCCAATCCGCCCTTGAACCTTGACCCCAGGCAGCCCTTGAACCTTGATATGTATCAATGTTTGATCGGTGCCGCCGGGCCATGAATGGCATCATGCACCGGGAGCCACTTGGGGCAGTTATCGATTTGTAAGCGAGGCAACAGCATGACCATCAAGGACATCGTGGTTCACGTCGACGACTCCAAAAACCACGAAGAACGCATTAACGTCGCCACCGAACTCGCCGGGCGGTTCGATGCCCATCTGACCGGGGTGTATGTGAAGGCCCCTGCCTATTTGCCGGCGTATGTCGCGGCCCAGGTCGGCCCCGACGTCATTGAAATGCAGGCAAAAGCATCAGCCGAGGCCGCGGCCAAGGCTGCCGAGAATTTCGAGAAAGCGACCAAGGCGGCCGGCCTGACCGCGGAAATGCGGATCGGGGAGGGGCCGATCGACGAGGTTCTGGCGTTGCACGCCCGTTATGGCGATCTCTGCGTAGTCGGGCAGACCGACCCCGACGGAGACGCGCCCGCCGACGACATCGATGTCCCCGGGCACGTGGTCCTGTTTTCCGGCCGGCCGGTCTTGATCGTCCCCTATGCCGGCAAGTTCAGCAGCATTGGCAAGCGCGTCCTGGTGGCCTGGAATGGTAGCCGTGAGGCGGCGCGGGCGGTGAATGACGCCTTGCCGTTCCTTGAGGGTGCGTCGCAGGTCACGGTTTTGGCGGTCAATCCCAAGGAGACCCGCGATCCGCTGGGTGACCTGCCGGGAGCCGACATCTCACTGCATTTCGCCCGCCACGGCGTCAAGGTCGAGGCCGCACAGATCATTGCCGACGATGTCCAGGTCGGCGACATGCTTTTGTCGAGGATCAGCGACGGCGGATACGATCTCGTGGTCATGGGCGCCTACGGTCGTTCGCGGCTTCGCGAGCTGGTGATGGGTGGTGCGAGCCGGCACATTCTGCACCACATGACCGTTCCGATCTTCATGGCGCATTGACACGCCCACCGAGCTGGCCAATCAGGCAATGACCCGCCGGGCGGCCGCGTCCTGCAAGGCCGCCCGTCACGGGAAGTTGTCCGGAAAAGTCTTCAAATTGCCGGAATTGGGGCCTAGGTAACGCTAGGTTGTCTGTGGCGGCTGAACTGGAGCCGCGTAACGGCTAGTGGAGGCTTGGCGACTATGCAGAATTTTCCGAAGCTCGTGGCGATCGGCATGATCGCGGCCGGGGTCGCGTTTGGCGCCGCCGGTGCGATGGCCATGGGCAGCGACAGCGGCAGTAAGATGCCGGCCAAGCAGAAATCCACCTACGCTGCTGCGGTAGAGAAGGTGAAGGCCCGCGACTACGGGGCGGCGATACCGCTGCTGCGCGACGTGGTCTCCAAGGAGCCGCGCAATACCGACGCGCTCAACTATCTTGGCTTCAGCTATCGCGAGACGGGCGATCTGAAGAACGCCTTGACCTATTATCAACGGGCATTGGCCGTCGATCCCAATCACAAGGGCGCCAACGAGTATCTGGGCGAGCTCTATGTTCGTCTCGGCGACTTGCCGAAGGCGGAAGCGCAACTGGTCAAGCTCGACAAGCTGTGCGCCTTCGGCTGCGCCGAGTACGAAGAGCTCAAGCGGAAAGTCGCCGCCCTGAGGCGCCGCCGCGGCTCCTGAAACACCGCGTATTGTCTACGAGGTTCTGGCCTCTTGCTGTGCGATCCGTTGTTCGGCGCGCACGCCCGTCGCCGGCAATTGCGACGTCCACTCCGCGATGCGGATCGACAAGGCTTCCTGCCGGCCGCGGATCGCGACCTCCTCGAGTGGCAGGTCGCCGAGGTCGATCTCGGCATAGTCGGCTACGCGCTGCGATAGCACGAGCTGCGCCTTGTAGGTCTTGGTGAGCGTCTCCAATCGGCTGGCCGTATTCACGGTATCGCCGACCGCGGTCAGATTAACGGCCTTGCCGTAGCCCATCTCCCCGACGATCGCCGGCCCGGCATGAATGCCGATCCCGATGCGCAAGGGGGCGTCGAGTTCGTTCTTCAGCGCGCGATTGAGTTCCTCCAGCTTTTCGCCCATCGCGCGCGCGGCCGAAATCGCCTGGCGGCAGCCCTGGCGCCGGTTGTTGCCGACACCGAACAGCGCCATGACGCCGTCGCCGATGAACTTGTCGAGATGTCCTCCGACGTCTTCCACTGCCTCGCCCATGGCGCTGAAATAGCGGTTGAGCATGAAGACCACGTCGAAAGGCAATTTCTTCTCGGCGAGCTCGGTAAACGCGCGAAGGTCGGCGAACAGCACCGCAATCTCCTCCTCGCGGCCTTCGAGATAGCCCGGGCGTTCATGGACATCACGTGCCGTCGCGTTCGGCGCGAGCAAGGGCGTGACCTCGATGCGCCCTGTGTCCGGCCGGAGCTGGCAGGCCAGCCGGACATTGGGCGCGGCGCCAATCCTCGATAAGACCTTGCGCTCGTCCTCCTTGGCTTCCGGCAGCGGCGCGTCGTGCCGGCCGATCCTTATCCGGCAGGTCGAGCAGCGGCCCCGTCCACCGCACACCGACGCATGCGGGACGCCGCCGATTCGACTGGCCTCCAGCACGGAATGTCCCTTCGACACGTCCACGACTTGGGCGCCGGGATAGACCACCCGCACATATCCCCTCCGCCGCAGCACCCAAAACCGCATCGAACGCGCGACAAAAACGAGAACCAAAAGCCCCGCCATCAGGCCCCAGGCGATCGCGAGCGAACGATTGTAGAAGGCAACAGCACGATCGTTGGGAAGGCCAATCGCGGTCAATATCTTCTGCAGCTCGCCTGGCGCGCGCAGCAGTACATCGAGCTCGACCGCCGCATGCCAGAAACCAAACGCGGCGAATGTCGGTATCAGCAGCGCCCCGGCATAGAGCCATTTCTTGTAGGCCGGATACCAGGGCTTCAGCCGCAGCCAGAAATGAAGGCCGATGCAGCCATGGGTCCACGCCAGGCAAAGCAGAATGATCTGCTGAACGCCGAGACTTGGGGAGAACTGCGTATAGCTTAGAAGCGCGTAGACATAGCCGGTATCGATGCCGAACAACTCGTTGACGACGCGCGTGCCCATTATGTGCTGGGCGAGCAGCGGCGGTATCGCCAGGCCTACGAGAAGCTGGACCAGTTCCCATCGGTGCATGCGCAAGCTGCGGCGCGCATAGATCGACCACAAGGTAAGCGTGATATGGATCGTGAGCGCGCCATAGAGTGCGAGCGTGCCGATCGGGTTCCGCCAAATCGCCAGGAACACCGCGCGTCCGTCGTCCATCGCCGAAAGCGAGACGATGCCGAGCGCGTGGTTTATGAGGTGGCTGGCGACATAGCCGAACAGAACGACGCCGCTCCACACTCGCATTCCGCGGATCGTGTCATTCATGCCTTCGGCGGACCTGCAGAGTGAGCATGGGTGAGGGTCGGGCGGCCCGGCAATGCGCCGCAACTTACGTTGTTGCGCGGAACATTACTTTAAGGTCGTGATCTCTACCAGCGAGGCGGGCGGGGGAGGGGTGGCGGCGCGCCGCTCCAACGCATCATCGGTCCCGCCGCGGCGGCAAATTCGGATCGGGACGCCGAGCGCCTTACGGATTGCCCCGTGCGGTCAGCGCGGCGAGCGCATCGGGTGAGTCGACATCGATCAGCACCCCGTCCTGATCGATTGCGACCTCCTGAACCGCTTCGGCGTTCCGGCCGATCAGGTGCTTGGCCCCGACATCGCCGGCGACGTCGCGCATCTCGGCGAAATGGCGTTTGCCCCACAGCACCGGATTCCCACGCTTGCCCTGATGCACCGGCACGCAGATGTCCTTGCCGCGCTCCGGTGCGAAGGCCGCGATCAGCTTGTCGAGCATCGCCGCATCGACGCGCGGCATGTCGCCCAGGCAGACCAGCACGCCGTCGCAGTCCTGCGGCAATGCGGCCAGGCCGTGACGCAGCGAAGCACTGATGCCGTCCTTAAAGTCCGGATTATCGACGAAACCGACCGCCAGTCCGTCGAGCGCGTCCCGCACCCGATCCGCCTCGTGCCCCGTCACGACCAGCACGGGCTCGGCCTTTGAGGCAATCACCGCTTCGGCCACCCGGCGCACCATGGCGACGCCATCAATCTCGGCCAGCAACTTGTTCCGCGCGCCCATGCGGCGCGACTGCCCGGCAGCGAGGACCAGACCGGCAATATAGTGGGCCACAGGCGGCCTCCGGCCGGGCTCGGCAATGCGGCGCGGCATCGGTCGCTCGGGGATTTCCTTCAACAACCCGCCCACGCCCATATGTGCAATGGCATCTTCATCGATCGCCAGGCCGGCGAAGAGGCGCTGTAGCAGCCAATCGAAGCCCTGACGCCGTGGCGAGCGCGAGGAGCCGGGGACACCCAGGACGGTCATCGATCCCAGCTCGGCCAGCAATGTGAGGTGCCCGGGATCGACCGGCATGCCGAAGCGCAGGACACGACCGCCGGCGTGTTCGACCGCCGCCGGCACGACGTCGCGTCGGTCGGCGATCGCCGAGGCGCCGAGCACCAGCACGATATCGCAGGATTGCGCGGCCAGTGAGTCCAAGGCCGCTGCAACGGCCTGCTCGTCGTGATCGCACGTGCCGGCATCGACGAATGTTCCGCCCAGGTTTTCCACCCGCTCGCGGCTTGCCTGGCTCATCTTCTCGACCAGCGATTGCCGGGCGCCGGGCATCACCGTCTGCAGCAGGCCCACGCGTTTCGGTGCAAAGGCGGCGACGGTGACGATGGGGTTCGGGGTGCGCGCCGCTTCGACACAGCGATCGACCGTCGCTTGGGCAACCGCGAAGGGGACGATCTTGATCGTGGCGATCAGGTCGCCCGGTTGCACGAGGCCGAACGGCTCGATGGTCGCGATCGTCACCCCTTCATCGATCGCATTCAATGCATCGATGCGGGCGCGATCGAGCAGGACAAGGCCTTGCGTCTCGGCGATCAGGTTGCAACGCCCGTTCGCCGCATCGCTGTGCGAGACACAGGGCCCCGTGGCGGCGTTCGCGATTGCGCTTGCGGCCGCGTTCTCATCGGCGTCGTCGGGCTCGAGGCGCGCGACCATGACGCTTTCGAGCCCTTCGGCCCGCAGCGCGGACAGCTGCGGGGCGCCGAGCCGCGTGCCCTTTCGGATCGTCGCCTGGCCGGTCTTGATCGTATGAACGAGGATCGCACCGTCGGCGTCCTCAAGCGGGACGCGCCCGAATTTCACGCCGCCGACCTCGCGCGCGGATCGGTTTCATGCAGGACTTGGGTCGCCTGGGCCAAGGTTGCGATGGCGATCTCGGCCGGCGAGCGGCCGCCGAGCGCGAGACCGATCGGCCCGTGAATGCGCGCGATCGTTCGGTCGTCGAAGCCCTCCGCACGCAGCCGTTCCTGCCGCAGACCATGGGTCTTCCGGCTGCCGAGCGCGCCGATGTAGAAGGCCTCCGACTTCAATGACGCAATCAGCGCCGGATCGTCGAGCTTGGGATCGTGGGTCAGCGTGATAACGGCCGTCCGGCTGTCCGGTGGTGCCCGGCCGATCGCCTCGTCGGGCCAATCGGTCGACAGTTTGACGCCCGGAAAGCGTTCGGGCGTAGCGAAGGACCCACGCGGATCGATTACGGTCACCTCATAGCCGGCAAGCGCCGCCATCGGGGCGAGCGCCTGCGCGATATGCACGGCGCCGACTATGTACATCCGCAAGGCTGGATTGAACGGTTGCACGAAAATGGCACCGTTCGGCCCGTCGACGGTTACCGGGCTGTTGTTGCGCAGCGCTTCGGATGCGGCATTTTCGAGCTGCTCGGAGGCGTCGAGATCGCCCGTGCTCTTCCCATCCGGTCCGAGCGCGCACTGAAGCCCGGTCTTGAGCTCCGTGGCGAGTGCCAGCGGCCGCGCCTCGGCGCGCGCCGTCAGGACAGTCTCAAGAACCGCGCGTTTCATTCCATCTTCTCGACAAAGACCTGGACCTTGCCGCCGCAGGCGAGACCCACCTCCCAGGCCTGCTCGTCGCTCACGCCGAAATCGAGCAGGCGCGGCTTGCCGTCTTCAATGGCGCCGATGGCTTCGGTCACCACGGCGCCTTCGATGCACCCTCCAGAGACCGATCCCACCATCGCACCCGTCTCGTCCACAGCAAGTTGACTGCCGGCCGGGCGCGGCGAGGATCCCCATGTGGTCACGACCGTGGCCAGCGCCACGCCCTTGCCCGCCGCGAGCCAGTCGGCTGCGGCTTCCAGCACGTTATCGTGTTCGGCGCTCATTCCATTTTCTCCAGCCAGCTGCTGACGCCTTCCGCCCGCCGCGGCCCCGGCCGCCCGAGGGCTTCGGCCAGATCGCTCAGGCTCTCCAGATTGTGGATCGTCCGGAACTCGTCCACATGCGGGAGGATCGCCTTGATCCCCTGTGATTTTGGCTCGAATCCGTCATAACGCAACAACGGGTTCAGCCAGATGAGGCGGCGACAGGATTTGTGCAGCCGCTCCATGGCGCTGGCCAAAACCTCGCCGCCCTCGCGGTCGAGGCCGTCGGTGATCAGCAGCACGACGGCGCCCTGCGCCAGGACCCGCCGCGACCAGATCCGATTGAACTCGGCAAGGCTGGAGCCGATCCGCGTGCCGCCCGACCAGTCGTCGACGCTCTCGCCGATCTTGTCGAGCGCCATGTCGACGTCGCGGTAGCGGAGATGCCGGGTGATGTTGGAAAGCCGCGTGCCGAACAGGAAAGTGTGCACCCGGTCCCGGTCGTTGGTGAGCGCGTGCATGAAGTGCAGCAGCATGCGCGAATAGCGGCTCATTGAGCCTGAGATATCGCAGAGGATTACCAGCGGCGGATGGCGCCGGCGCCGGCTGCGCCTGGCGAGCGGAATGTCGCGGCCGCCCGAGCGCAAGGCCTTGCGCAACGTCGCGCGCATGTCGATGCGGGCGCCTTGTTTGTCGGGCCTGTGGCGCCTGGTCGCCACATCCATGATCGGCAGGCGCATCCGGGCAATGATGGCGCGCGCCTGGCGCACTTCTTCGGCGCTCATCGCTTCGAAGTCCTGCTTCTGCAGAAGCTCGCGGTCGGAGAAGGTCATCGCCGCATCGAAGATGATCTCCTCCTTTTCCTCCTCCTTGCCGTCGCCCTGGCCCGGGTCGTTGCCCAGGTTCATGGCGTCGGCGATGCGCCGGGAGAGCTCCTTGTCCTCCTCCATCGGCACGTCGATCGAGGGCAGCATGGTCGCGAGCATGCGTTCCAGCAGCTTCGGGTTGCGCCAAAAAACGTGGAAGGCCTGATCGAAGAGGTCGCGCTGGTCGCGCCGGTTAACGAAGACGGCGTGCAGCGTCCAATAGAAATCGTCGCGGTCGTCGATACCGACGGCCCGCACCGCCTCGATCGCATCGAGCACGCGGCCCGGCCCGATCGGCAGGCCGGCGGCGCGCAGCACGCGTCCGAAATGCATAATGTTCTCGGCCAACCGGCCGCCGCCCTCGTCGTCGGGCAGGCTGGGCACGGGCGGCTGTTCGGTCATCGCGCGTGTCCTTTAGGAAGCGCCGGCCGCCGCGAGTTCCTTGCGGATCTGGTCGAGGATACCCGCGGCCTCGCTGCCCTGGATGCGCGAAATGTCATCCTGATACTTGAGCAACGCACCAAGCGTGGAATCGATGCTTTCCGGATCGAGCGAGATCACGTTGAGCTGGGTGAGCGCGCTCGTCCAATCGATCGTCTCGGCAACCCCGGGCAGCTTGAAAAGATCCATCTCGCGCAGCTTCTGCACGAAGGCCACGACCTGGCGGGCAAGCTCCTCGCCGGCCTCGGGCGCCTTGATCTTCAGGATCTCAAGCTCGCGCTCGGCGTCGGGGTAGTCGACCCAGTAGTAGAAACAACGGCGCTTGAGCGCGTCGTGGATCTCGCGCGTCCGGTTCGACGTCACCACCACGATCGGCGGCCTTTCGGAGCGGATCGAGCCGATCTCCGGGATCGTGATCTGAAAGTCGGAAAGCACCTCCAGGAGATACGCCTCGAAGGGCTCGTCGGTACGGTCGAGCTCGTCGATCAGCAGCACCGGCGGGCCGCCGTCATGCGGCTCGAGCGCCTGGAGCAAGGGGCGTTTCACCAGGAACCGCTCATCGAAAATGTCGTCGCGCAAGCGGTCGCGATCGGCCACACCCTCGGCCTCGGCCAGGCGGATCTCGATCATCTGGCCGGAATAGTTCCATTCATAGACCGCGCTGGCGACGTCGAGCCCTTCGTAGCACTGCAAACGGATCAGATCGCGGCCCAGGGTCTCCGACAGCACCTTGGCGATCTCGGTCTTGCCGACGCCCGCCTCGCCTTCGAGGAAAAGCGGGCGGTTGAGCTTCAGGCTCAGGAAAACGGCGGTGGCGAGGCTCTTGTCGGCGACATAGTTGCCCTTGGCCAGCAGGTCGAGCGTGTCCTCGACGGACGTTGGTATCGCACCCAATTCGGTCCCTTTCCACTTGGGAGTTATCAGTTGCCCCGCATGTCTAATACTTAGTGCCTGGCGCCCCGGCTGTCATCGGCCGGCACGAAAGCGGGCAGGGGCGGATTTTCATCCACCCCTGCCCAAAATCGTCTCAAATCCGGCCAAATCGGGCCAAACGCCCCGAAATGGCGGTCTCTCAGCTACGCTCTACGAAGCCGCCACGGCCCGTTTGGCCATCACCGTCACCAGATGCGCCCGATACTCGGCGCTGGCGTGGATGTCCTCGTTGAGCCCGCCGGCCGAAACCGAGACGCCGGCAACGGCGTCCGGCGACCAGTTGCCGTCGAGCGCGCTTTCCATGTCGCCGACCCGGAAGACGCAGGGACCTGCGCCGGTCACCGCCACGCGGGCGCCGCCGCTGGTCTTGGCCGCGAAGACGCCGACGATGGCATAGCGCGAGGCCGGATTGGGGAACTTGGAGTAGCCCGCTTTTTCCGGTACCGGGAAGGAGACCGAGGTGACGATCTCGCCCTCATCGAGCGCCGTTTCGAAGAGCCCGGTGAAGAAGTCGTCGCCCGCGATCTCGCGCTTGTTGGTCTTGACCGTCGCGCCGAGGCCAACGACCGCGGCCGGATAGTCGGCGGCCGGGTCGTTGTTGGCGATCGAGCCGCCGATGGTGCCGCGATTGCGTACCGCCGGGTCGCCGATCGTCTCCGCCAGCGCGGCCAGGGCCGGGATGGCGCCTGCCACGTCCTTGCTGGCGGCGACCTCGCCATGGGTCGTCATGGCGCCGATGGTGACCGTGTCGCCCGAGACGTTGATGCCGACGAGATCGCCGATCCCGCTCAGATCGATGAGTTGGTCGGGGCTCGCCAGACGCTGCTTCAGCGTCGGGATAAGCGTCATGCCGCCGGCGAGCAGGATAGCGTCCTCGCCGACCGCGCTCTCGGCCTCTCCAAGGGAGGCGGGTTTGGAATATTCGAAGCTGTACATTTGTGATTGCCTCCCTTACTCGGCCGCCGCTTTCGCGGACTGAATGGCCTGCCATACCCGTTGTGGTGTGGCTGGCATCGCTATGTCTGTGACGCCGACGCTGCCAAGCGCGTTCAGCACCGCATTGATCACGGCCGGCGTGGCGCCGATGGTGCCGATCTCGCCGCAGCCCTTCACGCCGAGCGGGTTCATCGGGCAGGGCGTTTCGTTGGTGCCGGTCTTGAAGTTGGGCATGTCGTCGGCGCGCGGCATCGTGTAGTCCATGAACGAGCCGGACAAAAGCTGGCCGCTGTCGTCATAGACGCTGCCTTCCAGCAGTGCCTGGCCGATTCCCTGCACGACACCGCCATGGATCTGGCCCTCGACGATCATCGGGTTGATGATCCGTCCTACATCGTCGACGGCCGTGAAGCTCGCCACCTCGACCACGCCGGTCTCGGGGTCGATTTCGACTTCGCAGATATACGCCCCGAACGGGAAGTTGAAGTTCACCGGGTCGAAGAACGCCTGTTCCTCCAGCCCGGGCTCCAGCGCATTTTCGTCCTGCGAGGGATCGCCCGTCGGCAGCGGATAGTTGTGCGGGACATAGGCCGCGAAGGCGACCTCGGCGATATTGAGCGTCTTGTCCGTGCCCGCGACGGTGAAGTTCCCGCCGGCGAACTCGATGTCGCCCACCGAGGCCTCCAACAAGTGGGCGGCGATCTTCTTGCCCTTCTCGATGATCTTGTCGGCCGCCTTGACGATGGCGCTTCCGCCCACCGAGAGCGAGCGTGAGCCATAGGTGCCCATGCCGAAAGCCGATCGTGCGGTATCGCCCTCGACGACATCGACGTTCTCCAAGGGCACGCCGAGATGGTCCGAGACCAACTGTGCAAACGTCGTGGCGTGGCCCTGGCCATGGGAGTGCGAGCCGGAAATCACGGTAACCGATCCGGTGGCGTTGAACCGGACCGTCGCCGACTCGTAGAGGCCCGCACGGGCGCCCAACTGTCCGGCGATCGCCGAGGGCGCCGCCCCGGTCGCTTCGATCGGCAGCGAGAAGCCGATCCCGCGGAGCTTGCCATCCTTGGCCGAGGCCTCGCGCCGGGCCTCGAAGCCCTTGCGGTCGGAGAGATCGAGTGCCTTGTCGAGCGCCGCCCCGTAATCGCCGGAATCGTACATCAGCGCCACAGGCGTCTGATAGGGGAAGGCGTCCGGCGCAATGAAGTTCCGCCGGCGCAGTTCGGCCGGGTCCATGCCCAGCTCTCCCGCCGCCTTCTCGATGATCCGCTCGAGCAAATACGTGGCTTCCGGCCGGCCGGCCCCACGATAGGCATCCACCGGTGTCGTATTGGTGAACACCGCCTTTACCTCCGCATAGATCGCGGGGGTGGTGTACTGGCCGGCAAACAGCGTGGCGTAGAGATAGGTCGGGATCAACGGCCCGAAAGCGGACAGATAGGCGCCGAGATTGGCGATCGTATTCACCCGCAGGCCGAGGAACTTGCCGTCCTTGTCCATCGCCAGCTCGGCTTCGGACACATGGTCGCGGCCGTGCGCATCGGTAATGAAGGACTCCGAGCGAACCGCGGTCCACTTGATGGGCCGCCCGATCCGCTTCGAGGCCCAGCACAGGACCGCGAACTCGGCATAGGGATAGATTTTCGAGCCGAAGCCGCCGCCCACGTCGGGCGAGACCACACGGAACTTGTGCTCCGGCTGCTGCAGCACGAAGGCGCCCAGCAGGAGCCGCATGGCGTGCGGTGCCTGGCAGGTGCAGTAGAGCGTCAGATCGCCCGTCGCCGCCTCGAAGTTGGCAATCGCCGAGCGGGGCTCCATTGCGTTGGGGATCAGGCGCTGGTTCACGATCTGAAGCTTCGTGACATGCGCCGCCTCGGCGAAGGCCTTGTCGGTCGGCTCCTTCTCGCCGATTGCCCAATGGAAGCAGGTGTTGTTCGCGGCTTCCGGCCAAAGCTGCGGCACGCCGTCTTTGACAGCGTCGGCCGTGGCGATGATCGCGGGCAGCGGATTGTACGACACTTCAACCAGTTCGGCGGCATCCAGCGCCTGCGTGCGCGTTTCTGCGATCACCACAGCGACCGCGTCGCCCACGAAGCGGACACGGTCCTGCGCAAGGATCGGCCATGCCGGCTCGACCATCGGGTTGCCGTCGATCGAGGTGATGCCCCAGCCGCAGGGCAAGCCGCCGACGCCGTCGGCAGCCACCTCGGCGCCGGTCAGCACCGCGATCACGCCGGGCGCGCTCGCGGCCTGCACCGTATTGATGCTCTTCAGCTCGGCATGCGCCTGATCGGAGCGGATGAAGACCGCGTGGCACTGGCCGGGGAGGGTGATGTCGTCGACATAATGTCCACGGCCGGTAATGAAGCGCTGGTCCTCCACGCGGCGGACGCTTGCGCCGATTCCTGTATCGGTCATGGCACTACCCCTTCATCGCTTCGGCGCCGGCCCGGATCGACTTCACGATGTTGTGGTATCCGGTGCAGCGGCACAGGTTGCCTTCGAGCCACTCGCGGACATCGCTGTCGCTCGGCGAGGCGTTGCGACTGACGAGGTCGATCGCGCTCATGATCATGCCGGGGGTGCAGAAACCGCACTGCAGGCCGTGGTTTTCGCGGAACGCCGCCTGCATCGGATGCAGCTCGCCGTTGCTGGCGAGACCCTCGATGGTGGTGACGTCGGCGCCCTCGGCCTGGACCGCGAGCATGGTGCAGGACTTCACCGACTTGCCGCCCACATGGACCACGCAGGCGCCGCACTGGCTGGTGTCACAGCCGACATGCGTTCCCGTCAGGCCGATATGCTCGCGAATATACTGAACGAGCAAGGTGCGCGGCTCGACATCCGCCGAGACTTGTTTGCCGTTCAGCGTCATGGACACGGTGACTGACATCCGTCCTCCCTCCCAGAGACTTCGGCGTATACCGCCGCGTTATCGTTCATATGGCATAGCGCTGGCGCGGCCTGGTCCGCGATCCGAAGCGCTTTGAACCCGTGATGAGCTTAGTGTCTTTGTCGCGCCGCCACGCGTCAAGTTTGGAATAGTTAACGTGTTGTTGCGCGCCTGCGATTAGGCCGCCGCAATCACGAAGACATAGACGATCGCACACAGCGCGCCGATCAAACCCAGCACCCAAAAGGGCCAGGCCAGCCCGCGCCGCACCACGGGTTCGGCGCTGATTTCGCCCCCGGCCTCATCCATCGACGGTTTCGGCTTCCGTCGTGCTTCCGGGCGCCACCGTTTCCGCGAAGGCACTGAAGAACTTGTCGGCGAGCTTCTTCGCGGTGCCAGCGATGAGGCGCGAGCCGATCTGCGCCAGCTTGCCGCCGACCTTCGCATCCGCCTCGTAGCGCAGCACCGTGCCCTCGCCATCCTCGTCCAGCATGACCTTGGCGCCACCCTTGGCGAAGCCGGCCGCGCCGCCCTTGCCTTCGCCGACGATCGAATAGCTTTCCGGCGGATTGAGGTCCTCCAGCGTGACGGCTCCGGTGAAGCGCGCGCTGACCGGCCCCACCTTCATCTTCACTTTCGCGGTGAACTCGGTATCTGAGACTTTCTCCAGTTCCTCACAACCCGGTATGCATTCCTTCAACACGTCCGGGTCGTTGAGCGCGCGCCAGACCTCCTCGCGCGGCGCAGGGATCCGGTATTCGCCGGTCATTTCCATGATTTAGGCTCCAGGGGGCGTCGGAAATCTGATGCGCTAATCTACCTCTTGCGTTCGAACGCGGCAAGCAGGCCGGTGCCGACATCAACCGCAGATCCAATCAGATAGCGACCGCCGAACTTGTAAAACCATAAGGCGAAGGTATTGTTGCGTGTAGTTACCGCGAACGAGCAAGCCGCTAATCATGAACGGCGGTGTATCACGCATAAACGGTTCTGGTTCTTCGCTGGATGGCGTCAAGCTGGAGCTGAACAGGGGGAGAGGCTGATGCGGACGATAAATAGATCTGCAGCAGGATCGCCATGGATCGTGACGATTGGCGGGAAATCAAAACATGTTGCCACGATCTTTGCGCTGGGATTTGCGGCAGTGGCAATGTCGGCATGCAATACGGTCCAAGAGGTGGCGGTTCAATCGGCCGTCGGCAAACAGGTCGGCCAATATGCGGTCACCAATAAGTCGAAGACCGTCGAGGTCTCAAATGTTGTGGTTAAGTTCGATTCCGGCCACCGCATGGGGATCGTTCGCACCGGAATTTTCTGCATTGCGCGACGTAACCCGGTGTGGCGGAGCGGGGGGCTGAGCGACGCATCGAAGCGGCGGTATACGCACACGTTCCATCGTGAAGCAAAGGCCGTCGGTATTCGCGTGATTGGCGATCCGGACAGACTTTTTAAAACAGGCGGGCCCTCGTCGGCGGATCTGCAAGTAGCAGCTGTGTTTGACGATTATAAATACGACTTTTGTCTGCAGCGCTACGTTGCTGGAGAATGGCAAACCAAAGGCAAGGCCTTCTTTGAGATTACCTGGAAAGTCTTGAGCTCCAAATCCAATACGGTTGTCGCCGAGATCACAACCCAAGGATCCGGCGTGGTCAAAGATGCAGTTCCCGCCGGGACTCGTCAGGCCTTGGACGCGGCATTTGCGATGGCTACAAGGAATTTGTTCGCAAATCCCCGATTCCGCCAGCTGATATACTAGCTCCCGGTACGATTCTCTATCATTCGATATATGCTGTGAATTGACCGGTGCCCCGTTGCGCTTTCTTGCGGTCGGACCGGCTAATGCGTTTAATGCGGTACTGGCTGTGCCTTACGGGTGGGGCCACCCGTTGGCCAAACAAAAATGCATGGGAGGAAAATCATGAATTCGCCAAATAGGACGTCTTTTCTATTGGGTGGAGTTGCGGCGTGTGTCGCCATAGGCATTTTCTCTCTGCCAGCCGGTGCGAAGGTCGAGGGCGACACCATCGTGCTCGGCGCGGCCGTCTCCAAGTCGGGCAAGTATTCGACCAACGGCAAGCACACGATGAACGGCTACAACCTCGCGGTCGAGAAGCTGAACGCGATGGGCGGGGTGATGGTCGGCGGCAAGAAGTACAAGCTCAAGGTCATCTATTACGACGACGAGTCGCGCGGCTCCCGCGGCGCCCAGCTTGCCGAGCGCCTGATTAACCAGGACAAGGTCAAATACATGCTCGGGCCATACAGCTCCGGGCTTACCAGGGCCATCGTCCCGGTCACCGAGAAGTACAATATTCCGATGGTCGAGGCGAACGGCGCCTCCCGCTCGCTCTTCACCAAGGGCTACAAGTATCTCTTTGCGGTGCTCTCGACGTCCGAGCAATACCTTGCCAGCGCGATCGCCCTGGCGGCGGAGAAAGCCAAGGAGGCAGGCAGGAACCCGAATACGCTCAAGGTCGCGCTCGCCTTCGAGAACGATCCGTTCTCGCAGGACGTGCGCGCCGGCGTCATCGACGATGCCAAGCGCTACGGCATGAAGATCGTCGTGGATGGGCGGCTGCCGCGCGATCTCTCCGACATGAAGGGCATTCTCCAGAAGGTGAAGCTGGTGAAGCCGGACGTCCTCGTGGTCTCCGGGCACGCCAAGGG
>CAZBRE010000032.1:22779-34537 GCA_964494065.1 uncultured Alphaproteobacteria bacterium
TCGGCCGCGGCGGTGCTCGTCTACGCCGATGCGTTCCAGCGGGCCAACTCGTTCGACACGGCCAAGGTCCGCGATGCGCTCGCCGCGACGGAAATGCAGACCTTCTACGGCAACGTGAAGTTCGATCCGACCGGCAAGAACACCGCCAAACCGATGGTGCTCTTCCAAATCCAGGACGGGCAGTACAAGGTCGTCGCCCCCACGAAGTGGGCGTCGTCGAAGATCCGCCACCCGATCCCGAGCTGGGACAAGCGGTAAGGCTGGGAAATGGCTAGGCCTATTCCCCCGCGCTCGCGATCATGAGCGCGGGGGATTTTGTTTGATGCGGGCCGGTGCTGGCGATGATTGACAACATCCAACTGCTGGCCGCCAACCCGGTCGGCCTGCTCAATCTCATCATCGACGGCATCATGATCGGCGCGGTCTTCGCGCTGATCGCCTACGGCATGGCGCTGGTCTGGGGCGTCATGAACATCATCAACCTGACGCAAGGCGAGTTCGTCATTTTCGGCGGGTTCGTCGCCTTCTACACATCGCGGCAATGGACCCTCGACATCGGCGCCCTCGGCGTGACGGTGGACTGGCCTGGCATTCACGCGTTATGGGCGCTGCTCTTTGCGCCGGCGGCGCTCTACGCGATTGGCTGGGTGCTCTACCGGCTGGTGATCTTCCGCATCGTCGACCGGGACATGTTCACCTCGATCCTGGCGACCTTCGGCATTTCGATCCTGCTTCAGCAGTTCATGAACGGCGTTTTCTCCGCCGATGACGTCATTGCCCGCCACAACATGGGCACCTGGTCGGCCTGGCGGACGGATATGGGCGATTTGGTGATCGAGCGCGTGCGCTTGGTCGCGCTCGTCTTTGCCCTCGTCGTCGGCGGTTTTCTCGCTTTCTATCTGAAATACACCCGCGACGGGCAGGCGATCCGGGCGGTGGCCCAGAACGCGCGGGCGGCCCGCCTCATGGGGATCGATGCCAACCGGGTCTACGCCCGCACCTACGCGCTCAACGCGGCGCTGTGCGGGGCGG
Source organism: uncultured Alphaproteobacteria bacterium (assembly GCA_964494065.1). Classification (GTDB taxonomy): domain Bacteria; phylum Pseudomonadota; class Alphaproteobacteria; order JAPULJ01; family JAPULJ01; genus DATKZM01. Next base: position 23,812 of record CAZBRE010000032.1, read on the forward strand.
CGGGCGTGCTGGTCTCGATGACGCTGACGATCCACGCCTTCACCGGCCTCATCTACACGGTCCGCGCCTTCATGATCGTCATCATCGCCGGTCTCGGCAATGTGACTGGGGTGATCGTGGCGGGCCTCGGCCTCGGCGCTGCGGAAAAGGTCGCCGAATTCGTGATCGGGACCAGCTATCAGGTCGCCTTCGTCACCGGGCTCTTGCTCGCGGTCCTGCTCTATCGGAGCGTCCGCCTCGCCCTGCAGCGAAAGTATCTCGTATGACCGGCGCGGCGGCCTTGCGCGGCGGCGGCGCCTCCCGGCGGTTCATTGTCTTCTGCCTCGTCTTCGGCGCGATCTCCATAGCCGCGCCCTTCCTGTTCCCGGCGATCGTCAAGCAGCTCTCGATCTTCTGGGTGATGGTGATCGTCGCCTATACCTGGGACACGATGGGCGGCCAGCTCGGCTACAACTCCTTCGGCAACATCGTCTTCTTCGGCGCCGGTCTCTATCTCTCGGCCATCGTCCAGATCGCGCCGTTTACCGATATGCGCGCCTACACCGCCGCGGGCGAGCAGGGCGAGGCGTTGGCGCTTACCATGGGGCAGTATCTGGGCGGCCTCGCGCCCGGTCTCGTGGCGGCGGCGCTGATCGGCTTTGCGCTGGCGATCGTCTTCGGCTTCGTGATCCTTGGGCTGCGTGGCCACTACTTCGCCATCGGCACCCTCGCGCTCGGCATCTTCATCGCGCAGATCTTCGCCAACTGGGAATATGTCGGCGCCGGCTCCGGCCTCACCATGCCCGACCTGCCGGGCCGCGGCCGGGCCAGCGATCAGACCAAGTCGTTGGTCTTTTACTTCCTGTGCTTCGCGTTGGCGGCGGTAACGATCCTCTTCCTGCGCTGGCTCTACTCGACCCGCTTCGGCCTCGCCATCAACGCGATCCGCGACGACGAGGACAAGGCCGAGGCGATGGGCATCGCGACCACGGTCTACAAGGTCGCGGCTTGGTCGGTCAGCGGCTTCTTCCTCGGCATCTGCGGCGCGCTCTACGGCAACATCGTGCGCTTCGTCGATCCCGAGGAGACCGCCTTCGACGGTCCCGGCCTCGGCGTCTGGATGGTGCTGATGGCGGTGCTGGGCGGCAAGGGCAGCCTGTGGGGGCCGTTGATCGGCGCGGTGCTCTTCCACGCCACCAAGGAGCTCCTCTGGACCTATCTCCTCGGCTTCCAGAACATCGCGCTCGGCCTTCTGGTCATCATCATCGTGGTGTTCTTTCCCGAAGGCATCATGGGCTGGATCCGCAGCCGCTGGCCGCAGCTCGTGGGCGAGCGCGTCGATGCGACGGCGGAGGTCGCCCGATGACCGCGCTGCTCTCCGTCGACCGTGTCTCCAAAAGCTTCGGTGGCGTGACCGCCAACCGCGACGTAAGCGTCAATGTGGGCGAGGGCGAGATCGTCGGACTTATCGGCCCCAACGGCTCGGGCAAGACGACGCTCTTCAACACGATCGTCGGCTTTCACCCAGTGGATTCGGGCTCGATCAGCTTCGCGGGCCGGGAAATCACCAAATTACGCGTGCCGCGCATCGCCCGACGTGGGCTCCTGCGCACATTCCAGCAGACCCGCATCTATCCCAAGATGACCTGCATGGAGAACATGGCCGTCAGCACGCCGCATCGCGGCGCACGCCTGACGACGATGCTGCGCCGCCATCCGCCGGAGGTCGCCGACAAATCGGAGGCGCTGCTCGAATTCGTCGGGCTCTACTCCAAGCGGTTCCTGCGCGGCGGCGATCTTTCCTTCGGACAGCAGAAGCTGCTCGAATTCGCCATGGCGCTGATGAACGAGCCGCGCATGCTGTTGCTCGACGAGCCGACGGCGGGCATCAATCCCACGCTCATCAACGGCCTCATCGACCGCCTCAAGCGCGCCAATGCCGATCTCGGCATCACGCTCTTCGTCATCGAGCACAACATGCGCGTCATCATGAACCTCGCCACGCGCATCTATTGCCTGGCGCACGGCCAATTGCTCGCCGAAGGCCCGCCCGAGGAAATCCAGAACGACCAGCGCGTCATCGATGCCTATCTGGGGGCGGAATAGATGGCCCAGGGCGATCCATCAGCGGAACGCAGCAAGGCGGCCGGCTACGGGCTGGGCGCGGTCGACACGGTCATCTCGGTCGACGATGTCACGCGCGAGGCACAGGCGCTCGCGCAATCCGGGCCCGAAACGGCGGCGCTCGAGGCGCTCGTCGAAGGCGAGCCGGCGCTCAGCATCGACCAGCTCAATGCAGGCTATGGCCAGATGCAGATCCTGCATGGCTTCGATTTGCGCGTCGGCGCGGGCCAGTCGCTCTGCCTGATCGGGCCCAACGGTGCGGGCAAGTCGACGGTGCTGCACTCGATCTACGGCTTCACCCGTATCTTCGGCGGCACGATCCGCGTCGGCGACAACGACGTCACGCGTCTCAACGCCAACGAGAAGCTGAAGCGCGCCGGCATCGCCTACATCCTGCAGGACAATTCGGTCTTCCCCGACATGAGCGTTGAGGAGAACCTGTGGATGGGTGGCTATCTGAAGGAGCGCAACGCGCAGGCGAAGGAGGCCGCGGAGAAAGTCTTCGAGAAATACCCGCGCCTCGCCGAGCGGCGCGGCCAGCCCGCGCGCGTCCTCTCCGGCGGCGAGCGGCGGCTCCTCGAGATCTCGCGCGCGCTGGTCATGGAGCCGGGCATTCTGCTGGTCGACGAGCCCTCGATCGGCCTCGAGCCCCGCTTCATCGACCAGGTCTTCGAAATCCTCGCCGATCTGCAGATAACCGAGGGCAAGACCATCATCATGGTTGAGCAGAACGCCAAGAAAGGCCTCGACTTCGCCGATCTGGGCTACGTGCTGGTCTCGGGCCAGCTCGCCAAGGCGGGCCGGGGCGACGAGCTGCTCGAAGATCCCGAAGTCGGCCGGCTGTTCCTCGGCGGCTAAAATATTCCTGCCGGCGCCGAACCCGCGTAAGCGGAAATAGTCCTAGACGAAATAGATGACGAGATAGGCCGCCAGCAGGCCGACGATGACCAGCGTCGTGGTGCCGGTATCCCAGGTGCGCGCCAGGATCCCCTTGGGACCGTGGAAATGGAAAACGGTTTCCAGGGCTTTTTCCAGCCGGTTCTGCATGCGGTCGGCCGTCAGGCCGCGGGCGCGATTGCTTCGGATCGCGAATTCGCGCGCCAGCCTGGCCCCGAAGCGGCGCCAGAACCAATCGACATCGAGGCTGATCGTGAGCGTGCGCTTCATGAAGGGCAGCAGCACGAAGAAGGCGAGCCCGGAGAAGAGCAGGAGCTGCAGCATCTCCACGACGTGGTAGCCGGTATAGGGCTTGTAGGTCACCGACTGCAGCGGCAGGATTTGATAGAGCGGCTCGGGCCAGACGCCGAGCCCGATGCACAGCGCCGCGAAGAGGATCATTGCAAGACGCATATTCCAGGGCGGATCGGGCGGCCGCATGCCGGAATCCTTCTGGAAGAAGACGAACCACGGGAACTTGATGCCGGCATGTAAGAAAACGCCGGCCGAGGCGGCGGCGAGCAGGAACCAGACCAGCGCCAAGTGCTGGTCGGCCGCCGCCTGCGAGATCATCGACTTGCTGATGAAGCCCGAGGTGAGCGGGAAAGACGAGATCGCCAGCGCGCCAATGATGCCGCAGATACAGGTGAGCGGCATGCTCTGGAAGAGCCCGCCGAGATCGGTGCATTTCCGCTTGCCGGTCATGTAAAGCACCGAGCCTGCCGACATCAGCAGCAGCGCCTTGTAGATGATATGCGTGAAGGCGTGCGCCGCCGCGCCGTTCAGCGCCATGTCGGTGCCGATGCCGATGCCGCAGACCATGAAGCCCACCTGGTTCACGATGCTGTAGGCCAGGATCCGCCGCATGTCGTTCTCCAGCAACGCATAGATGATGCCGTAGAACACCATGAAGAGGCCGATCCAGATCAACACGTCGAAGCCCTGGAAGCCCCGCCACAGCACGTAGACCGCCGTCTTTGTGGTGAAGGCGGAGAGAAACACCATGCCCGTCGGCGAGCTTTCAGGATAGGCATCGGGCAGCCAGGCCGAAAGCGGCGGCGCGCCCGCATTGATCAGGAAGCCGGCGAGGATCAGCCAGGTGCCGGGCCGGTTGACCGTCAGCACCTCTTGGATCGGCCCGATGCCGAAAGCGACCGTGTTCTTCGCCGCGACGAAATCGACGATACCCGCCATCAACAGCACGCCGCCCAAGAGGTGGATCATCACGTAACGCAGGCCGGCCTTGCGTGCCGCATCGGTATCGGAGGACCAGATCACCACGGTCGAGCCGAGCGCCATCAGCTCCCAGAACACGAAGACGGTGATCAGATCGCCGGCGAAGGCGACGCCGACCGCGCTGCCGGCATAGAACATTGCGGCGCTGAGCTCGATTGTCCTGGCCTGGCGCAGGGCGAACAGCCCGCCGGCGAAGGCCATGATGCAGAATATTGTCCCGAACAATCGGCTGAGCCGGTCGCCCTTCACCGGAACCAGATCGAGCCCCATGAATTTGGTTGTCAGCATCGCGCCGTCGGGGATCTGCCAGACCAGCCAGAGCGCCACGAGCGGGCCGAGCAGGATCAGTGCGGCGCGCAGCCAGCCGCGCAGAAACGGCAGCGCGAAGGCGCTGACGATCAGGACCAGGCCCGGTGAGATCTGATCAATCGTCATAGTAATTGTCCGGCCGCTTGAGGAAGATCCCGAGCGCCTTGGCGCCGAAGACCATGGCAGCGCAGGTGGCGAAGCCGTAAGCGGCGAAGAACCAGAACTCTCCGTCCCAGACGAAATGGCCAGGCAGGTCGACGAAGAGGCCCGCCACGACGGTCAGGGCGAGCACGACCGCGAATACGACCCACAGCCGCCGGATCGTCTGCGGACGGACGAGCCAATGGAGATCACCGGGTTTGTCGTGCTTGTCTGCCATATCCCGATCCTATCCGGTCCCTATCCGCTTGAGCCGACCATTTGCCGCGCCAGCGCAAGCGGCAGGTCGGGCAGGAAAAAGAGGACAATCGTACCGGCCGCGGTGATCGACAGCGCTATGACAATCGGCAGCGGCGCCTCGCCGTGATTGTGCGCCCCGTCATCCGCAGGCTTCTTGAAGAAAGCGGCGTAGACCACTGGCAGGAAATAGGCCGCGTTCAGGATTGTGCTGAGGACAATCACGACAATTGCCGCCGTCGCCTTGGCGTCGAGCGCGCCCAGCAGAATGTACCATTTGCTGATGAAGCCCGCCGTCGGGGGCACGCCGATCATCGAGAGCGCGCCGATCGCGAATGCCCCCATGGTCCAGGGCATGCGCCGGCCGATGCCGTCGAGCTGGCTCACCTCGGTCTTGTGCGCCGCTGTATAGATCGAGCCCGCGGCAAAGAAGAGCGTGATCTTGCCGAAGGCGTGCGCGGCGATGTGGATTGCCGCCCCCATCGCGGAGATCGGGACCAGGATGGCAGCCGCCATGATGACGTAGGAAAGCTGGCTGACCGTCGAATAGGCGAGCCGGCGCTTCAGATTGTCCGACCGCAAAGCGATCACCGAGGCGATCAGGATCGTCGCCCCCGCCACATAGAGCAGCCATTCGGCGTTGGTGAGCTTGGAGAGGTAGCCGATGCCGAAGGTGTAGACGATCAGCTTGACGACGATGAAGACGCCCGCCTTGACCACCGCGACGGCATGGAGCAACGCGCTCACCGGCGTCGGCGCCACCATTGCCGCCGGCAGCCAGCGGTGGATCGGCATCAGCGCCGCCTTGCCGGTGCCGTACATGAAGAGGAAGAGCAGGAGCCCGCCCATCTCCTCGGAGACCTTGCCGGCGAGAATGCCGCCTGCCTTGAAGTCGAGGGTGCCGACCAGATAGGCCGTCAGGACGATCGCCGGCAGCATGACGCCGATCGAGGTCGTCAGCAGGATCCCAAGGTATGTGCGGCCGCCCCTTATCGCCTTGTCGTCACCATGATGGGTTACCAGCGGGTAGGTCGAGATCGTCAGGATCTCGTAGAAGATGAATAGCGAGAGTAGATTGGCCGAGAAGGCCACCCCCATCGTCGCCCACAGCGCCACCGCGAAGCAGACGTAAAACCGCGTCTGATGGCCTTCCTTGTTCCCCCGCATATAGCCGATCGAATAGATCGAGTTGACGATCCACAGGAACGAGGCGATCAGCGCGAACATCATGCCGAGCGGCTCGATCCGGAAGGCCAGCGCGATCCCCGGCAGGATGTCGAGCAGCTCGAGATAGGGCCGCTCGCCCGCCAGAACCCGCGGCGTCAGCGCAACGACCGCTCCGAACAAAGCGGCCGCGGTTACCAGCGTCACGGTCTCGCGCTGGTTGGGCTTGCGATCCGACATCGCAATCAGCACCGCGCCCGCCAAGGGCACCGTCAGGGTGAGGCCTAGGAGCACCGTCACGCTCACGATCCGACCCCCAGCAGCATCGCCGCGGCGCGCCGCGCCACGCCGAGGCTGCCCGAGGTCTCGATGCCGAAATAAATATTGGCGCCGATCAGGATCCACAAAGGCACCAGCATCCCGAGCGGCGCCTCACGCGCGTTGCGCGCCGCATCGGTGTTCGGCGTCGGGCGGAAATAGACGTTCTCGATCACCCGCCACATATAGATCACGGCGAGCAAAGAGCTCACCACGATCAGCGCCGCGAAGTACCACTGGCCCTTATCGAGCGCGGCAAGCACCAGATACCATTTGCTGATGAAGCCCGCGGTGAGCGGAATGCCGATAAGGCTGAGCGCGCCGATGACGAAGGCCGCCATGGTCACCGGCATGCGGCGGCCGATCCCGCGCATGTCCTCGATGCGCACCGAGCCAAGGCGCAGCATCACGCAGCCGAGCGCGAGGAAGAGCCCGCCCTTCATCAGGGCGTGGTTGAAGATGTGCAGCAATCCCGCGGACACGCCCGTGACGGTCGCAAAGCTGAAGCCGAGGATCATGTAACCGATCTGGGCGATGCTCGAATAGGCGAGCATGCGCTTGATGTCCTGCTGGAAGATCGCGACGGTCGAGGCCACGAACATCGCCAGCACCGCGAGCACCGGCAGGATGATGTCGAGCGGCAAGGTTCCGAAGGCGAAGCTCGCCCCGAACACCGTGAAGATGAAGCGGATCAGGATATAGAGTGACACCTTGGTCGCGGTGCCGGCAAGGAAGGCGCTCACCGTCGAAGGCGCATAGGCGTAGGCGTTGGGCAGCCACTGGTGCAGCGGGAAAAGGGCGAGCTTGAGGCTCGTTCCCACAGTGATGAAGCCGAAGGCGGCCAGCACCGTGCGACTGCTCGCGATCGGCGGCACGCGCTTAGCGAGGTCGGCCAGATTGAGCGTGCCGGTCATCATATAAAGCAGGCCGATACCGATCAGGATGAAGGTCGCGCCGATCGTGCCCATGATCAGGTACTGATAGGCGGCCGTCATCGCGCGGCGGTCGCGTCCCATGCTCACGAGCACGTAGGTCGAGAGCGACGAGATCTCGAGAAAAACGAAGATGTTGAAGGCATCGCCCGTGATCACGATGCCAAGGAGGCCGGTCAGCGTCAGCAAGTACATGCAGTAGAAGAGATAGATCCGCTCTTCCTCGATCTCCGCCTTCACGCTCGAATAGGCATAGGGCATCACGATCGCCCCGATCGCTGAGACGATGACGAGGATGAACGCATTGAGACCGTCGATCCGGTATTCGATGCCCCACGGCGCGATCCAGTTGCCGAGCTCGTAGGTGATCGGCCCGCCGGCCAGCACTTTGGTCAGCAAGGCGATCGAGATCGCCAGCGCTGCCCAGGAAATGAGCAAGGTCAGTGCCCAGGCCGCGCGGGCGTCGCGCAGCACCACGCATAGCGGGGCCGCGACCAGCGGCAGCACGATCTGCAGCGCCGGGAGATGCGCCTCAATCACCCGGCGCGTCCTGTCGGTGAATGTCGTCCTCCTCGATCGAGCCGTAGGCCTCCTTGATGCGGACGACGAAAGCGAGGCCGAGCGCCGCCGTGGCCACGCCGACGACGATGGCGGTCAGGATGAGGACGTGGGGCAGGGGGTTCGAATAGGTCTCGATCGATTTGTCGAGGATCGGTGCCGTGCCGCCGCGCACCTTGCCGATGCTGATGTAGAGCAGAAACACCGAGGTCTGGAATATCGAAAGGCCGACCAGCTTCTTGATCAGGTTCCGGCTCGCCATGACGACATAGAACCCGGCCATCATCAGGATGATGACGATCCAGTAGTTGTAGAGCCCGAAAACCCGCTCGGCGAAATCCATGGCGTCCCGTTACCCTTCCGGCCGCCGGCGCCCGGCGAATGCGAAAAACACCGAGATCATCACCGACGCGACGGTCAAGCCGACGCCGAACTCGACGATCAGGATCCCCAGATGCTGGCCGTGCGCGGGATCGTGGGCGAGCACCGAGTAGTCGAGGAACTTGCCGCCCAGCAACATCCCTGCGACGCCCGTCCCGGCATAGATCAGCACGCCGAGCGCGATGCCGATGCGGACCGCAGCCGGTGGTGCTGCCTGCCGCGCCTTTTCGAGACCGAAGATCAGCGCGTAGAGTATGAATGCGGCGGCGAAGATGACGCCCGCCTGGAACCCGCCGCCCGGCCCGAAATCGCCGTGGAACTGAACGTAGAAGGCATAGAGCAGGATGAACGGGATCGCGAACTTGGCGACGACGCGCAGCACGAAATGATGTTTCATGCCGTGTCTCCCGAGGGCGTGTCGTCGTTGCCCTCCTGCTTTCTCCGCCGCCCCAACCGCAGATGCGGCGCCGGTGTGTCACCGGGCGCCGGTGCGCCATGGCGCGCGGTGGCGCCCAGAAGCAGCAGCACGCCGATGCCCGCCGTGAAGATCACCGTCACCTCGCCCAGCGTGTCATAGCCGCGATAGCTCGCCAGGATCGTGGTGACGACGTTCGGAATGCCGACCGTGACCGGCTCGCCCGACGGGTTCTGCCGAACCTTGTCGGCCAGATACTCGGGCGCCACATGCTTGTTAGCGGGCGCGTTCGGATCGCCGAAGCCCGGCATGTCGAGCGTGCCGAAGACGAGCGCAGCCCCGGTGATCAGCACGACGACCAGCGGCCACGGGCTGAAGCGCGCACGCTCTTTTTCCTCGCGGTCCGTCAGCACCAGCGTGCCGAGGAAGAGGACGGTGGTGATCCCGGCGCCCACCGCGGCCTCGGTGAAGGCCACGTCGACGGCATCGAGGATGACGAAGATCGCCGCTGACAGGAGGCTGTAGAGGCCCGAGAGCATCACCACTGCGAAGAGATTGCGCAAACGCACGATCGCGATCGCCGTCGCGGCCAAGAAGGCGAGCAGGAGAATGTCGATCAGGGTTTGGATGGGGTGTCCTCCAAATCCTCGGCCAGCATCGGCTTCACGTTCCCTGTCAGGGCCGATTTCGCCAGCGCGTGGGTCGCGGTCGGCGACGTCACGAACAGCAGGATGAAGACGAAGACCAGCTTCACCGTGATCAGACTGAAGCCGCTTTGAAACATGAGTCCTGCCAGAATGAGCCCGGCCCCGAGCGTGTCACCGATCCCCGCCGCATGCATCCGCGTGAAGACGTCGGGCAGGCGCAGGATGCCCAAGCCGGCAATCAGCAGGAACGCCGCGCCAAGGCCCATCAGGATCCAGCTGACTATGTGGGCCGCCAATTCCATCAGATGTCGCCTTCGTCCTCGGAGGCCTTGCCGAGATCGCCGTAGCGCAGGAACTTCAGCACCGCGATCGTGCCGATGAAGTTGATCAGCGCGTAGAGCAGGGCGATGTCGAGGAAATCGGGGCGGCCGTCGAGAAAGCCCACAAGCGCGATGATCACCACCGTCTTGGTGCCGATCATGTTGACTGCAAGAATCCGGTCGTACACCGTTGGGCCCAGGATGGCGCGGGCCAAGGCCATCGACAGCACGACGATAACCGCGATGGTGATGGCTGCGAGGACGGCGGTGTTCGGTTCCATCACGCTTGGGCGGCGCTCATGACGCCTCCTCGATCCAGGTTACGCGGCGGTCCATCTCGCCCTTCGCCAGATCATCGGCGGCTTCCTGCGACAGGGCGTGCACCTGCAGTTCGTCGCGGTTCACCTCCAGCGTCACCGTGCCCGGCGTGAGGGTGATCGAATTGGCGTAGATGACGTGGCCCAGCTCGGTCGGCTGGGTGGGCTTCAATGTAAAGACCGTCGGGCTGATCGGCAGCTTCGGATGGAGGATGCGCTTGGCGACATCGATATTCGCCTTCACGATCTCCCATAGCAGCCACATGAGATAGACCGGGAAGCGCCAGCCGAGCTGGATCGGATGGCCTTCATAGTCGATCACGCCCATCCGGTAGGCGAGCACGGTCACGATCACGATGGAAACCACCCCGAATGCGAGGATCAGCGGCTCATAATGTCCGGAAAGCAGCAGCCACGTCCCGACGAGGAAAGCGACGAGGCTAACGCCGCGCAAGATTGCTCCCCCCATCAAGATGCTCCCGCGCCGCGTCACACGCGTGCCCGCCAACGAAGAGCCGCGGACACTCGAACTCCCGCAAAAAACTTAGTATGACGGACGCGGCGTTTCCAGAAGAACCGGGAGATTCGGCCGCAAGTGGCTATCTAATGTCGTGTCCGGCGCCGTTCGTCCCGCCTATCTCAACTCGACCGCATAGCTGCTGACGGGCGGCGTCGCCTTGATCAGTCCTTGCGC
>CAZBRE010000033.1:0-3155 GCA_964494065.1 uncultured Alphaproteobacteria bacterium
GGGGCCGGCCGCCGCGGTCGAGGCCTTCAACGCGATCTTCGACGAGGTGACCGGCGGCTGATCCCCTGTCCTCGGCGCCAATGGGCTCAGAGAAGGAACGGGGTCAGCAGGAGAAGCAGGGCAGGTGCTGCGGTCAGCGCGCCCATCAGTCCGGCGAGCAGTCCAAGCATCAACTGGCCCAGACCGCCCCAGAATGTATCGTCGTACGCCATTGCTCTGTCCTCGCCGGAACGGGCCCTTGGTGGACGCCCTGCATGAATACTTACTAGACGGACCGGCGAGCGGATTTCATGACCCGCTTCACATTCAAGTGAACGATTTCGCCGCGCCATTCGGTCGCAGGGATAGGCCCCTGGGATTGCTTGGGAGATTCGCGGTTGAAGGCGCCGGGCGGGGCTGGTCAAATCGGCGCCAAGGTCTGTCGAACATTACCTACGGGGGAGGAAAGCCATGGAAGTCCGGGCCGCAGTCGCCACCGCAGCCGGCGCGCCGCTCAGCATCGAGACGGTCAATCTGGAGGGGCCGAAGGCCGGCGAGGTGCTGGTCGAGATCAAGGCGACGGGGATCTGCCACACCGATGCGTTCACGCTGTCGGGCGACGACCCGGAGGGGCTCTTCCCCGCGATCCTCGGCCATGAGGGCGCGGGCGTGGTGGTCGATGTCGGCAAGGACGTGTCGAGCCTGAAGAAGGGCGACCACGTGATCCCGCTCTACATCCCTGAATGCCGGCAGTGCAAATCCTGCCTCTCGGGCAAGACGAACCTGTGCACCTCAATCAGGGAGACCCAAGGCAAAGGTCTGATGCCCGACGGCTCGTCCCGCTTCTCGCTCGGCAAGGATAAACTCTTCCACTACATGGGCACCTCGACCTTCGCGAATTACACCGTGGTGCCCGAGATCGCGCTCGCCAAGGTCCGCGAGGACGCGCCCTTCGAGAAGATCTGCTACATCGGCTGCGGCGTGACAACGGGGATCGGCGCGGTGATCAACACGGCCAAGGTCGAGGCCGGCGCGAACGTCGTCGTCTTCGGGCTCGGCGGCATCGGGCTCAACGTGATCCAGGGTGCGCGCATGGTCGGCGCCAACAAGATCGTCGGCGTCGACATCAACCCCTCCAAGGTGAAGCTCGCCGAGGCCTTCGGCATGACCCATTTCATCAACCCCAAGGAGGTCGGCGGCGACCTGGTCGCGCATCTGGTCGATCTGACCGACGGCGGCGCGGACTATTCGTTCGAGTGCATCGGCAATACGACGACCATGCGCCAGGCGCTCGAATGCTGCCATCGCGGCTGGGGCGTTTCGGTGATCATCGGCGTCGCCGGCGCGGGGCAGGAGATCTCGACGCGGCCGTTCCAGCTCGTCACCGGAAGGGTGTGGAAGGGTACGGCCTTCGGCGGCGCCAAGTCGCGGACGCAAGTGCCGACCATCGTCGACTGGTACATGGACGGCAAGATCAACATCGACGATCTGATCACGCATACGATGCCGCTCGATGAGATCAACGAGGCCTTCCACCTCATGCATGAAGGCAAGAGCATCCGTAGCGTGGTCACTTTTTGAATGAGTCATCGCTAGGCCGGGGGGCGGGCGGAACGGCGTCGGGCGAAAAGAGCGGCGCGTCGAGCCTGCTTCCCTACGCGGCGCTCACTCTCACGGCGCTGATCTGGAGCGGCAACTGGGTCGCCGGGCGCTGGCTGCAGGGCGCAATCACGCCGGTCTCGCTCACCTTCTGGCGGCTGCTGCTGGCGGCCGTCATCCTGCTGCCCTTCACGATCCGGCCGATGTGGCGCGACCGGGCGGCACTGCGGCGTGAATGGCCGAAGCTCGTCGTTTTCTCGGTGATCGGCCTGGCAGCCTTCAACGTGATGGTCTATTTCGGCCTGGGCAGCACGACCGCGATCAACGGTTCGATGGTGAACTCGGCCTCGCCGATCTTCGTCATCGTGATCTCGTGGTTCGGTTTGGGCGATCGCTCGACCTGGCGCCAGTATGTTGGGGTTGCGGTCTCGCTGTTGGGGGTGTCGGCGATCCTCTCGCGCGGCGACCCGGACCGGCTGCTGGCGCTCCAATTCGGGCTGGGCGACCTCGTCATCCTCGGCGCGGTCTTCCTGTGGGCGCTCTATTCGACGCTGCTGCGCCACTGGCCGAGCGCGCTCAGGCCCATCAGCTTCGTCGCCGCGACGGTCATGATCAGCGTTGTGGCGCTGATCCCCGCCTATGCCGTCGAATACAGCGTCGTCGGCGGCTTCACGCTCACCTGGAACGTCGTCTTCGGGATTGCCTATATGGCGCTGCTTGCCTCGATCACCGGCTATATGCTCTGGAACTTCGGCGCGCGCGCCGTCGGCGCGGGGAAGGCGAGCCTGTTCTTGCACCTGATCCCGGCCTTTGCCGCGGGACAGGCGATGCTGCTGCTGGGCGAGACGCTGCGGCTCTACCACCTGGCCGGGCTCGCGCTCATTCTCTCGGGCATCTATATCGCCACGGCGACGCGCCCCTTCTGGCGTCGGTGAGGGCCCGACATCGACGGGTCGCATTGTCTTGCACGCATTGTCTTGGGCCGAGGGGGGTGATAGCTTCCGCGCCGAACGCCGAACCCCCAATTCCCAGAAACGGTTACGCGCCATGAAGATAGACGGCAACGCCATCCGTCCGGGCAACGTCATCGAGCATCAGGGCCGTCTCTGGCGAGCGGTCAAGATCCAGCACACCCAGCCAGGCAAGGGCGGGGCCTATCTGCAGGTCGAGCTCAAGGACATCCGCGACGGCACCAAGCTCAACGAGCGCTTCCGCTCCGCCGAGACCGTCGAGCGCGTGCGCCTCGACGAGAAGGAATACCAGTTCCTCTTCACCGACGGCGACGAGCACACCTTCATGGATCAGGAAACCTACGAGCAGCTCACCTTCAACACCGACATGATCGGCGATCCGGCCGTCTTTCTGCAGGACGGCATGATCGTCACGGTGCAGAGCTACGAAGGCGAGCCGATCAGCGTCAGCCTGCCGGACAGCGTGATCATGGAGGTGGTCGAGGCCGACGCGGTGGTGAAGGGCCAGACGGCGTCGTCTTCCTACAAGCCGGCCGTCCTGGAAAACGGTGAGCGCATTCTGGTGCCGCCGCATATCGCCGCCGGCACGCGCATCGTCGTCAACAC
>CAZBRE010000033.1:3255-18769 GCA_964494065.1 uncultured Alphaproteobacteria bacterium
ATGTCCTCGACCAAGAAGACCGCGATCGTGAACGTGATGGAGGCGGCCGCCCGCAAGGCGGCGCGCGGGCTGGTGCGCGACTTCGGCGAGGTCGAGCAGCTGCAGGTCTCCAAGAAGGGCCCGGCCGATTTCGTCTCGGCGGCCGATCTCAAGGCCGAGCAGGTTCTGCGCCGCGAGCTCGGGCGGGCCCGGCCGCGCTACGGCTTCCTGCTGGAGGAAGCGGGCGAGGCGCCGGGCGAGGACGAGCACAATCGCTGGGTCGTCGATCCGCTCGACGGCACCTCCAACTTCCTGCACGGGCTGCCGCATTTCGCGATCTCGATCGCCCACGAGCGCGACGGCGAGATCCTCGCCGGCGTCGTCTACGAGCCGGTGCGCGACGAGCTCTTCTGGGCGGAAAAGGGCATCGGCGCCTACGTGAACGACCGGCGGCTGCGCGTCTCCGGGCGCAGCGCGCTCGATCAGTGCCTGATCGCAACCGGACTTCCATACAAAGGCCACGATCCTGAGCCCAAATACTTCGCGACGTTGGAAGCGGTGCTCGCGCAAACGGCGGGCGTCCGGCGCTTCGGCTCGGCTGCGCTCGATCTCGCCTATGTCGCGGCGGGCCGGTATGACGGGTTTTGGGAATTCGGGTTGAGCAGATGGGATATCGCCGCCGGCATCATCCTGGTTCGCGAGGCGGGCGGCATGATCTCCGGCATCCGCGCGAAGGTCGACCCGCTCGAAACGGGCGACATACTGGCGGCGAACGGCGAGGTGCACGTGCCGCTCGAACGAATACTGCGCGCGGCCTTGCGAAGCTGATCGCGGCGCATACCTCTAGCTCCGTATGCGTGTACGTGCGCCATTGTGGCCGTGTGCTGGCCTCAGGCCGGCCCCAAGCTGGCATGCACGCGGCCCCTAAGCTAATGTGCGGCCGGGGGACGTGCGGCGGACCAGAGCCGAGGTCGCGCGGCAAGACCATCGATGGCCAGGAAGTACCCAGGACGTACGAAGATGGCAAAATTTTTCGATGCGCCTGACCCCGGGTTCCGGATCATGAGTGCAATGGGTTTCGCCGTGTTGTGCGCGGCGCTTGTGCTGTCGGGTGCGCGTCTCGTCGCGGCGGCGGAGGTCGAGGTCAATCTCGACGTGCTGAAGACCCTGCCGGCGGGCAAATCGGGCGCGGCAAACGAGGTGATCAAGCTCACTCCGCCAACGGCCAAGAGCCAGGCGGTGGGCCGCCGCGAGGAAGCGCTGCGGCGGGCGCGGAAGAGGCGGCTGATCGAGCAGGCCAAGCGCAAGGCGGCTGCCCGCCGGAAAGCCGAAGCGGCGCGCAAGGCCGAAGACGCGAAGCAATCGGAAGAGATCGAACGCAAGGCCAAGGCCGATCGCGAGGACGCAGCGGCGCGCGCGGCAAGGGCGGCGCGCGAGGCCGAGGCCACGAAGACGGCGGAAGCCACGAAAAAGGCCAGTGCGGCCGAGGCCGCGGAAAAAGTCAAAGCGGCGAAGGCCGCGCACGAAGTCAAAGCGGCGAAGGCCGCGCAAGAAGCCAAAGCGGCGAAGGCCGCGCAAGCAGCTAAAGCGGCCAAGGCCGCGAAAGCGCACACCGCAAAGCCGGCGGTGATCCCGCGGACGGCCCCTGTGAAAGAGGCCGCCAAGGCGACGACGAAGACCAAAGCCGCCGCCGGCGGCAAGAAGCAGGTGGCGACGCGAACCGCGCGTGTTCCGCTCAGCAGGGCGCGTCTTTTGTTCGGCAAGGAGTCGGCAGCGCTCAGCAAGGCGGAGAAGGAAAAGCTCGGGCCGATCGCCGCGCGGATGATCAGCGAGGAAAAGGCGCTGCTCGTCATCTACGCCTATGCGGCGGGGGACGGCTCGAATGCCAGCGATGCGCGGCGGCTTTCGCTGTCCCGAGCCCTTGCGGTGCGGCGCGCGATCACGGGGCGCGGCATTCCCATGATCCGAACCGAGATCCGGGCGCTCGGCGCCCGTGCCGGGGACGGGCCGTCGGACCGCGTCGATCTGGTGTTGGTGCAACGATGATTGAAGACCGTTCGGGGACCGCTGCATGAGCCAGCCCAACGCCTATCTGCTCCGCATGGGCATCTTCGTGGTCGCCGTGGCGATTACCCTGGGCGTGCTCTACGTGGCGTTGAAGAGCGCCTTTATGGCGAACCCGGTGCTGAACGGCGTGATCGTCGGCATCCTCCTGATCGGCATTCTCTACAATTTCCGCCAGGTGGTGACCCTCGGGCCCGCGGCGCGCTGGATCGACAGCTTCCAGCGCAACCAAGCTGCGACCGCCGCCGAAGATCCGCCGCGCGTCCTCGCCTCGATGGCGACGCTGCTGCGCGACCGCGACGCCGGCCCGCTTCGCCTGACCTCGGCGTCGATGCGCTCGCTGCTCGACGGCATCGGCTCACGGCTCGACGAGGGGCGCGAGATCTCGCGCTACATGATTGGGCTGCTCATTTTCCTGGGCCTGCTCGGCACCTTCTGGGGCCTGCTCTCGACCGTCAACGCGGTGGCGCAGGTCGTCGGGTCGCTGTCGATCGGAACCGGCGACATCACCTCGATCTTCGGCGAGCTGAAGCGCGGCTTGCAGGCGCCGCTGACCGGCATGGGCACGGCCTTTTCATCCTCGCTCTTCGGGCTTGGCGGGTCCTTGATCCTCGGTTTTCTCGATCTGCAGGCCGGCCAATCGCAGAACCGTTTCTACAACGAGCTGGAAGACTGGCTGAGCAGCCAGACCCGGCTTGCCACCGCGAGCGGCATGGCGGGAGTGGGCGAGGGCGAAGGCTCCGTGCCGGCCTATATCCAGGCGCTCTTGGAGCAGACGGTGGAGAGCATCGACCGGCTGCAGAGCTCGGTGGCGCGCGAGGACGACCGGCATGCGACGACCAACGCTCATATGACGGGTCTGGCCGAAAAGGTCGGCGCGATGAGCGAGCAGATGAGCACCGATATCCGTCTGCTCGCCAAGACCATCGCCGCCATGGCCGACAAGGATCGGCGCGGGGGCAGCTAGACCATGGCCGTGTCGGCTCGCCGCGCCCGTCGTCCCCCACTCGATATCTGGCCGGGCTTCGTCGATGCGCTCGCCTCGCTGCTGATCCTGATCATCTTCGTCTTGATGATCTTCGTGGTCGCGCAGTTCTATCTGAGCGATGCGCTGACCGGCCGCGACAAGGCACTGCTGCAACTCAATCGCCGCATCCAGGAGCTCTCCGAGCTGCTGTCGCTGGAACGCGGCAAGAGCAGCCAGCTCGACCGCACGCTGAAGGAAATCACCGCCGAGTTGCGGGCCGCACTCACGGCCCGCGATCGCGCCCAGGCGCGGATCCGCGCGATCGAGGGTGCCGCCGGCGCGAACAAGCGTGCGTTGGAGGCGGAAAAGCGCCGACTGGAGGAGGAAAAACGCATCTCTGCCAGCGCCCGTGCGCAGCTCGAGATCCTCAACGCCCAGCTCGCCGAACTGCGCCGTCAGCTCGCGGCGATCGAAGAGGCGCTCAAGGCGTCGGAGGCGAAGGCGGCGAAGCAGGAATTGAAGATCGCCGATCTCGGCAAGCGCCTCAACGTGGCGCTGGCGCTCAAGGTGCAGGAGCTCCGCCGCTACCGCTCGGAGTTCTTCGGCCGGCTGCGCGAGGTGCTGGGCACCCGCGAGGACATCCGTATCGTCGGCGACCGTTTCGTTTTCCAGTCCGAGGTCTTGTTCCCCAGCGGCGAGGCGGTCCTGCAGGAGCGGGGCAAGGAGGAGCTTACGAAGCTCGCGGCGACCCTGAAGGAGATCGCCGCCAAAGTGCCCAAGCAGATCGATTGGGTCTTGCGTGTCGACGGGCATACCGATACGCGCAAGCTCAGGACCGGCGCCAAATACGCCTCCAACTGGGAGCTGAGCCAGGCGCGCGCGTTGGCGGTGGTCAGGCATTTGATCGAGCAGGGCATACCGCCGCAGCGCCTGGCGCCGACCGGCTTCGGCGAATTCCATCCGCTCGACCCCGGCACCACCGACGAGGCCTACCGCAAGAACCGGCGGATCGAGCTCAAATTCACCCAGCGCTGAGCGCGTCTTATCGTGGGAGATGGGCGAATGGAGAGGCAAGCGATTGGACGAACGATTGGGTTAGTTGTCATTGTGTTTGCCGCGCTAGCCGCAGGCCCGGCGCAGGCCGATGCGATCGACGGCAACTGGTGCTCGCGCGAGGGCAAGTCGATGTCGATCAGCGGGCCGGAGATCGTCACCCCGGGCGGCACGCGGATGAAGGGCGACTATCACCGGCACGGCTTCCGCTACGTCGTGCCGGCGGCGGAGAAGCCGGCGGGCGCGAAGGTCGACATGTCGCTGGTCGACGAGGAAACCCTTCACGTGCGCGTCGGCGCGGGCCCGATCAAAACCTGGCGGCGCTGCAAGCCGACGAGCTGAGGCGGGGTCGGTTTTTGTTGCGGCCATCCTTGGTGGCGCGCAAATGCGCGCACCTCAGGATGAGCATCGGTGTTGTCGAGGCAATTCCAAGGCTCATCCTGAGGTGCCGCGAAGCGGCCTCGAAGGATGGAGGCAGGGCGCCGTCCATAAATCCGTAAGACAAAACCCTCCCCCGAATGGGGGAGGGTTTCGCCAATTGGGATCGCAAGCGTCGGCGCTAGGCGTGGACTATTTGATCCACTCGCTCTTCTTGCACTTCTTCCACTGGCTGTCGACGTGGTTGGCGGCGACAAGGCCGACGGTGCGGATCATCGGTTTGCCGTCGGCACCCAGCACGACTTCACGCTTGTAGAAGTTCTGGATCGGAATGCCGTTGACGTTGTAGCGGTACTTGCCGCGCACCGAGTCGTAGTCCGCCTTCCGCATCGCCCGCATCAGCGCCATGTTGTCGTTCACCTTGCCGCCCGTTCCCTTGATGCCCGAGGCGATCAGCAGCGCGCCGTCGTAAGCCTGGGCAACGAAGTGGTTCGGGTGGATCTTGTACTTGGCCATGTAGGCCTTGATGAACTTCTGGTTCGCCGGCCGCTTGGAGTCGCTGTCCCACTGGTTGGTGTGGAAAGTGCCGACGGCGGCCTTGCCGATCGGCAGCAGCGTGATGTGGTCGACCACGAAGATCTGGTAGAGCTTGGTCGTCTTGCCGAGGCCCGAGGCCGCCCACTGCTTCATGAAGGCGATGCCCATCGGGCCGGGCGAAAAGGTCACCACCGCTTCCGGCTTTGCCGCGCGCACACGGGTCAGCTCCGACTGGAAGTCGCGGTTGCCCAGCTTGTACATGATCGTGCCGATGATCCGGCCCTTATAGACGCTACGGAAGCCGTTCAGGTTGTCCTTGCCGGCCTGGTAGTTGGGGCCGAGGAAGAAGACGCGCTTGACGCCTTCGTCGGTCACCAGCTTGCCCATGGCCTGCGCGTTCTGCTGGTTCTCCCAGGAGGTGGAGATGTAGTAGCGGCTGCAATTGCGGCCAGCCAGGAGCGAGGAGCCAGCATTGGTGCTCATGAGGATCGTCTTGTTGCGCACGACCGTAGTGCGCAACGCGTTCAGCACGTTCGACCAGATGATGCCGGCGACGATCTGAACCTTCGACTGCTCGATGAATTTCTTGGCGCAGGAAAGACCGACATCGGGCTTCACCTGATCGTCGCAATACTCGACCGTGACAGGCACGCCGTTGATCTTGTCGCCGTTCTTCTTCCAGCCGGAATGCTCAAGGCCCAGCCGGAAGCCGTTGACCTGCCATTTGCCGATCGGGTGGTTGAGCGAATTGATAAAGCCGATGCGCAGCTCCTGCGCCGATGCGCCGCCCGTCGCGAGCATCGCCGCCATCGCCGCCGCCATCGCCGCCCCAATCACCGTAGGGGTGAACAGTCTTTTCATGGAAAGCCTCCCGTTAGGTGCGCCGTGCCGATATCCGGCGGACGCTTAGATTTCTTATCAAATGTTACCGTATGCCGCGCGGCGAAACAATTCCCGCGCTAGGGCGATCAGAGCGGGTCGACGCCGCTCACCCGGTAGATCTTGACGTCGCGGCTGAGCACGCCGAGCTCGCCCAGCACGGCGCGGAAGGCGGCCATGTGCGGGGTCTCGAAATGCGCCTTCAGGGCCGCGTCGTCGTCCCATTCCTCGAAGACGCGGAAGACGCCGGGGCTCTCGATGTCCTGGTAGAAGGCGTAGAAGCGGCAGCCCGGCTCCTTGCGGGTTTCCTTCGCCAGCGCGATGGCGGCTTCGATTGCGCGCGGGGCGTCCGCGGCCGCGACTTCGTTGGTGCCCGAGACGACGATCATGAGGCTTCGTCCTTTCGCGCTAATTGGTCCAGCTCCGATGGCGGGGATCCGTTGAGATCGAATTGTAGCGCCGCGAGGCGCGCATAGAGGCCGTCCATCTTCAGGAGCTCATCGTGCGTGCCGGTGGCGACGATCTGGCCGTGATCCATGACGACGATGCGGTCGGCCTTGAGCACGGTGGCCAGACGGTGCGCGATGACGATGGTCGTGCGCTCGGCCATCAGGCGGTCGAGCGCGGCCTGGACCATGCGCTCGCTTTCCGCATCGAGTGCGCTCGTCGCTTCGTCGAGGAGGAGGAGAGCGGGGTCGCGCAGCACGGCGCGGGCAATGGCGATGCGCTGGCGCTGACCGCCGGAAAGCCGCACGCCGCGCTCGCCCAGATGGGTCTCGAACCCCTGGGGCAGGGCCTCGATAAAGTCGCGGGCGGCGGCGACCTCGGCGGCGGCGCGGACCTCCTCGTCGCTCGCGTTCTCGCGGCCGTAGCGGATGTTCTCGGCGACGTCGGCGGCGAAGATCACCGGCTCCTGCGCAACCAGGCCGATGCGCGTGCGCAAGGCCGCCGGATCGGCCTTGGCGAGACTGACGCCGTCGAGGCGGACGGCGCCCTGCTGCGGGTCGTGGAAGCGGAGGAGGAGCTGGAAGACGGTGGACTTGCCCGCCCCCGACGGGCCGACCAGGGCGAGGCGCTCGCCCGGCGCGACCGTGAGATTGAAATCGCGCAAGGCCGGCTGCTCGGGGCGGCTCGGGTAGGTGAAGGTCACGTTCTCCATGGCGACCGCGCCCATCGCCGGATCGGGCAGGGGCAGCGGGTCGGTGGGCGGCTCGACATCGGGCTTGGTGGTCAGCAGCTCGACCAGGCGCTCGCTAGCGCCGGCCGCGCGCTGGAGGTCGCTGGCGAATTCGCTGAGCGCGCCGACCGAGCCCGCGACCAGCACGGCGAAGAAGACGAAGGCCGAGAGCTCGCCCGCAGTGATGCGGCCGGCGATCATGTCATGGCCGCCGATCCAGAGGATGATGCCGACCGCGCCGAAGACCAGCATGATGACGAGGGCGGCGAGCGACGAGCGCGCCCGCACCCGGCGCGCGGCGACGGCGAAGGCATCCTCGACCCGGCCGTCGAAGCGCCGGCGGTCGTGCGGCTCGTGGACGAAGGCCTGGACGGTCTCGATGGCGTTCAGGGTCTCGTCGAGATGCGCGCCGACATCGCCGATGCGGTCCTGACTGGCGCGCGAGAGCCGCCGCACGCGCCGGCCGAAGACGATCACCGGCACCATCACCAGCGGCACGACGAGGGCCACGAGGCCTGTGAGCTTGGGGCTGGTCACCGCCATCATGATGGTGCCGCCGACGAACATCAGCACGTTGCGGAGCGCCATCGAGGCCGAAGAGCCGACGATGGTCTGAAGCAGCGTTGTGTCGGTAGTCAGGCGCGAGATCACCTCGCCCGTCGGCGTGATCTCGTAAAAGGCGGGGGTGAGCCGCAGCACGTTGTGGTAGACGGCGCTGCGGATGTCGGCGGCAACCCGCTCGCCGAGCCAGGAGACGAGATAGGCGCGGGCGAAGGTGGCCACAGACAGGACAGCGATGATGCCGACCAGGATGGTCAGCGCCTGGTCGAGGAGGTTCGCATCGCCGCTGGCGAAGCCGTTGTCGACGAGCCAGCGGAGGCCCACCCCGAACAGGAGCACGGTCCCGGCCGCCACGATCAGCGCCAGGAGCGCCAGGGCGATCCGCGCGCGGTAGGGCTTCAGGAAGCCGGCCAGAACCCGCAGCTGGCGCACATCGCGCGAGCGCGGCCGCTCACCGGAAGGGCGGGCGAGGGGGGCGCTCTCCGACGGACTGCGGGCCTGGCTCAAGGAACCTCCGGGGGCGGGGCGCCGGGCGGGGCCGTCTGGCCGAGCCGCGGGGCTTCAAGGACCGGGCTGATATAGCAAGCGGCCGGATCGCTTGCCAGTGGCGGGGACCTCACCTATATATCCGCGGCAGCCGCTTCGCGGCGATCCCCAATCCGAGACGAGCTAGGCCGACGATGAAGAAAGACACCCATCCGGAGTATCACGAGATCAACGTGGTGATGACCGACGGCACCGAATTCACGACCCGCTCGACCTGGGGCAAGCCGGGCGACACGATGCGCCTCGACATCGATCCCAAGTCGCACCCGGCCTGGACCGGCGTGCATCGGCTGATCGATTCCGGCGGCCAGCTCGCCAAGTTCAACAAGCGCTTCAGCGGGATCGGGCTGAAGAGCTGATTTCCGCCGATTTCTGCCGGATTTCGAGCATACGGGCGCCCGCCATTCGGCGGGCGTTTTTGCATTGGGGTGCCTCGGTCGGAGCGCCGGGCGATCCGGCGTGTTCAAACCGGGAATTCGGATATAATCGTTGTAGCTCGGGGCAGGGATAAAAATCCTATTGAGAACATGGGCTTAGGGTGGGCTGACCGAACTAACGATGAGCGGATTCGACTACAGAATAACGGTGGAGCCGGTCGAAGACCGCGTCCGCGTCCGTATCGGCGGTGAGGTCGTCGCGGACAGCACGGGCGTGCTGGTGATGCACGAAAGCTACATGCCGTCGCAATGCTACTTCCCTAGGTCGGACATACGCGACGGCCTGCTGGCGCCGTCGCCCTTCCGCACCTTCTGCCCGTTCAAAGGCACCGCCCACCACTGGAACTTGCAGCTGCCGGGCGCCACGCTCGAAAACAAGGCGTGGAGCTACGAGGCGCCGCTCACCGAGGCGCGGCAGGTCGACGGCTACGTCGCGTTCTACCCCGATGCGGTGGAGGAGCTCTCCTGCGACGGACCATTGCCGGAGGACAAGCCCGCGCCGATCGGCGATAGTCCGCTGATCCACTGGGTGTTGACGCGTGCCTGGACATGCAAGACGCCGGCGGAGCTGACCGAGCAGCTGGCGCAGCACCTTTTGGCGATCGGCATGCCGCTGTGGCGATTGATGATCAACGTCTGGACCCTGCACCCGGAGCTGGCGGGCCAGCGGATCACCTGGGCGCGCGACCGCGACGGTGTCGTCGAAAGCGATACGCCGCACGGCATATTGCACACGCCGGCCTATCTCAACAGCCCGGTCCGGCATGTCAGCGAGGGGCTGGGCGGGGTGCGGCAGCGCCTCGATATCGACGACCCGGAGTTCCAGTTTCCGATCCTGACGGAGCTGCGGTCGAGCGGCGGCACCGACTACGTCGCCATGCCCTTGCCGTTCTCCGACGGTCAATTCCAGACCCTGACCCTGGCGACCGATCATCCCGACGGGTTCTCGACCGCGACCCTCGGCCAGGTGTTTCCCGTGGCGTTCACGTTGGGCCGGTTCTATGAGGTGCTGACGCTTCGGCGAAATGCTACCGATCTCTTCGAGACCTATCTCGGAAAACGCACGGGACGTCAGGTGCTCGGCGGACTGACCCGCCGGGGCGACGGAGAGAATATCCGCGCCGCGATCCTGTTCTGCGACTTGCGCGATTCAACGGCGCTCGCCGAATCGCTCACGCGCCAGGTCTATCTCGATCTGCTGAACAGTTTCTTTGAGCGCGCGGTCGAGCCGATCCACGCGCGCGGCGGCGAGGTGCTGAAGTTCATCGGCGATGCCGTACTTGCCATCTTCCCTCTGGAGGAGAGCAAGGAGGACGAAGCGGCGAGTGCGGCTGCCTGCGAGCGCGCCTGGGGGGCGGCCCAGGAGATCATCGCGCGGGTGGCCGCCGCGCCGGCGCGTCCCGGTTGCCCGGCGATGCAGTGCGCCATCGGGCTGCATTTCGGCGAGGTGACCTACGGCAATATCGGCGCCCCCAAACGGCTCGACTTCACGGTGATCGGATCGGCAGCGAATGTCGCCGCGCGGCTCAGCGACCACTGCAAGACGCTGGAGCAGCCGCTCTTGTTGTCGGCCGATGTCGCGCAGCGCCTGTCCGCCGAGCTGCGTTCCCTCGGAACGCAGAGTTTCCGCAACGTCGCCGAGGACGTCGAAGTCTTCGTGATGGCCAATGTCGACTTCGGCTAGCGCAATCGGCGCTCTGGGCTTCATCTCTCTGGGCTAGGCGATTGCCGCCACCGCCGCGCAGAAGCGGCGCACCTCGTCCTCGGTGTTGTAGTAGTGGACCGACGCGCGGGCCAGCGCGTCGAGGTCACGGGCGTCCATGTCCAGACGGGTGAAGTTGCGTGGGCTGACCGCGATGTTGATCTTCTGCTCGGCCAGGGTGCTCTGAACGTCCCCAGGACTTGCGCCGTCCTTGGTGAAGGTGACGATGCCGCAGCGCTCGGCGCCCAGATCGCGGACGCTTACGCCCGGGATTGCGGCGAGGCCGTCGCGCAGCTGCCCGGCCAGGGCGCTGATGCGGGCGTAAATCGCTTCGAGTCCCCAACCCAGCGCGTAGTCGATCGCAACGCCCAGGCCGATCTTGCCGGCGACGCTGCCCTCCCAGGTCTCGAACCGCTTGGCGTCAGTGCGGATCTTGAAGCTGTCGGTCCCGGTCCATTCGGCGGCATGAAGATCGAGGAAGGGCGGCTCCAACGTCTCGATCAGCGCGCGACGCACGTAGAGGATCCCCGTGCCGCGCGGTCCGCGGAGATACTTGCGGCCGGTCGCGGAAAGAATGTCGCAGCCGATCGCCTCGACATCGACCGGCATCTGACCGATCGACTGGCAGGCATCGACCAGGAAGGGCACGCCGGCGTCCCTGGCGATCCGGCCGATCTTGGCGGCGGGGTTCACGAGGCCGCCATTGGTCGGCACATGGGTGATCGCGATCAGCTTGACCTTGTCGTCGAGCATGTTGGCGAGCGCCTCGGCTGAGACCTGGCCGTGCTCGTCGTTCGGGATCGCCTCGACCGTAACGCCGGTGGCACGGGCGACCTGCAAATAGGCGATGTAGTTGCTGGCGTATTCGGCCTCGGCCGTCAGGATGCGGTCGCCGGCAGTGAAGCGGAAGGCATAGAACGCCATGTCCCAGGCGCGGGTCGCATTCTCCACCAGGGCGATCTCGTCGGGGGCGCAGTTGAGCATCTGCGCCGCCGCGGCATAGGTGCGCTCAACCCGATCGTAGGCCGCATTGGCCGCTTCGTAGCCGCCATTCAGCGCCTCGGCGTCGAGGTGGTCCTTGACCGCAGCGAGAACGGGCGCCGGCATGAGACCAGCCCCGGCATTATTGAAGTGGAGCACGCGCTCGCAGCCGGGCGTATCCGCGCGGGCGCGGGAAACATCGAACGTCATGAAAATCGGCTGCCGTTATGAACCCGAAGAACCCAGCTTCACATAACTGGGCCTCGGCCTAAAGGCCTTGATCGGATCGCTCTTGGATTGGATCACAAAGTGAGCCAATCCAATCGCGATCTGCTCTAGCGTGCCAGCGCGGAGACTTGTCGCCGTCGTCCGTTGCGCCGCCAATCGCGATAGCCCCGAACGAGCGTCCATTGAACGATCCGTTTGAGTGCCTTGCCGAGCGCGTCGTCGAACGCCGCGACGATTTCTTCCATGCCATTGCTGTTGGCGATCACGACGTGATCGAAGGTGTGGCTGGCGATGATCGTCCGCTCGGGCATCTTGACGAGCTTGGCATTGATGCTGACACGCACCGTCGGTCCGGCCGCCGTTTTGTTCTCGGACTTCTTCATCGCCTTTTCGGTCAGGCGCTTGTTGCTGTACTCGGCCTGAAATTCGCGCAGACTCGTTTGCAGCACATAGTCGGAGCGGAGGCCGGCGGAGGTGCGCCCGACCGAGACGATCTTCCTGGAGTTCTCGAAGGACTCGATGATCAGCGTCTGGATCATCGTCGGCGTCGTGTCGGTCCAGGCGGCCTGGGCGTAGTATTCGAGACGCAGGAGATGGCGCTTGAGCGCGATCCGCGCCGAGGAGAGACCGGCGGCCGCGATCGGCGGCTCGACGACGAGCTGCCAGCGCGCGCGCGGCAAGTTCTTGGCGAAGGTGCTCTTCGGCGACAGATCATAGAGCTTGGGCGGATCGCGGTCGGCGCCGGGAATGATCGACGAGCACGCCCCGAGGCCGATCAGCGTAAGGGCTAGGACCGCGTTGATGCCGTGACGCGCGACGGCGGTTGTGATCTGTTTGACCATCATCGGGGTCGGTATCCCTTTTGCGTGTTGCCGAACAGGAACCGCGAGGGGTCTCCCTCGAAACGCTTGGAGACGCGGTTCAGGTTCTTTACCAACTCGCGCGCTTCGGTGATGAACAGCGAGAACTCGTAGAGCCCGGTCGCGGTGAAGTCGCGCAAGGGCCGCCGGTTCTCCGCGATGAGGCCTCTGACCTCCGCGCTCATGTTGCCGAAATTCTTCATACCGGTGCGCATGTCGTTGACCGCCGGCGGCAATTCGCGCGCGGCTTTCTCGATGCTGACGACCGCCTTGTCGACGTTCTTGAAGAGCTTGTCGAGGCCTTCGCTGCTGTCGGAGAGGCGCTTCGACATGGTCGTGATGTTGGCGAGCGTGTTCTTGATCGCCAGGCGGTTTTCATCGTCGAGGAGCTTGCTCGCGCGCTCCGCCAGCTCGCGGATCTGATTGAGCGCCTTGGGCAGGCTCGTCAGGATCTTCTCGAAACCCGAGCCTTCGGCGTCCAGCGTCGGGTAACGCGCGCCGAGTTCCTTCTTGACCACCGGGTCGCCCGGAATACCGGTGGGATCGCCAGTGCGCTGGCGCCAGGCGTGGAGCGCGGCCTCGTTGTGCTTGATCTGGATGAAGGCGACGCCGGTGATGCCCTGGGTCTCGAGCACCGCGGTGGAGAAGCGGTGGATCACCAGGTTCTTCTTCTTCTTGTCGATCTCGAAGGTGACCTCGACCAGGTTGGGGTCCTTGGCCGAGACCTTGATCTCCGTCACCTCGCCCGCCGGAATGCCGCGGTAGCGCACCGGGCTGCCGACCTGCAGGCCGGTGACGGTGGTCGAGAAATATGCCTGATACTTGGCCGTGTCCTTGACGATCTGTCCCTTGGCGATCCAGACCACGAAGCCGAACCCGGCCATGATGACCAGAAGCACGAAGCTGCCGACGAGCAGGTAACTAGCGCGGGTTTCCATGTTCGCCTCTCACCGCTGGAGCGCCGCGCGCGCGCGGGGCCCATGGAAATATTCCTGAATCCAGGGATGGTCGAGCTGCATCAGGTTTTCCATGGTGTCGACCACGATCTTTTTGTCGATCAGAACGGCGATGCGATCGCAGATCGCCGCCAGCGAGTCGAGATCGTGGGTTACCATGAAAACGGTCAGGTTCAAACTCTGCTGCAGGTCGCGGATCAGGTTGTCGAAGGCCGCAGCACCGATCGGATCGAGACCGGCGGTCGGCTCGTCGAGAAAGACGAGCTCGGGATCGAGCGCCAGCGAGCGCGCCAAGCCGGCGCGCTTGCGCATGCCGCCGGAGAGCTCCGAAGGGAACTTGTTGGCGGCATTGGGCGGCAGGCCGACGATGTCGACCTTGACGCAGGCGAGCTCGTCGATGACGTCTTTTCTGAGATGCGTGTGCTCTTTCAGCGGCACCTGAATGTTCTGCGCCACGGTGAGCGAGCTGAACAACGCGCCGTCCTGGAACAGCACGCCCCAGCGCTGCTGCATCGCGCGCTGTTGGGCGTCGTTCATCTCGGTGACGTTATCGCCGAAGACGCTGATCGTGCCGGCGCGCGCCTTGTTGAGACCGATGATCGTGCGCAGCAGCACGGATTTGCCGGTTCCCGAACCGCCGACCACGCCCAGCACCTCGCCGCGACGGACGTCGAGATCGAGATTGTCGTGGATCACGTTGGTTCCGAACTGGGTTCGGAGCCCGCGCACGCTGATGATCGCGTCGTTCTCCATCGGTCCTAAATACCCAGTATTGAGAATAAGATGGAGAAGGCCGCGTCGAATACAATGACCAGGAAGATGCCCTCCACGACCGAGGCCGTCGTCTTCTGGCCGACGCTTTCGGCGCTGCCCGACACGTTGAATCCTTCGAAACAACCAACCAGCGCAATCAGGAAGGCGAAGACCGGCGCCTTGACCATGCCGATGGCGAAGGTCGTGAGATTGACGGCACTCTGGAGCTGCTTGAGGAAGGTGGTGAGCGAGATGTCGAGCACCGTGGTCGCCATCACCATGCCGCCCAGAAGCCCCATGAGATTGGCGTAGAAGACCAGGATGGGCAGCATGATCATGAGTGCAAGGACGCGCGGCACCACCAGCACCTCGACCGGGTCGAGGCCGATGGTCTGCAACGCGTCGACTTCCTGGTTCACCTTCATGGTGCCGATCTGGGCGGTGAAGGCGCTGCCCGAGCGGCCGGCGATCAGGATCGCGGTCAGCAGCACGCCGAGCTCGCGCAGGATCGAGACGCCGAGCAGGTTGACGGTGAAGATCTCGGCGCCGAACTGCCTGAGCTGATCGGCGCCCTGGAAGGCCACCACGACGCCGATCAGGAAGGACAGCAGCCCTACGATGGGCAGCGCATTGATGCCCACCGCCTGCATCCGGTAGACCGTGGAGGTCAGGCGCAGGTGTCTGGGCCGCAGCAGCACGCGGGCGAAGACGACCAGGACCAGACCGAAGAACGACAGCAGGTCCCGCGCTACAGCGAGCATGTCGAATTGCGCCTTGCCGATCGACGAGACGAAACGCAGCAGAATATGATCGGTGCGCGGCTCGAGCTCCTCGTGGGCGAGGGCCTTCTCCACGCGCTCGAGCAGCGCCGCGTGGGAGGGCTTGGCGCCCTCCACGGTCGCTTCGATGCCGACGGCTTTCAGGCCGAGGCGGGTTCGGGTGATCAGCCAGGCGCCGGCCGCGTCGAGCGCATCGAGCCCGGTCACGTCGATCAGCGCCGTCCCGTTGGTCTGACCCGACCGCGCTTGCGCGCCGATGCCGCGAAGCTGGCCTTCGATCTCTTCGACGGTCTGGACGTTCCACCGTCCGCCCGCTTCGACGATGAAGCGGTCCCCGAATGTGCGCGTCTTGAACCAGCCGTCGGCTGCGGCCATGCGGTGCGTCCCCCTCATGCATACCGCAATAAAGCATGCGGGGTAACACAGAATGGTTAATGGGAAAAGCGAACGCTTTACCGATAAAGACTAGAGGCAGTATTCGCGAACGCGAATTATCCAGGATTTCCGGCAGTATTCGTTTGACCGGCCTCGAGGTCGCCTTGCTGCTCTATGCGGCGCTTTGACTGGCGTTGCGCCAGCCATTCGGCGAAGCGTTTGCGGCGCGCGACCACTTCGGCCCAGCGGCGCTTGACCGCTTTCGGGCTTCGGGCGCTGGCCCGGCGCACGAGACTTGCGCT
>CAZBRE010000033.1:18869-25254 GCA_964494065.1 uncultured Alphaproteobacteria bacterium
GGCGCTTGACCGCTTTCGGGCTTCGGGCGCTGGCCCGGCGCACGAGACTTGCGCTTCGGGGGCTGGCGCTGCGGGGGCTGGCGCTGCGGGACTTGGCCGCGGCGCGCGCGCGCTTGGTCTGCCCGATCGCGCCCGCGCGCCCATTGCTGCGTGCCGCCACGGTCTTGGTCCGGGGCCGGGCGCGCCGGTCGACCCAGATACGCAGCACCCGCAGCATGTAGGGCGTCCCCTGGTGGGCGACGCTCGAATGATAGGCGGCGACGGCATCGATCCAGGAGCCGGTCTTGGCGTGCAGATCCTTCAGGAATTTGGCGGCATAGGCGACGTTGCGCTCGGGATCGAAGGCGGTCCGAAGATTGGGGAAGGCCTTGGGGTGGTGCAGTAGGTTCACCTGCATGCAGCCGACATCGATATTGCGCGCGCCCTTGGCCCGCAGACGCCTTACCGCCGCAATCGCCTTGACCTTGGTGGCGTGATAGTGGCCCGTTCCGCCGGCATTGACTGCCCAGGGCCAGGCAATCATTGCCTTGCTGTGCGGATCGACCCGGCCGGTCTCGGCCAGCGAGATGGCGCGCAGGAGCCGGGCCGGGATCCCGTGGCGACGTTCGGCGCTCGCGATGATTGAGGCGCATAAATCGTTTGATAACAGGGATTTATGGGGCTTTCCTTTAGCCCAGGATGGCGTCAGGGCGAGCCCGGTCAGGCCCAGCCACACAAGGGCAGCCGCCCACAGAAATCGAAGAAATCGCGCCATCAACACTCCCTCGCGTTGCGCTCTGGCGCTGACGCGCCGCACGCGCCCGATACGCTGCAATCGACATGCCAGCGGGTGGTGATGGAAAAGGGCCCGGAGCGCCAGCTATGCGCCGGGAGGCCTTTGCATATGCAATTTGGCCTTAGCTACTGCAAAAAAATCGAGAATTCCTAAGATATCTATGGATTTCGGTTACCGCAATAACCCACAGATTTGTGCGGTTTTGGACTTTTTTGTTGAAATCCGTAATCTGAAATGCATATTGTGCAGTGCGGCATGAGGGTGGCTTTGGCCACCTGGCAGCCGTAAACGCACTTCTTGGGCGTTTCCTCCCTAAACTTGGGCCGCGCGGACTCGCGCGGCCCTTTTTTCTTTTAGCCTGCCGTTCGGCAGGCGGGGGCGGACCCGCGCGGCCCTTTTTTCTTTTAGCCTGCCGTTCGGCAGGCGGGGGCGGGCTCGCGCGGCCCTTTTTTCTTTTAGCCCGCCGTTCGGCAGGCGGGGCGGACACGCGCGGCCCTTTTTTCTTCTGCAATCGATTGGACCGGGGTTCAGTCCTCGAGCGGGCCGTCGCCGTCGCCCAAGGTGCGCTGCATGAGGACCGTGTCGACCCAGCGCCCATGCTTGCGGCCGACCGATTTGAGCGTGCCGACCTGACGGAAGCCGAGACGCTCGTGGAGCGCCACCGAGGGCCGGTTGCCCGAATCGCCGATCACCGCCACCATCTGACGGTATCCCGCGTCCGTGCAGCGCTCGATGAGCGCCGCCAGCAGGGCGGCGGCGATGCCCTTGCCGTGCCATTCGGGCGCCACGTAGATCGAATTCTCCACCGTGTGCCGGTAGGCCGAGCGCGGCCGGTAGGTCGCCACATAGGCGAAGCCGCGGACGGCGCCGTCGAGCACGGCGACCAAATAGGGCATGCCGCGCTCGCGGATCGCGTGGTAGCGACGTGTCATTTCGCTCAGGCCCGGCGCGGCTTCCTCGAAGGAGCCGAGGCCGGTCTCGACATGGTGCGCGTAGATGGCCTGGATCGCTGGGAGATCGTGCTCTTCGGCGTCCCGCAGCGTCAGCGCCGTCGGCTTAACCGCCGGTCTCATCGGCTTTGAGCGCGCGCCAGTCGAAGCGGGTGAGGGCGCCTATAAGCGCGCTCATATGCTCGGTCAACGTCGCGAAGTAGGGTTTGCGCTCATATGTTGCCTCGTCCATGTAGAGCGCCCGATTGATCTCGATCTGAAGGGCATGCAGGCCGTCCCCGGGCCGCCCGTAATGCCGTGTCGTGAAGCCGCCGGCATAGGGCGCGTTCCGGGTGACGACATAGCCTTCGTCCCGCAGCAGCGTTGCCACCGCGTCGGTGAGCGCCGGCGCGCAGGAGGCGCCGTGACAGTCGCCGAGCACGAAGTCGACGCGCTGCAGGCCCGGATCCTTGTCCATCGGCCCGCCGACCGACGGCATCGAATGGCAATCGACCAGGAGGGCGATGCCGTACCGGTCGGTGGTCGCATCGAGCAGGCCGCCCAGCGCCCCATGATAAGGCCGGTAATAGGTGTCGATGCGGGTCAGCGCCTCGCTCGCCGAGATCTTCTGGTCGTAGATTTCGGCGCCGTTGCAGACCACCCGCGCGATCGTGCCGAGCCCGGCAGCCACGCGGGGCGAGCTGGTATTGGCGAAGTCCGGCAGGCCGCCGTCGAACATCGAGGGATCGAGCTCGTAGGGCTCGCGGTTCGGATCGACGTAAGCGCGCGGGAAGAGGGCCTTGAGCAGCGGGGCACCGAGGCTCGGGGCGGCGGCGAACAGCTCGTCGACGAAGCTGTCTTCCGAGCGCCGCAGGGTCAGCGGATCGAGGCGCGAGCCGGCAACGAATTCGGGCGGATAGTTGCGCCCGCTATGAGGAGAGGCAAAGACCAGCGGGACGGTCTGCGCCGCCGGTGCCAGAACTTCGAAGGGCCGCTCCAGAATGCCGGCGGTGTCTACGTGGGTATCCATGTTAATAAATCTGATAGACCATCGGAGGTCCCCTGTCACCCGCTGGCAGGCGCGAGGGCTGGAGGCGGGGCAATTTCCGGGATATCTTGCTTCAATCCGGGCCGCATTTACGCTTTGGCAAGGCTATCGCCGCTAGCATCGCGGCAACTCGAAGGGGAATTCTGGGGACCGCACACGTGGCGAAAATCCTGCTGGCCGAAGATGATGAGTCGATGCGGACGTTCCTGGCGAACGCGCTGGTGCGCGCCGGACACCAGGTCGATGCCGTCGGCGACGGCCTGAGCGCGGAGGGGGCGGTCCGCCGCGAGGACTACGACGTGCTGGTGGCAGACATCGTGATGCCGGGGATTGACGGCATCGAGCTCGCCCGCCGCGCCGCCTCGGCCCAGCCCCAGATCCGGGTCATGTTCATCACCGGTTTCGCCGCCGTGGCGCTGAAGGCGCGCGAGGAGGCGCCGCGCGATGCGCGGGTGCTGTCCAAGCCGTTTCACCTGCGCGAGATCGTGGCCGAAATCGACCGCATGATGGCCGCCTAGCGCGCGTCCTCGTCCGGTCCCACGGCGGACCGTCCCGGTCTTGCAAATCCCAGCGGATTGACGGATAACGGCCGTCCCACCATATGCACCACGCCGCAGTATCCGCGACGCAATCGAGCGTTGCCAATGCGGCCGATGGTAAGGGCGCGTAGCTCAGCGGGAGAGCACTGTGTTGACATCGCAGGGGTCGCTGGTTCAATCCCAGCCGCGCCCACCATTCCCCCTCGCCTCAAACGGCAGCTAGCGGCATCGATCTGAAATCGCCGCTCCGAGGCCCAATTGATATCGATCAATGGCGGGAGAATCGGTGTGTCCTAGCCTTCGATCTGCCAGCCGATTTCTCCGAGACCGATCGGGAGCGGAGCGGTGAGCCCGGTATTTCGAACGTCTTCGGCTGGGAGGCATTGAAGGTTCTTGCCCGTGCAGGCTGCTACGCGACACCGCGCTTACGACATTATCCGCAATGAACATCGCGCCATTGCCGCGGTGATCCATTGCTTGGAGCAGATCCTGAAGGAAGTGCGCGAGGACGAACTCGACCCACCATTCGATGTGCTCGACCTGGTCATTCGCTATCTGGCGGAATTTCCCGACCAGTTTCACCACCCCAAGGAAGACGACTACCTGTTTCCGGCCGTGGCGCGCCGGGATGCCGCAGCGGCCGAGGTCATTCACGAATTGCAGGAGCAGCACGAAGACTGCGTGCGCAAGACGGCGGGGCTGGCATCGCTGCTCGCCGCCTGGAAGGCTGGCAAAGCGGGCAGTCACGAGGCGTTCGACCAGGCAGCGAAGAGCTATGTCGCCTTCCAATGGGAGCATATTCGGCTGGAGGAAACGAAGATTCTACCCGTGGCCCGCGAAGCGCTGAGCCAGGCGGATTGGCGCATGATCGATACGGCCTTCGGCGAGAACGACGACCCGATCTTTGGCGCCAACCCCCAGGCGGCCTTCAATGGTCTGTTCCGCAAGATCGTCGCCACGGCGCCGGCGCCCTGGGGCCTGGGGGCCCGGCACGAGCCCAAGCGGGCGAGCACGCGGTCCAAGATCGGCGTAGGGCGGAAATAGGCCCGATTTCACTGACAATTTACCCTGTGGGCCTTCGATGGACGCCGACGGGGCCGGCTGCGGTCGTGCGCGACGGTATTGATGCGCCTCCCAAGGGGGGCTAATTTCATTGCGTCTTTTCGGGAGGGACGCAGTGCCAACAAATGAGAAGTCGCCGGACGGCGGGGTGATCAGCGAGCTGGTCCCCGCCGTGGCCCGCCGCGAGAGCGGGGGGTGTGCTGCCTGCGGGGCGCGCACCCAGTCGGTCTGTGCGGCGCTCAGCTCGGGAGATCTGCCGGCCATGGCGGCGATCCGGTCCGATGTTCGCTTCGCCCCGGGCCAGAGCGTCTTTTTCGAGGGCGATCCGGCCGACTTTCTGTTCAACGTCAAGCTTGGCGTGGTCAAGCTGTTCAAGCTCCTGGCCGATGGCCGCACCCAGATCACCGGGTTCCTGTTTCCGGGGGATTTCCTGGGGCTGGCCCTGCTCAATAAGTATTCCTACTCCGTGGAAGCCGTCACGGCGGCCGAGCTCTGCAAGTTCCCGCGGCGCGAATTCGAGGCGCTGCTCGTGCGCTTTCCCGAGCTGGAGCATCGGTTGCTGAGCAATGCCGCCAACGAGATCGCCGCGGCGCAAGACCAGATGCTGCTGCTCGGCCGCAAGACGGCCCAGGAGCGTTTGGCGACATTTCTGCTGATGATGCGAAAGCGGGCGACCTCGCCGACCCAGGCGGACACCGTGATTCTGCCGATGTCGCGCCAGGACATCGGCGACTTCCTGGGCCTGACGATCGAGACCGTGAGCCGCACGGTGACGCGCTTGAGGAAGTCGGGCGCCATCGAACTGCCGGATCCGAACCGGGTCGTCATTCGCGACGATGAGATGCTGAAAGACTTGTCGGGCATCGAGGACCTCTAGCCCGCCCAATCTGACCCGCCGGGACGCAACCGCACAAAACCGATAGATCCGCTGCCACCATGGCGCCGGTTTGCCGCGCCTGCGCTCACAACAGCGTATGCGGCGAGCCAGATGTCCGATCGAGGCGCCGGCCGCGGTGCGTCTTCATATTTAGTTTCTCATCAAACCCATAGCGCCATAATTGCGATTAATTATTAGTTGTATCTCGGATCCGTGCCTGCTAGAAGGTCGAGGCATAACAGCAAATAAGAATTAGTCACAACTAGAACGCGGTGGCCGACACGACCGGGGCAAGATGGCTTCGCCCCAGACCGGCCGGGCTCTGACGTGCAGCCCGGGCTTGCCCGCGACAGCCGGGCGATAGGGGACCGAAGGTATCTGTGTGCGGTTCGCGGTCGTCGTTGGCAGGACGACAAAAGGGGGTCGACATCATGAAATGGGGTAGGAGGCCGTTACTCGGCATTGTATTCGCGGGCGCGTTGGGCATGTCGCAGTCCGCAGCGTTGGCGGAAGAAGCGACGAAAGAACCGTGGCTTTTGGTCGTCGTTCCGATCGAGATCCAGAATGACGGCAACTTCAAGTCAGACGACCGGGCCAACAAGCTCAACGATCTCTACACGACGGTGGAGCCAGAAGTTACCGTCGGCATCCTGCCGGGGCTGTCATTCTACGCCCATGCCGTGCTCGAGACGACGCGCGATCCGCGATCCGGCGAGAACCGATATTTCCGATCGCACGGCATCTACCTGCAGGATCTTTATCTTCAATATAAGGGCACACTGACAAGTGACGGGCCGAACGCGCTTAAGTTCCGGGTCTGGGGCGGCAAGTTCGGTCCCAATTTCGGCACGGCCTGGGACAACGCGCCCGGCATCTACGGCGCGGACTTCGCCGAGGATTACGAGTTCGTCGAACGGCTCGGCTTCGGCGCCGCGCTGATCCTCGAGCACGGCGCGCTCGGCACGCACACGCTCAGCGCCAGCACATTCGTGCTCGACCGAAGCGTGCTGTCTGGCTCGGCGATCACCAAGCGCACGCGGCCGGTGTTGGCCGATGGCGGGCCCAGCAACACGCGGGGCTTGAAATCCTTCCACGTCACTCTGGAGGGCGAGAAGCTGCCGGGGCTCGAGGGGCTGACCTATCACGTCTCATACA
>CAZBRE010000033.1:25354-34405 GCA_964494065.1 uncultured Alphaproteobacteria bacterium
CTGGAGGGCGAGAAGCTGCCGGGGCTCGAGGGGCTGACCTATCACGTCTCATACATCCATCAGGGCGTGCGCGGCGGGCCGGACGAGCGCGGCATCGCCCTCGCCCTCGGCTATGAGGCTGAGCTCAGCGGGTTCACGATCAAGCCGATCGTGGAATACGTGCACATCTTCGACGCCGACGGCGTCTCCGGTCAGCGGCGGAACTACCTCACCACCGGGTTCAGCATCGAGAAGGACAACTGGGAATTCACGCTGTCCCACACCTTCCGCCATACCCACACGCCGATGGCCGGCACCGTGCGGGACAATCTGTTCGCGACCTCCATCGGCTACACCTTCAAGAAAGTTCTTTTCGAGAACGACCTGGGCGTTGCCGTTGGTTACAGCTACCGAAACGAGGACAGCATTGCCACGCACACCGTCGGCGTCCTGCTGACCTACACGTTCTGCCTGGCGGTGCGCACGAAATGCGACGACGAATGAGCGCGCATCCTCCGAGGCCGGCAGACGGCACATTGACGATCTTGAGAAAGGGAACCAAGGAAATGTACGGGAAGCGATTGTGGATCGGCGCCGCGGCGCTGGCGTGCATGGTTTGCGTGAGCGCAATGCCTGCGGCCGCCAAGACCGACAAACGCGCGGTGCTCGACACGTACGTACGGATCGCCCACGCGGCGTATTCGGATTCGCTCGCCAGCGCCAAGACGTTGCGCGCGACGATCAATGCCTTCTTGAAGGCGCCGAGCGCGGCGAGGCTGAAGGCGGCGCGCACCGCATGGATCGCCGCGCGCGTGCCCTACATGCAAACCGAGGCCTTTCGCTTCGGCAATGCAATTGTCGACGAATGGGAGGGCAAGGTGAATTCCTGGCCGCTCGATGAGGGCATGATCGACTATGTGGCCAAGGCTTACGGCACCTCGAAGAAGGACAACCCGTTCTACACCGCCAATGTGATCGCCAATCCCAAGCTCAAGCTGGGCGGCAAGGTCATCGACGCGACGACGATCACCAAGGCGCTTCTGGCCGAACAGCTGCACGAGGCGGGCAAGGTCGAGGCGAATGTCGCGACCGGCTACCATGCGATCGAGTTCCTGCTCTGGGGGCAGGATCTGAACGGCACCGGGCCGGGCGCGGGCAATCGTCCCTGGACCGACTTCAGCCGGACGAAATGCACAAACGGCAACTGCGCGCGCCGTGCGGCTTATTTGCGCGTCGCGACGGATCTGCTGGTGGACGACCTGATCTGGATCGTCGCCCAGTGGGCGCCCGGCGGCAAAGCGCGCGAGGGGCTGCTCAAGGGCGACGCGAACAAGGGCATTGCCGCGATGCTGACCGGCATGGGCAGCCTGTCCTACGGCGAGCTCGCCGGCGAGCGGATAAAGCTCGGTCTCATGCTGCACGACCCGGAGGAGGAGCATGACTGCTTCTCCGACAACACCCACAACTCGCATTACTACGACGTCGTGGGGATCCTGAACGTCTATCACGGCCGCTACACGCGGACCGACGGCAGCAAGGTCACCGGGCCGTCGCTCGCCAATCTGGTCGCCGAAGCCAACCCTGGGCTGCACAAGGAGTTGGCGGCGCGGCTTGCGGCCACGCATGCGGCCATGC
The DNA here is from genome assembly GCA_964494065.1 of uncultured Alphaproteobacteria bacterium. Lineage (GTDB taxonomy): Bacteria > Pseudomonadota > Alphaproteobacteria > JAPULJ01 > JAPULJ01 > DATKZM01. The sequence continues at coordinate 26,969 of CAZBRE010000033.1, forward strand.
TGACGCTGAAGAAGCGGGCGGAAGCCGGCGAGGCCTATGATCAGATGATCGGTCCCAAGAACCCGGCCGGCAACGCCGTCGTCGAGGCGGCGGTCGAGGCGCTGAAGACCCAGACCAAGTCGATCCAGAAGGTGGTCGGCGCGCTGGGCTTGAAGGCGATCGCTTTCGAGGGCTCCGACAGCCTCGACGATCCGGAAAAGGTGTTCAAGTAGGCGACGAAGCTAGGGCATAAGGTCGGAGCGGCGCGCGGCACGCCGCTCCGACCTTTAATTTGGAAAGCCGTCACCCATGCGTGTTGAAGAGCGTGTTGAAGAACGATACCTCACCAGGAGCCTGGTCTTGGCCGGGCTTGGCGGGGCTCTGTGTGCCAGCATTATCACCGCCATCGGCGCCGATGCCGCCGCTCCGTCGGAGCGCGCGCGCATCGCCGCGGTCACCCGGCCGACCACCAATTTCGACAAGCCCGAGCCCTTCGAGCGCCGGCCGGCCGGGGCGGCGACCGTGTTCAAGGCGCTCAACGCCGACATCTTCTCCCACGCTTCGGCGAACATGTCCTTCGAGCGCGAGCTTCAGTTCAAGGTCGGCAACGGCATCTTCAGGAAGGTCTGGGTGTCGGCGCCGTCTTCGACGAAGTCGTCCGACGGGCTCGGCCCGCTCTTCAATGCCCGGTCGTGTCAGCATTGCCACTTGAAGGACGGCCGCGGCCATGTCCCGGCCAAGGGCGAGCGGGCGATCGCGATGTTCCTGCGTTTGAGCATTCCGCCGCGCAATGCGGCCGAGCGGGCGGCGCTCAAATCGGGCAAGGCGGCGGTCATCCCCGATCCGACCTATGGCGGCCAGCTTCAGAACTTCGCGATCCGCGGCTTTCCGGCCGAGGGACGCATGGAGATCCGCTACGAGGACCGGCCGGTCAAGCTCGCCGACGGCACCGTGGTGACGCTTCGCAAGCCCCACTACAAGGCGGTCGATCTCCGCTACGGGCCGGCGCATCCCGGCCTGATGATCTCGCCCCGGCTCGCGCCGCCGATGATCGGTGTGGGGCTGCTCGAGGCAATTGCCGCGCGCGACATCCTGGCGGGCGCCGATCCCGACGACCGGGACGGCGACGGTATCTCCGGGCGCGCCAACCGCGTCTGGAGCGAGGCGCACGGCAAGCTGATGCTCGGCCGCTTCGGCTGGAAGGCGGGCCAGCCGACGGTCGCCCAGCAGTCGGCCGGCGCCTTCCTCGGCGATATCGGGCTGTCGACGCCGATCTTCGGCGCGCATTCGGGCGACTGCACGTCCGCGCAGAAGCGGTGCCGCCAGGCGCCAAACGGGGCCGGCGGTCCCGCAGGCGGCACGACCGAAGTACCGAAGGCGATGTTCGATCTGGTCGTCTTCTACAGCCGCAATCTGGGCGTGCCGGCGCGGCGGGGCCTGCACGACAAGCAGGTGCTGAAGGGCAAGGCGCTGTTCTATCGCTCCGGCTGCATCGGCTGCCATCGGCCGAAATTCGTCACCCGGCGCCTGCCCGACCGGCCCGAGCAGTCGTTCCAGCTCATCTGGCCCTACACCGATCTGTTGCTGCACGACATGGGCGAGGGGCTCGCCGACAAGCGGCCGGAGGGCAGGGCGAGCGGCAGCGAGTGGCGGACGGCGCCGCTCTGGGGCATCGGGCTCGCCAGGACCGTCAATCCCCGCGCGACCTTCCTGCATGACGGCCGGGCGCGCACCCTGCTGGAGGCGATCGTCTGGCATGGCGGTGAGGCCGAAGCCGCCAAGCAACGCGTCGTGGGCATGAGCCGCAGCGAGCGCGAGGCGTTACTCGCGTTCTTGAGGTCGCTCTGAGTCGGAGAGGGGATCCCGGCGTTGCCACCAGCTTTGGGCGCGAACGATCTCGGCACCATCGCCGCGCAGGAGCGCGTGCAGAAAGGTCTCGCCCATGATCCGCGTGGCGCAGGACCGCACCGTATCGTCGCGCCGGCATTCCGCCCGGAACGCGACGTCGATCGCCGACAGGGTGTGCGTGGCCAGCCAGTCGGATTGCAGGACCTCCAGCAGCCAGCCGACGAGGTTGGCATTGTTCACATGACCGTTCACGTCCATGTCGGCCCAGCGGGGCTTCACCTCCGCCGTCCGTTCAATCCGGTCGAGCCGTCTGGGGCTGGTGTCGGGAAATCCGACGGCGCGGGTCGGGTCGAAGGCGATCAGCTCGGTCATCCAGGCCGGGCCCTTGACCGCCTTGCGGCGCGCGGCTTCGATCAGCGCCCAGTGGCTGGTCGCCGTCACAATCTCCGCGCCGTCCTCGCCGCGGAGCCGGAAGTCGCGCAGGAAAAGCTGGCGCGGACGCTCCGACGGCCAGGTCTCGATTTCGATGGTCTCGCCGCCGCGCGGCGCGCGGGCGATGCGGACGAAGAGACGGGTCAAGACCCAGAACAAGCCGTCGCTGGCCAGCCGCTCGGCGCCGGCGCCAAGATCCTCGGCATGCTCGCCTGCGGCCTGTTGCAGATAGTCGGCCAGTGCGACGATACCGACAGCGCCGGTCGGATCGGCATGGTGGTAGGGCACGCGCATATGTTGGCGCAAACGCGTGGGTTGCGCGGGCTCGCGTGATGCTGGGTCAACATTGCGCAATTTTGTCCGTCTCACCGTATGTGGACGATTACGAACCCCGGACCGGGCGCAAATGGTATGCAACACAGGCCGACGGTCACACTGCCGATCTTAGCCCATACGCAATGTTTACGGCGAGTGACCCGCGTGCAGCGCGGTCGGGCCATGTCGATGAAATTGAACCTTGGATCGACGTCGCGAGCGGGTTAAAGTTAATGGCGTCCCGGCAGGATCGCGGCGAGTATGGGTTGAACGAGGATCAGACATGATCGAGACCCGCCCGGTTGGACGCTTACCCAATCGCTTGTCACGACGCTCGCATGTGCGGTCGCTATGTGCGAGCGCTGCAGTGCTGCTTCCCTTGGCGATGGCCGGACCGGCGGTCGCCGGAATTGGCGGTGTCGGGGGCGTGCCGTCGTTTCCGGGATACGAGCCGCCAGCACAGATCTGCCCCACGGGCAGTCCCGCACTGAAGCCGGATCGGATCCGGTCGATCCTGAAGCAGCGTGGGTATTACGCAATCCGCGACTTGCGCTATCTGAAGCCCTTGCAGGGCGAGTGGATCGCGCCGGTGTCGGTTGCCGGGCGATATATCGCCACGGCGAGCCGCGGGTTCGGGATCGTGCGCTGGAAGGTCACGGTCGATGCCTGCACGGCGCAGGTCGCGGTCGCGGGTGGCCCAAAGACGCACACGCATTAGACATCCCAGATAACCAGGCACCTGGGATGTTCTGTCGGTGGCCGACCGTCATGGCGCGCGGTTGCCGCAATCTATTGATCTGATACGAGGCGGCTTGTTGGGGCCCGCCGGCCGCGCTTAAATCGCGCGGCCCTCACGGACAACGCCCAGGATCGTCATCCCCCCATGCCGAAAACCATGACCACACGCTGGTGGTGGGTGCGTCACGCGCCCATCGCGCCGCCCCATGACCGCGGTTTCGCGCCGATCGACGCCGAGGCCGAGCTCGGCGACGAGGCACCGATCGAGGCGCTGGCGCGTGGCCTGCCGGCGGACGCGCTGTGGATCGAGAGCCCGGCGCGGCGCACGGCGATGACCGGTGCTGCCCTGCGGGCCGCGCTCGGCACAGCGGATGCGCCGGTGCTGGAGGAGCCCGCCTTTATCGAACAGGATTTCGGCGACTGGCACGGGCAAAGCTACAAGCAGGTCAATGGCGGGCTCTCCGAGGAACAGCTTGCCACGCCGGCGCTGCTCAAGCCCCCCGGCGGCGAGGCGTTCGCCGACGTTATTCCCCGGGTGCGCGAGGCGATCGAGCGTATCACCGAGGCCCAGGCTGGGCGTGATATCGTTGCCGTGGTCCATGCCGGAACGATCCGGGCGGCGCTTGCCGTGGCGATGGACCTGAGCCCACGCCAGGCGATATCGTTCGTGGTCGATCTGCTTTCGATTACCCGGATTCACCGGCATGAGCGAGCGGCGGGTCCTGCCGCCTGGAGTGTCGTCACCGTCAACAGCGAGGTTCGATGAGCAACAGTCTTGAGGGCACGGCCGTTTATTTTCTGGTTTTCTCCGGTCCGGCGGAGGCGGGGGCGGCGTTTCGCGCCTGGTTCGCGGACGGGCCGAGCGGCGCGCTGGCGGCCCTCGACGGTCTGCGGACCTATGACCTCTACACGCCCGAAGCCTCGCACGATCCTTATCTCGACGACGGCCCCGGACCGCTGGCGATGGCGCAGCTCTATTTCGACGATCTGGGCGCGCTGGAAGCGGCGTTGGCATCGAGCGGATTTCCGGCTGCGGCCGCACGCTGCGAGGGGACACCGACCGAAGGTCTGACGGCGGTGCACGAGGCGATGGAGGCGCATTTCTATCCGGTCGAGGGAGAGAGCGAGCCGTCGCCGCTGCCGGCGGTGCCGAGCTGTTCCTATGTCGTGCGCTATCATCGCCCGGCCGAGGACGAGGCGACTTTCGTCGCGCACTACGTGAAACATCACCCGCCGATCCTGGGCGAGTTCCCCAATATCCGGAACGTCATGTGCTATTTGCCGGTCGAGTGGACCGATCCGGTGGGCGTGCCGCGCGCCGACTATATGCTGGGCAACGAGGTCGTGTTCGACACGGTCGACGATCTGAACGCCTCGCTGCGCTCCGACGTGCGCCACAAGCTGCGCGACGACTACAAGACCTTCCCGCCCTTTACCGGCCGCAACACGCACTACGCCATGCGGCGCGAGCGGATCGTGGGATAAATCTCCAAGATTGCGGCTGACGTCAGCGGGCCGGCCGGCAATGGCGACGCGGCGGGCAAATGTGCTGCGGCCTTGCGCTCACAAAAGCGTTGCACAATATCGCTAGAACAACCGTAGCACGGTGTGGTGCGCGCGGAATCACAAGTCCATGGCGGAGGGACGTTGCCATGAAACGCTTGTTTGCGATCGCGATGGTTGTTTTGCTCGGCGGCTGTGTGAGCGATGGGGCGGGCACCAGCGCGTCCAACGGCCCGGTTGGCGCCGGCGGTATTGCCGGCGCGGCCAATTGGGTGCCGAAGCCAGGGCTGGTTGCGACGGTGATCGTGATGGAACCGGAGAAGTTCTATCGGCTCGCCAACAAGCTGCGCCCTGATCTGGCCAACCGGCCGGTCTCGGGATTGACCTATTTCGACAAGAAGAAGTGCATCGTCTGGGTGCGCTCCGACCTGCTGCCATCGGAGTTCCGGCTGAACCTGGCGCACGAATTACGCCACTGCCAGGCCGGTCAGTACCACAAAGACTGACGCTGTCGTGGTCTAGCTCCAGACGTCGGCGGCGACGCGCTGCAGCAGCTCGATCTTGCGGCGGGTGTCGTCCTGGGTGATCGGCTGGCCGCCACCGCCACCGCTTGAGAAGCCGCATTGCGGGCTGATGCCGAGGCGCTCAAGGGGTACGAATTTCGCGGCCTCGTCGATGCGGCGCTTGAGCTCGTCCTCGGATTCGAGCTCGGGCGTCTTGGTCGAGACGAGCCCCAGAATGACCGCCTTGCCCTCGGGCACGAAGCGCAACGGCTCGAAGTCGCCGGCGCGCGGCGTGTCGTATTCGAGCAGATATTCGTCGACATTGGTCGCGTTGAAGAGCGCATCGGCGATCGGCTCGTAGCCGCCCTCGGCCATCCAGGCGCCCTTGAGATTGCCGCGGCAGAGATGCATGCCGACGAACATATCGGTCGGACGCTTCTCGATCGCGTGGTTGATGACCTGCGCGTATTTCCGCGTCAGCGCGTCGGGGTCTTCGCCGCGGTCATGCACCTGCTCGCGGGCGCGGCTATCGCAATTGCAGGGCATCGCCGTGTTGTCGAGCTGGAGGTAAGTGCAGCCGGCGGCGGCGAGGTCGGCGACCTCGGCCTGATAGATGCCGACGAGATCGTCCCAATAGTCCTCGATGTCCGGATAGACGCTCGTCTCGGCCGCGTCGGGCCCGAGGAAGTAGTGCATGACGTCAGGGGATGGCATCGTCGCCTTAGGGATCGATTTCGTGACGACGGATTTCAGGAAGCGGAAGTCGTCGGCGACGATCGGATGCTTGCGGCTCAGCTTGCGCTCGGCGTAGGGGGAGGGGGCGACGCCCATCTCGCCCTTTTCGTCGCGGAAGCCGAGGGTGCCGGGGCGCAGGCCGAAACCGTCGACCGCGTCGATGAAGCCGGCCGACCAGCCGCGCCGGCGGAACTCGCCGTCGGTGACCGATTGAAGGCCTTCGTCTTCCTGAAAGGCCACGATCTCGCGGATCGCGTCATCCACCACCGCATTGAAGCTCTCGGTATCGAGCGTGCCCGCCTTCACCTGCCGGGCGGCGTCGAGCAGGCGCTCGGGGCGCAGGAAGCTGCCGATATGCTCGACATGGAAAGGGGGCGTGCTCGACATCGGTCCTCCGGTTTTCTGTCTTCTGGACGAGCCCACCCGTCGGGCCCGCGGCCCGCGATACTGATCGCCAAGGCGGCGTGGCACAAGTCCCGCGGCCGGGGCTAGGAGACTTGGACCGCGATGGCAGGTGCCTAGAAGTCGCCTTCGCGCACGACCGACGCCTTGGTCCCGTCGAGGGTGATGACCGGGCCGGGCTCGACGCTGTCGTTCTCGGAGAGCGGGGTCTCGCCTTTGTGCGCGCCCATTTCTTTGACGCTCTTGAGCTTGGCCAATCTCTTCGAGCCTTCGAGCGCGGTCTTGTCGCCGCCGTAATAGTCGAACCACGGGAGACCCGCGGCCGTGTAGTCGGCGGCGCTCGGCGGCTCGGTCGGCGGCGCTTCACCGGTGATCGCCGCCCAGGTGAGCGAATTGGCGATCGAGACGAAACAGCGGCTTGAAACGTCGGTCTCCCAGGCGTCGAGACTGTAGGGGTCCTCGTAGATCTCCTGGATCATGCGCCCGCCGGGCGCGAGCCCCATATCGAGCGAGGCCAACTGAACCGATTCGAATGGCGCAGCCGCCATATAGTCCGGGCCAGCGTCGAGCTCGACGCGCGCGTAGACGTCGCGCTTCATCGGAAAGACCTCGATTTGTATCCCGCCATGCTCGGCGGCGCCGGTCAGTTGCTCCTCGGCGGTGTAGCCCTCCCCCAGCGGCATCGCCACGAACTGGCGGATCGTGCCTTTGTCGACGGCGTATCCGTCGAGCCAGGGCTGGGTCGGGACCACGATGTAATTCTGCGGCGACGCGCTGAGCCCACGTTTCCAGGCCTCACCGGTTACCGCGTCGATCCTGCCGGTGGCGATGCGGAGCGCGCACGGATAGACGCCGGAGAAATTGAGCCACAGCGCCTCCGACTGGTGTATCGGCATGATGACGCCGCCGCGCTTGGTCCAGGCCGGCGGCAGCCTGTCCGCGAAATCGTCGAGATGGCGGAGCGGGAAGGGGCCGAGCCCGG
>CAZBRE010000034.1:0-10778 GCA_964494065.1 uncultured Alphaproteobacteria bacterium
AGCTGATCCGCGCCTATTTCGCCCGCCGCGCGCTCGACTATCTGGTCGGCTTCACCCTGTCGCCGGTGCTGTGGCGGAAACTGCCCGGCTCGAAATCGGCGGGACGCGTGCAGTCGGTGGCGCTTCGGCTGATCTGCGAGCGCGAGCTGGAGATCGAGGTCTTCGATCCGGACGAATACTGGACCGTCGATGTCGAGTTCGCGACGCCGCGGAACGAGAAGTTCACAGCGCGGCTCACCCATCTAGACGGCACGAAGCTCGAAAAGCTTTCGCTGGGCGACAAGGACAAGGCCGCAACCGCCGTAGCCGCGCTGGAGGCCGGGCGCTTTTCCATCGCCTCGGTGGAGAAGAAGCAGGTCAAGCGGAACCCCTACGCCCCCTTCACCACCTCGACACTGCAGCAGGAGGCCTCGCGCAAGCTCCGCTTTGCCGCGAGCCAGACCATGCGATTGGCCCAGCAGCTCTACGAGGGCATCAATCTGGGCGGCGAGACGGTCGGCCTCATCACCTATATGCGGACGGATTCGGTGAGCCTGTCGCGCGAGGCGATCGACGGCTGCCGCACGCTGATCAGCCGCAAATACGGCCAGGCCTACCTGCCCGAGAAGCCGCGCATCTACAAGACCAAGGCCAAGAACGCCCAGGAAGCCCACGAGGCGATCCGGCCGACCGATATCCTGCGCCAGCCGCGCGATGTGGCGCAGTATCTCGACCGCGACCAGCTTCGCCTCTACAAGCTGATCTGGAAGCGCACCGTCGCCTCGGAGATGGAGAGCGCCCGGCTCGACCAGGTCGTGGTCCGCATCGAGCCCGACGACCAACGCACCGAGCTTCGAGCCAGCGGCTCGGTCATCGCCTTCGACGGCTTCCTCGCCGTCTATCAGGAAGGCAGCGACGATAACGGCCAGAACGGCACCGGCGACGACAGGCGCCTGCCGGCCATGAACCAGGGCGAGGCGCTGTCGCGCGGCGACATCACACCGGAGCAGCACTTCACCCAGCCGCCGCCGCGCTACTCCGAAGCCAGCCTGGTCAAGAAGCTCGAGGAGCTCGGGATCGGCCGGCCGTCGACCTACGCCTCGATCCTGCAGGTCCTGCAGGACCGGAACTACGTGAAGCTCGACTCGCGCCGCTTCGTGCCCGAGGACCGCGGCCGCGTCGTCACCACCTTCCTCACCAACTTCTTCAAGCGCTACGTGGAGTACGACTTCACGGCCGATCTGGAGAACAAGCTCGACGAGATATCGAACGGCTCGATCGAGTGGAAGGACGTGCTGCGCGACTTCTGGACGGGGTTCAGCGCCGCCATCGACGGCACCAAGGATTTGACGATCACCCAGGTGATCGACGCGCTCGACGAGGCCCTGGCGCCGCACTTCTTCCCGCAGATCGAGGGCAAGCCCGATCCGCGCAAATGCCCCTCCTGCGCGGACGGGCGGCTGGGCCTCAAGCTCGGCAAGCACGGCGCCTTCATCGGCTGCTCGAACTATCCCGACTGCCGCCATACGAGCCCGCTCACGGTGCCGAACGGCGAGAACGGCGCCAATGGCGCCACCCGCGAGCTGGGCGCCCATCCGGAGACCGGCCAGCCGGTTTCGGTGCGCGTCGGGCCCTACGGACCTTATGTGCAGCTCGGCTCGGCCGATGACGATGAGAAGCCCAAGCGCGTGGCGCTGCCCAAGACGCTGCCACCGGAGACCATCGAATTCGAGCTGGCCTGCAAGCTGCTGTCGCTGCCCCGCGAGGTCGGCAAGCATCCCGAAAGCGGCAAGTCGATCAAGGCCGGGATCGGCCGCTACGGGCCCTACGTCCAGCACGAGAAGACCTATAAGTCGCTGGAGACCACCGACGACGTGCTCACCATCGGGCTCAACCGCGCGGTCGATCTGCTGGCCCAGCCGAACAAGGGCGGCCGGGGCGGCGGCGGCAACACCAAGCGTCTGGGCGAGCATCCCGAGGACGGCAAGGTGGTGAGCGCCGGCATCGGCCGCTTCGGGCCTTACGTGCGCCATGGCCGCACCTTCGCCAGCCTGCCCAAGGATACCGGCGTCGAAGAGGTGACGCTTGAGCAAGCGCTCGAGCTGATCGCGGCCAAGGAGGCGCGCGGCGGAAAAGGCGGTAGGGCCAAGAAGGCACCTACCAAGAAGACGACCAAATCCAAAAAGACCACGAAGACAGCGGCCAAGCCGCGCAAGACCACGCGCAAATCTCCGGGCAAAAGCGCGAAAGACAAGGACGCCGCGGGGCCCGCGGCCGAATAGAGGCGAACAGGACGATCCGGATCGACAGAGGACCCGTCTGAAACGATGCGGCCCCGGCGATCCCCCGAACCCGGAAGACGTTGGCAGGCAAACAGAAACAAGCCCCCTTCCCGAGCCGCGACCAGGTTCTGGACTTCATCCGCGCGGATGGCGGCGAGCCGGGCGAGCGCGAGATCGCGCGTGCCTTCCACTTGAAGGGCGGCCAGCGCTCGGCCTTGCGCGACCTGCTGAGAGGCCTCGCCGATGAGGGGCTGATCGAGCGCCGCCGCAAGCATGTGCGCGCACCGGGCGCCCTGCCCCCGGTCACCGTGGTCGAGATCGCGGAGATCGACGCCGATGGCGAGCTGATCGCCAAGCCCGTCTCCTGGCACGAGAAAACGCCGCCGCCCCGCATCCTGATGGCGCCCGACCGCGGTGGCCGCGTCCCCGCCGGCATCGGCGAGCGCATGCTGGCGCGGCTGACGAAGATCGCCGAGGGCGAGTACGAGGGCCGGGTGATCCGGCGCATCTCGGCCGCACCCGACCGCGTGCTCGGCGTCTATGAGGGACATGAGCGCGAAGGCCGCATCCGGCCGACCGACCGCAAGTTCCGCCACGAGCTGGCCGTCGCCAAGGCCGACGCCGCGGGTGCGCAGCCGGGCAACCTGGTGCTGGCCGAGGTCTTGCCGGGCCGGCGGCTGGGGCTGCGCCAGGCGCGGGTGATCGAGCGGCTCGGCGATACGCGCGCGCCGCAGGCGATCAGCCTGATCGCCATCCACAGCCACGACATTCCGAGCGTGTTCGCACCGCAAGCGCTCGCCGAGGCCGAAGCGGCGAAGCCGGTCTCTCCGCAGGGGCGCGAGGATTTGCGCGCGGTGCCGCTGGTCACCATCGACGGGGCCGATGCGCGCGACTTCGATGATGCGGTCTGGGCGGAGCCGGACGATGATCCCAAGAACAAGGGCGGGTTCCGCCTCATCGTCGCCATCGCCGACGTCGCCCATTACGTTCGCTCGGGCTCCGCGCTCGATCGAGCGGCGCGCGAGCGCGGCAACTCGGTCTATTTTCCCGACCGCGTGGTGCCGATGCTGCCCGAGGCGCTGTCGAACGGCCTCTGTTCGCTCAAGCCCGGCGAGGATCGCGGTGCGCTTGCCTGCCATATGCGGATCGACAAGGACGGCCGCCTGCTGCGCCATAGCTTCAAGCGCGCGGTGATCCGATCGGCCGCGCGGCTCACCTACGAGCAGGTCCAGTCGGCCTTCGATGGGCGCACCGACGACAAGACCGCGCCGCTCGCCGACCGCGTCCTGGCACCGATGAAGGCGGCGTTCGAGGCGCTGGAGACGGCGCGGATCGCCCGGGAGACCCTCGATCTCGACCTGCCCGAACGGCAGATCTTTCTGGACGATGCGGGGCGCGTGGAGCGTGTTGCGCTGCGCCCCCGCTTTGTCTCGCACCGGCTGATCGAGGCCTTCATGATCACGGCCAATGTCGCCGCCGCCGAGACGCTGGAGAAGGCGCGCGCACCCTGCATCTACCGGGTGCACGACGCGCCCGACCCGGAGAAGATCGAGGCCCTGCGCACGTTCCTCGAGACGGTGGGTTTGAAGCTCGCGCGCGGCCAGGTGGTCAAGCCGGCACATCTGAACCGCCTGCTCCATCGCGCCAAGGGCGAGCCGCACGAGCGGTTGCTGAACGAGTTGATCCTGCGCGCCCAGGCCAAGGCGGAATACGATCCCCGGAATATCGGGCATTACGGGCTGGCGCTGCCGCGCTACGCCCATTTCACCTCGCCGATCCGCCGTTATGCCGATCTGGTGGTGCACCGTGCGCTGATCGGCGCGCTGAAGCTGGGCGCGGACGGCCTGACCAAGGTGCCGCGCGACGCGTTGCTGGAGACCGCCCGGCATATCTCCGATACCGAACGGCGGGCGGCGGCGGCAGAGCGCGACGCCGTCGACCGCTTCACCGCCGCCTATCTCGCCGACCGGGTGGGCGCCACCTTCGAAGGTGCGATCAATGGCGTGACGCGGTTCGGGCTCTTCATCACTCTGGCGGAGACCGGCGCGGACGGGCTGGTCCCGATCTCCAGCCTGGCCGGCGACTATTACGATCACGACGAAGCTGGGCACCGCCTCGTGGGCCGGGAGACCGGGCATACCTACCGCCTCGGCGATCCGGTCGAGGTGCGCCTCGCCGAGGCCGATCCCATCACCGGAAGCCTGCTTTTGGAGCTAATGGACGCCGGTCCGCCGGCCGGCAAGCGGCGGGGCGGGCGTGCGGGAAGGCCACACTCGGGCCACTCCGGCAAGCCGCGCCGCAGCCCCGGACGCGGCAGAAAGCGCCGCAATTAACCGTTTTCGCGGCATCTCGCAGGCGTTTGCGCGGCGACGCTCATTAACCGAATTATCAAAAATCCAAACTTTTTTCTGTGCCGGGGAACAAACCGCAACTAAATTACCCGCCATGAAAAGCCACACATTCGCAGCACGCGACACCTCGCCGTGGCGTTTGCTGATCCGGGTTCTTATCCCAGCCTTCGTCCTCTTCGGCACCGCGTGCGCCAGCACGACGGAGACCGGGGGCCAGTCCTTCGAGAACGCGGCCAGCCGGGTCTTCGGCATCGCCTACCAGCATATCCGCGAGCGCTACATCGAGCGCGTCTCACTCGAGACCGTGGCGATGAGCGGGATCAAGGGCATCACCCAGCTCGACCACGACATCAAGATCCGCAAGTCGAAGGGTCAGGTCGAGGTGGTCGCCGACGCGAAGCCCGTCGCCGCCTTCAAGGCGCCGGCCGCCAACGACATCGATGGCTGGGCCAATCTGACCACCGCCGTCGTGCAGGCGAGCCGCGTCTATTCGCCGGAGATCAAGAAAGCCTCGGCGGAAGATATCTACAAGCTGGTCTTCGACGCGGCCCTGCTGCGGCTCGACCGCTACTCGCGGTACGCAAGCGCCGAACAGGCGCGCGAGAACCGCGCCTCGCGCTCGGGCTTCGTCGGCATCGGCGTGCGCATCCGTCAGGACGCGGGCGTGACCAAGGTCGTCATGGTGTTTCCCGAAACCCCCGCCGAACGGGCGGGCCTGAAGGCGGCGGACGCGATCGTCAAGATCGACGGGGTCGCCATCACCGGCATGAAGCTGCGCGACGTGGTGAAACGGCTTCGCGGGCCCAACGGCTCGCAGGTCCGCCTGAGCGTTGCGCGTAAATCCGCCAAGACGCAGCTATCGATCAACATCATCCGCGCGCATGTGATCGCGACGACGGTCTTCCTGAAGCGCGACGGCGGCATCGCTTACATCCGCCTGACGCGGTTCAACCAGCGCTCCTCTGCGGAGCTGGCGCGCGCGGTCCGCAAGGCGCGGCGCGAGGCGGGCGACGACTTCAAGGGTGTGATCCTCGATCTCCGCGACAATCCCGGCGGCCTGCTCGACCAGGCGGTCGAGGTCTCCGACATGTTCCTGACCGGCGGTCAGATCGTCTCGACCGAAGGCCGCCATCCGGGCAGCTTCCAGCGCTACAGCGCCGGCGCGGGCGACGTCGCCGGCGGCAAGCCGCTGGTGGTGCTGATCAACGGCCGCTCCGCCTCGTCATCCGAGATCGTCGCCGCGGCGCTGCAGGATCTGAACCGCGCCGTGCTGGTGGGCTCGAACTCCTTCGGCAAGGGCACCGTCCAGAGCGTCTTCCGGCTGCCCAACGAGGGCGAGCTGGTGCTGACCTGGTCGCGCTTCCACGCGCCTTCCGGCTATACGCTACAGAACCTCGGTGTGCTGCCCACGGTGTGCACGGTGGGCCTCACGGGCGATCCGAGCGTGCTGGCCAGCGAGATCAGAAGCGGCCGGCACCGCACCGCCGAAGCGCTCCTGCAATGGCGGCGCCAGCGCAAGCCGACCCACGACCGGCTGACCCGCCTGCGCAATGTCTGCCCCGCCAACAACGAGCCGGCCGGCGAGGGCACGAAAGACCGCGATCTCGTCTTCGCCAAGCGCCTCATCAACGATCACGCGCTCTACGCCCGCTCGCTGCAGCTCTCGCACACCTCGATCGCCGGGCGCTGAGCGCCCAGGGCGGCGTCGCGGCCCCGTCGTCTCGTTCGGGCAATCTTGACTTGAGGCCCGACAGCATTAAGTTTCGCTCAGCACCGCCGCCCGCAAATCGCGAGGGGGCGTCACGGAATAGCGCAGGAAAGACCACCGCATGGCCAAGAAAGACAACATCCTCGTAAAGATGCAAAGCACGGCCGATACCGGCTTCTTCTACGTCGCCAAGCGGAACCCGAAGAAGCAGACCGAAAAGCTCGAATTCAAGAAATACGATCCGGTCGCGCGCAAGCACGTACTGTTCAAGGAAACGAAGCTCAAGAAGGGCTGACCGCCGCAAGGCTGGTGCCAGCGTGAACGGCCGCCTTCCGGGCGGCCGTTTCGGTTTCCGGCCGGTTTTTTGTTCCGGTTGGGCTCTTCGGTTGGGTTTTAAGCGGCCGTGCCGGCGGCGGAGGTGAAGTCGGCGTCCTCGGGGAAGAGATGCACCGTATCGCGGCCCGCGCGCTTGGCGGCATAGAGCGCGTAGTCGGCGCGCTTCAGGAGGTCGGTCGCATCGGGATGGCGGCTCGCCACGGCGAGGCCGATGCTCGTGGTCACCTTGATCTCCTCGGCTTGATCGCTGCTCACCGAGAACGGTGTCTCGCCGATGCGCGCGCGCAGGCGCTCGGCGGCCGCCAGGGCGATCTCCGACGTGGTGTCGGGCATGACGATGGCGAATTCCTCGCCGCCGAAGCGGGCCACCATATCGACGGTGCGCAGGTTGTCGGCGAGCCGGCGGGCGGTTTCGCGCAGCACCTCGTCGCCGACATTGTGTCCGTGCGTGTCGTTGATCGATTTGAAGCGGTCGAGATCGAGCATCAGCAGCGCCAGCGACTTGCCGGCTTCGACCGCGTGGCGGATCTGGGTCTCGAAGTGGGTGTCGAAGTAGCGGCGGTTGTAGAGCCCCGTCAGCGCGTCGGTGAGCGCCATGGAGATGCTGCGCCGGTAGTTCTCGCGCAGACGCTGTTCATAGCGGTGGCGGCGCACCTGGGTGCGCATGCGGGCCACCAGCTCCTGGCGGTCGAAGGGGCGCACGATGTAGTCGTTGGCGCCGATCTCCAGGCCCTTGGCGAGCCGCTCGGTGTCGCTGTCCTCGATCACCAGCAGCACCGGCAGGTGCCGCGTCGAGTCCGCCGAGCGCATCTGCGAGCAGAGACGCAAGGGGTCCTCGTTCTCCAGGTCGAGGCTGACGATGGTGAGCTCGACGTCGCCGTCCTTGGCAGCCTCCAGCGCGCTGGCGCAGTCGCGCACCCGCTCGACCTGGTAGCCGGCCTCGTCGGCGATCAGCTCCAGGCGCTCGGCGCTAAGATCGTTATCCTCCACGAGCACGATGCGCACGCCCTCGCTGATATCGCCGTCCGTGCCGTCGGTGCCGTCGAGGGCGCCGAGCTGCTCGCTGGTATCCTCGCGCAGCCGCAGCTCGTCCAGCATCATCTTCAGACGCACCAGCGACTTCACGCGCGCCATCAGCGCGACGTCATTGATCGGCTTGGTGAGGAAATCGTCGGCGCCGGCTTCCAGGCCGCGCACCCGGTCGGCGACATCGGAGAGCGCCGTGACCATGACCACCGGGATATGGGAACTGGCCGGGTCCGCCTTCATCCGCTTGCAGACCTCGAAGCCGTCCATGCCCGGCATCATTACATCGAGCAGGACGATGTCGGGGCTCTGCTCGCGCACGATCTTGAGCGCGCTCTCGCCGTCGCAGGCGGTGAGCACGTCGAAATATTCGTGGGTGAGCTTGGCTTCGAGCAGGCGTGTGTTCGGCGCCAGATCGTCGACTACGAGAATTCGGGCCGTCATCGCGGACCCCGACTAGCTGAGGAAACGCTCGACGGTCTCCAAGAACTTCGCCACCGAGATCGGCTTGGCGATATAGGCCTCGCAGCCGCCTTGGCGGATCTTTTCCTCGTCGCCCTTCATCGCGAAGGCAGTGACGGCGACGATCGGGATCGAGCGCAGGCTGTCGTCCTCCTTGATCCATTTGGCGACCTCCAGCCCCGAAACCTCGGGAAGCTGGATATCCATCAGGATCAGGTCGGGCTTGTGCTCGCGGGCGATCTTGAGGGCCTCGACACCGTCGCGCGTCTGCAAGGTGTCGTAGCCGTGCGCTTCGAGGAGGTCATGGAAGAGCTTCATGTTGAGCTCGTTGTCCTCCACGATCAGAACGGTCTTGCCCACGGCCTTGTCGGTCGCCGGCTCGCTCCCTACTGCAAGCGTCTGTCCGTTCGACACGCGTCTGCTCCTTTGTCCCACGGCACGGGGGCCGCCGAATGCCCGGCGAGGTCGCCGCATCCCGGCCCTAGAGATACTCCCTTTGAAGTTAAGATTTGTTTAAGTCATACCTTCGAAGACCCTGGGATATTGGCGATTCCGCCCCGATTCTTGGGAATTCTTGAGCCCCGGCGCGGCAAGCCGCCGAATCCGCTAAAATGCGGTATATTGGGGTCTTGGCGGGGGATCCCGGGAGATGGATAGGGGCCGGATATGGCCGGGCTACGGATCGGCATCGACCTCGGCGGCAGCAAGATCGAGGGCTGGGCCATAGCCATTGGCGGGGCCTCGTCCAAGCCCCTGGCGCGCCGCCGCATCGCCAGCCCGCGCGGCGACTATGCGGCCACGATCGACGCCGTCAGAGGCCTGGTCGAGACCCTCGAGGCCGAGGCCGGCGGTCGCGGCACCGTAGGCGTGGGCATCCCGGGGGCGATCTCGCCGGCCACGGGCCTGGTGAAGAACGCCAGCTCGACCTGGCTGATCGGCAAACCCTTCGATGCGGACCTGGCAGCCGCGCTCGGCCGGCCCGTGCGGGTCGCCAACGACGCCAACTGCCTGGCGCTGTCGGAGGCGGTGGACGGTGCCGGGGCCGGCGCGCGGGTCGTGTTCGGGGCAATCCTGGGCACCGGCGTGGGCGGCGGCCTCGCGATCGACGGCCGGCCGCTCACCGGCGCCAACGCCATCGCGGGGGAATGGGGCCACAATCCCCTGCCCCGGCCACGCGGCGATGAACGCCCCGGCCCCAACTGCTATTGCGGCCGGCGGGGCTGCATCGAGACCTTCCTTTCGGGGCCAGGGCTTGCCCGGGATTATGAGGCGGTAAATGGCGTGGCATTGAGCGCAATGGACGTCGCCAAGCGCGCGGAAAGCGGCGAGGCCGAGGCCCGGGCGGCGCTGGCACGGCACGCGGAGCGCCTGGCAAGAGCCCTAGCCTCCGTTGTCAACATCGTCGATCCGGACGTCATCGTGCTCGGCGGCGGGCTTTCGCAGATCGCGGGGCTCTGCGATGCCGTGACGGCGCAGTGGGCGGAGCATATCTTCTCCGATACCGTTGCCACCAAACTCACGGTCGCCACCCATGGCGATGCCAGCGGCGTGCGGGGCGCCGCCTGGCTGTGGACGGAGGACGAGGCGGGATGAGCGCCCCAAAATGAGTGCTTTGTGCCGGGATTGCGCAGAGATCCTTACCGAGCCGCCGCCGGAGCGCTGCCCGGCCTGCCGCGGCCGACGGATCGTGTCGCATCCCGAGCTCGACACGCTTACCATTGCCCATATCGACTGCGACGCCTTCTACGCCTCGGTGGAGAAGCGCGACGACCCGTCCCTGGCCGAAAAGCCGGTGATCGTCGGAGGGGCGAAACGGGGCGTGGTCTCGGCCGCCTGCTACGTCGCGCGGACCTATGGCGTGCGTTCGGCGATGCCGATGTTCAAGGCCCTCAAGGCCTGCCCCGACGCGGTGGTGATCCGCCCCGACATGGCAAAATACGCCAGCGTCGGCCGCGAGGTTCGGGCGCTGATGCTGGAGGCCACGCCGCTGGTCGAGCCGCTCTCGGTCGACGAGGCCTTCCTCGATCTCTCGGGCACCGAGCGGCTGCACGGGGCGAGCCCGGCGCGCACGCTCATCCGGCTGATCCGGCGCATCGAGACCGAGATCGGGGTCACCGCCTCGGTCGGGCTCTCCTACAACAAGTCGCTGGCCAAGATCGCCTCCGATCTGGACAAGCCGCGCGGCTTCGCGATCATCGGCCGGACCGAATCCGGGAGCTTCCTTGCCGACCAGCCGATCTCGCTCATCTGGGGCGTCGGCCCGGCGCTGCAGAAGAAGCTTCATGCCGGGGGCATCCGCACGATCGGCCAGCTTCGCGCCTTCGACGAGGCGGATCTGATCGCGCGCTATGGCGCCATGGGCAAGCGGCTCTACTGGTTCTGCCGGGGCGAGGATCAGCGCCGTGTGACCCCGCACGGCGCCGCCAAGAGCATCTCGGCGGAGACCACCTTCAATGACGACCACGCCGATTACGAGACGTTGAAGTCCCGCCTCTGGCGGCTCTGCGAGAAGGTGTCCGGTCGTCTCAAGGCCAATGACCTCGCCGGCGGCACGGTGACGCTGAAGCTCAAGACCGCCGATTTCCGGAGCCGCACGCGGGCGACCACGCTGGAGGCGCCGACCCAGCTGGCCGA
>CAZBRE010000034.1:10878-34325 GCA_964494065.1 uncultured Alphaproteobacteria bacterium
TTCGCAAGCCGCGCGTCGATGACGAAATTGCCGTAGTCCATCACCAGCCAGCGCGCGATCGAGTTCGCGTGCATGCCCACCTTGAGCTCGTATTCCGGTACCGACTTGGAGCTTCCATTGGGGAAGAAGGCGAGCGAGACCGGCCAGAACTTCTTACCACCCAGGCGGCCGACGACCTTTTGGATCTCGGCCTCACCGCCGTCCGCCGTCCCGCGCGCCTTGCCGACCAGGGCGCTGACCCCGTAAGGGCCCTCGTCGGTCGTGCCGTCGAAGAGGATGCGCCAGGTAAAGCTCTTGCCGGCCTGGGCGCGGCGGATGATCAGCTCCGAATGGGCTGTCGGGAAGATCGAGCCCTTGGGCAGCCGCATGCGGATGTTCTTGGGCTGGGTGTAGATGGCGACGCCGGTGCCGTCTGCGTTGAGCGAGGCCGTGCCTTGATAGCGCTCACGCAGGCTCCCGTTCCGCGTCGTCCGTGAGCTGAATCGAAAGCGCTGGCCGTCCTTCGACTCCCAGCTCGTGTAATTGGTCAGCGAGCGGATCTCGCGATTGCGGCGGTTGATCATGCGCAAGAGGATGCGCTGGTTGACCGTCCAGCCGTCGCAGGTCTCCGCGAGCTCGTACGACATCCCGCCCCCGACATCGATGATCCCCGACGTCCGCTTCGCCGATTTGAGCGTGAAGGAATAGGCGGCGCGATGCGGGGCCGTGTCCACCGCCAACGCCGCGACGGGCTGAAGAAGCACGGCGGCGCCTCCGAGCAGCAGCGCAGCCGCAGCAGTCGAATGCGGCGAAAGGCGAAGATGCGTGATGGGCATGCGTGGGGGGTTCCTTCGTTCGATCATGTCTCAGTCGGCGGGCCGGAACCGGCGGACAAACGGCCTTCATCGAGCGAACAATCCGCGCCGCCGGCACCGTTGCGGATGGATAAGTATATCAACCGCGACTATGGCGGTCATACGGCGAAATCAGCCGGATGGCAGCGAATGGACCCTTCTGGGACCCGTCCGGTCGGCAAACGCAGTCAGCGTTGCGTCAACCGCCCTCGGTGACGGGGCGAACCGCCGGCCGACCACCTTGATGTGTGGTCGCGATCGGTTTCATGCAATGGGTAGAACGGGGGGCGGAACGGGCGCCGGGACCGCAAATTCGCATCGTGTAGGCGTCCTTGACGCCTTTGCGGCGGAGGCGGTGCCGCGCCGCGGCAAGGGCCTGGCGGCCATCGGCATGGACGACGACCCGGTAGTAGCGCTTGCCGCCCACCCGGACCGGCAGGATCGCCGGCTGCATCACCGCATGACGGACGGCAAATCGCGCCGCCTCGGTGCGGTGACGGAAGCTGCCGAAGACGAGATAGCGGCTGGCGGCTGGGATCCCGTGAACGTTGCGCGCATGACGCGTCGCAACCGGTTTGGCGGGACGCTTGACGAGGGGCTTGGTGTCCCTGCCGCCGGCGGCCGGCAGGTCTTCGCGCTTCACCGGCGCGGGCTTCAGAAGAACGGGCTTGCCGCTGGCATTCGGCGTCGCCGGCTTGTGGATCGTGGTCGCCGATACCGGCCGGACGATGCGCGGCGTCTGATCCGTCTTCGACTTCGTTGCCAACGCGTCGCCGGTATCGAGATCGATGCCGTCAAGATTGGTCGCGATATAGGCGTGGCCGATATCGTGACGGATATCGTCCTTGTTCCTCTTGCGCCGGGCGATTTCCTCAGGCGTGAAGTCCTTGCAGATCGGCCGGCTCTTGAAGATGCGCCAGGTCGCGCAGTCCCGGCCCTTCCAATCGGACAGCATGTGGTCGGTCAGGCTCTTGCCGGAGCCGGCATAGCTGGCGCCGTCGACGGCGTAGGAGGCGATGGTGAAACCGGCGGGGACGCAACCGCTCAAGAAAATGAGCGAAACAGGAAGCACCAAAGTTCGCACGACTGACCTCGCAATGTTGTCCGCAGGAAATATCGCTTGCTTTGATCGTAATTCAAGCAATTTCTGCGAATTCACTTGAGGCTTTATTGTTGAGTGCTTCCCTTTGTCTTTTGCTTTGGCAGGTCGAGCTTGAGATGTAACTCGCGCAACCGTGCCGGCTCGACGGAGGCGGGCGCGCCCATCATCAGATCCTCGGCCTGCTGGTTCATCGGAAACGCGATGACCTCGCGGATGTTCGGCTCGTCGGCGAGCAGCATGACGATGCGGTCGATACCGGGGGCGGAGCCGCCATGCGGCGGCGCGCCAAAGCGGAGCGCGTTGAGCAGGCCGGTGAAACGGCTCTCCAACTCCTCGCGCGAATAGCCCGCGATCTCGAAGGCCTTGATCATGATCTCCGGGCGATGGTTCCGGATGGCGCCGGAGCTCAATTCCACACCGTTGCAGACGATATCGTACTGGTAGGCGAGGATCTCGAGCGGATCCTTATTCTCCAGCGCGTCCATGCCGCCCTGGGGCATCGAGAACGGGTTGTGGCTGAACTCGATCGCGCCGGTCTCGGCGTCGCGCTCGTAGAGCGGATAGTCGACGATCCAGCAAAACTCGAGGCCTCCCTCGCCGCGCAGGCCGAGCTCATCGCAAATGCGCTCGCGCGCGATGCCGGCAAACTTTTCGGCATCCCCCTTGTCCTGACATACGAAGAAGACCGCATCGCCGTCCCCGACGCCGGCCGTGTCCTTGAGGGTCGCGGTGCGGTCCGCATCGAGGAACTTGGCGATCGGGCCCTTGCCCTCGCCGCCCTCGAAGATGATGTAGCCGAGCCCGCCCATGCCCTCTTCGCGCGCCCAGTCGTTGAGCTTGTCGAAGAAACTGCGCGGTTGCGCGGCCGCGCCAGGCGCCGGGATCGCGCGAACGACCGCGCCCTTGGCGATGGCGCCGGCGAAGATCTTGAAATCAGTGCCGTCCCAAACGGATGTCGCGTCGGAGATGACGATGGGGTTGCGGAGATCGGGCTTGTCGGAGCCGTATTTCAGCATCGCCTCGCCGTAGGGGATGCGCGGGAACGGCGGCTTGGTGACGGCCCGGCCCTCGGCAAACTCCTCGAAGAGGCCCGCGAGGACGGGCTCGATCGCAGCGAAGACGTCGTCCTGGGTCACGAACGACATCTCGAAATCGAGCTGATAGAACTCGCCCGGGCTGCGGTCGGCGCGGGCGTCCTCGTCGCGGAAGCACGGCGCGATCTGGAAGTACTTCTCGAAGCCCGCCACCATCAGCAGCTGCTTGAACATCTGCGGTGCCTGGGGCAGCGCGTAGAAGGTGCCGGGGTGGATGCGCGAGGGCACCAGATAGTCGCGCGCACCCTCCGGCGAGCTCGCCGTCAGGATCGGCGTCTGGAACTCGTGGAAGCCCTGCTCGATCATGCGCCGGCGGATTGAGGAGATGACGTTGGAGCGCAGGATGATGTTCCGCTGCATCTTCTCGCGACGCAGATCGATGAAGCGGTGGCGCAAGCGAACCTCCTCGCCCGCCTCCTCGTCGGAGGCGACGAGAACCGGCAACACCTCGGCCGCGCTCTCGACGGTGATCGCTTCAATGCGAAGTTCAACTTGCCCCGTCGGGTGTTTGGGGTTCACGGTCTCGGGGCTGCGCTCGACGACGGTGCCGGTCAGCGTCACCACGCTCTCGACACGCACGCCCTCGACCTCCTTGAAGAGCGGGCTTTCGACGTCGATGACGCATTGCGTCAGCCCGTGATGGTCGCGCAGATCGACGAAGAGCAGGTTGCCGTGGTCGCGCTTGACGTGGACCCAGCCCGAAAGACGGGCTTTCGTGCCGGTGTGCTCGGGGCGCAGCTCGGCGCAGGTATGGGTACGGTAGGGATGCATGAGGGGGTCGGAGGCTTTCGGCCGGAACGTCTTAGGTGAGTTCTAGGGGCAAGCGCCCCCGGGCGCGATAAGCACACCGAAGGGCGGCGTTTGTCAACTCACGCCCATCGGTGCGCCCCGTGCGGGTGCGTCCGGTCAGTCGCCCATCACGATATTGCCGAGGCCGCCGAGGACCGAGCCCTCGCCCTTGCTGCGGCCGCCGCCGCCGGGCGCCGCGGCGAGCATGCGGCCGGCAAGGCGCGAGAACGGCAGGCTCTGGATCCAGACCTTGCCGGGGCCGGTGAGCCGGGCGAAGAACACGCCCTCGCCGCCGAAGATCATCGACTTCACGCCGCCGACGGTGGTGACGTCGTAGACGACGTCGGCGGTCATGGCGGCAAGGCAGCCGGTGTCGACATGGAGCACCTCGCCCGGACCCAGCGTGCGCTCCATCAGTGTGCCGCCGACATGGACGAAAACCATGCCGTCGCCCTCGAGCTTCTGCAGGATGAAGCCTTCGCCGCCGAAGAGCCCGGTCAGTATCTTCTTCTGGAAGGCGATGCCGACGGAGACGCCCTTGGCCGCGGCCAAAAACGCGTCCTTCTGGCAGATGAGCGTGCCGCCGACCTGATCGAGATCGAGGGCGAGGATGGTGCCCGGATAGGGTGCGCCGTAGGCGACCCGCGCCTTGCCCTGGCCGTTATGGGTGAAGACCGTCATGAAGAGGCTTTCGCCGGTCAGCACGCGCTTGCCGGCGCCCATCAGCTTGCCCATGAAGCCGCTTTGTTGGCCGGTGCCGTCGCCGAAGATCGTCGACATCTCGATATCGGGGTGCTTGTACATCATCGCCCCCGCCTCGGAGATGGCGCTTTCGCCGGGATCGAGCTCGATCTCGACGAACTGCATCTCGTGGCCAAGAATCTCATAATCAATTTCGTCGGCACTGGACATCGGTATCCCCTTCGGCTGACTGGCATTCGCTTAGGAAAAATCGAGTGGACTGTTCAAATCGCACGGTCGTGCGAGGCGATCAATGCCAAAGCGGGGCCTATCGGCCGGCGGGCCGCAGATAGGCCATCACCATGCGCACCAGGCCGTCGATGAGGCGAGGATCGTCGAGCGCCACTGGCGATGAAAGCAGCGCAGCGCTGATCACGCCCTCGACCGCGTGTACCGACATGAAGGCGGCAAGATCGAGATCGTCGTCCGTGATCTCGCCACGATGCTGTTCCAGCACCCCGCGGATCGAGGCGACCGCCGCCTCGCTCATCGCCGCCTTGTAATCGACGCCGTCGATCTTCGGCATCTGCTCGGCAAGCGCGGTGTTGAGAGCGGGGTTCTCCGCCTTGTCGGCGATCGTCGCGGTGATGATCGTGCGCACGCGTGCTTCGAGCGGCTGACCCTCGGTGCGCGCGATCATCTCGCGCATCACCGGCTCGACGCGGGCGAACTTCCGAGCCAGCAGCGCGCCGATCAGCGCATCCTTCGATGGGAAGTACTGGTAGAGCGAGCCGACGCTGACCCCGGCGCGCACGGCGACCTTGGCCGTGGTCATACGGGCGTAGCGGAGCTCGACCAAAAGCTGAGCGGCGGCCTCGAGGATGGCCTCGACGGTCGCCTTGGAGCGCTCCTGTTGCGGCGCTTTCCGGGGCTTTGTGGGGGATTCCTGGGCGCGGGGCATGACGGTCCGAAATGCGAATTGACGAATGTGACTAATTATTCACATTCTATAGCCCATCGGACACATCGTGTCACCTCCTCTTTGGAGGAAACGGCCCCGACAATGGGAGACAACGCCATGAAGGTATTCGTGACCGGATCGACGGGATTACTCGGCAACAACGTGGTGCGCGCGCTTGTGAAGGCGGACCACGAGGTGGTCGGCCTCACCCGCTCGGCGGAGAAGGCGGACTGGATGATGGGCGACACGGGCGCGTCCTTCGTGACCGGCGACATGCGCGCGGTGGACGATTTCGCCGCGGCGCTCGACGGCTGCGACGCCGTGGTCCACACGGCGGCCTATTTCCGCGAATACTTCACGCCGGGCGACCATGCCGAATCGCTCAATGCGATCAACGTCGAGGGCACGCTCAAGCTGATGGCCGAGGCCGACAGGCGCGGCGTCAAACGCTTCATCCATGTGAGCTCGGCCGGCGTGATCGGCCACAAGCCCGACGGCAGCGCCGGCGACGAGGACACGCCGCCGAACCCGGAGATGATGGAAAACGGATACGTCCGGTCCAAGGTCGCGGGCGACAAGAAGATCGCCGCCTACGCGCCGACGAGCGGCATGCGCATCATCGAGGTGCTGCCCGGCTGGATGTGGGGACCGGGCGATGCCGCGCCGACGAACGCCGGCCGGCTGGTCAAGCAGTTCCTCGCCGGCAAGCTGGGCGCCGTCCCGCGCGGCGGCGCGACGATCGTCGACGCCCGCGACGTCGCGGGCGGGATCGTCACCGCGCTGAGCTACGAAGGCTCGAACGACCGCTTCATCATCGGCGGGAACTTCTGCACCACCGCCGAGCTCGGCAAGCTGCTCGCCAAGCATGGCGGCCGCAGGGCGCCGCGCCAGGTTCCGGTGGGCGCGGCCTATCTGGTGGCGCATATGTCGGAGCTCGCGGCCAAGCTGAGCGGCGGCGCGCCGACGGTGCCGCTACAGGGGATCCGGCTGATTACCAGCGAGCACCGGGTCGATTCGGGCCGTGCCCAAGCCGAGCTCGGCGTCACCTTCCGGTCCCACGACGAGACCGTCGGCGCGGTGTTCAAGTGGTATGCGGAGAAGGGCGTCTACGAGCCGGCCGGCCGGGCGGCGGCTTGAGCCCTGCCGGCGCCTCGCAGCCTGTCACCGGACTCCCCCTTGCAATGTGTTACGTGGTTCACTCGGCGCCCCGCAGGGGCCCGCCTGGCCGCCGCCCGGCCGGATTCGAGGGAGATCCGTTTCGATGTTCGATACCGCCGCCGCGCCGAACGCGCATCTGAAGGCCGCCTTCGCCACCGAGGAGCGGCGCTCGCTTCGCCTGGTGATGTATGTCCGCCTCGCTGCGAGCGCCGCCATCATCGTCTATCTCCTGATCCGCTTTCCGGATCCCGGCGGGGTCTATTGGGCCGCACTCACCGCGACCTTCGCCGCGATCGGCATCCTGCAATATCTCATCGCCCGCTCTCACCGCCATGCGAACTGGCACAAGTATTTCTTTGCCACGCTCGACGTGGCGCTGGTCGTCTTCATCATCCTTTATCCCAATCCGCTGACCGAGCTGGCGTATCCGATCGCCGAGCGGCTGCGCTATCCCAACTTCGACTATCTCTATGTAGTCGTGGCACTGATGGCGCTCAGCTACGCGCCGGGGCTGGTCGCCTATTCGGGGCTGGCCGCGATCCTCACCTGGGCCATGGCGGTCTATCTGGCGCTGCAGCTGCCTGGCATGATCACCGAATACGACGTGCCGAATTTCAAGGCCCTGCCGCTCGCCGAACAGCTGCGGATCCTAAAGGCACCGACCACCATCGACATGAGCGCGCGCATCCAGCAGTTCTTCGTCATGCTGGTGACCGCGGGTGTGCTCGCCACGGCGGTCTGGCGCTCACGGCGTCTCGTCGGCCGGCAGATGCGGGCCGAACGGGCGCGGGCGAACCTCTCGCGCTATTTCTCGCCGGGGATGATCGAGGAACTCGCGGGCCAGGACGAGCCCCTGGGCGCGGTGCGCGAGCAGCCGGTGGCGGTCCTCTTCGCCGACATTGTCGGCTTCACCACCCTGTCGGAGAACGAGCCGCCGGAACGAACCATCGCGCTGCTGCGCGACTTCCACGCCCGCATGGCGCGCGAGGTGTTCAACCACGGCGGCACGGTCGACAAGTATATCGGTGACGCGATCATGGCTACCTTCGGCACGCCGCACACCGGCGTCCATGACGCCACCAACGCGCTCGCCTGCGCGCGCGCCATGCTGGCGTCGATCGAGGCCTGGAACCGCGAACGCGGTGCGCGCGGCGAGACCGCGATCGAGGTCGGCATCGGGCTTCATTTCGGGCCCGCCGTGATGGGCGATATTGGCGACGAGCGGCGGCTCGAATACGCAGTGATCGGCGATACGGTGAACGTGGCGGCGCGCCTCGAAGCGCTGACCCGAGAGGTCGAGGCGCCGCTGGTGGTCAGCGACGATACGGTCGCGGCGGTGCGGCGCGAAACCGGCGAGAGCGCGGCCCTGACCGGATTACGGCAAGGCGAGACCGCATCCGTGCGCGGCCGCTTGGGCGCGGTCGCGGTGTGGACACTGGACAAGGCGGCCTGATCGGGAACGCAGAACAGCAAGGGACCGGCATGACAGCTCCGAAAAGTGGAACCGCGACGGCCGCGCCGCTCGGCGGCGCCTTCGTCACGGCCGAGCAATCGGCGTTCCGGCTGATGGCGCGGGCGGGTGCGACGGCCACGGCGCTCATCACCCTCTATATCGCGATCCAGTTTCCGAGCCTGATCGGCGCCTATTGGTTCGCCATTTCAGCGTTGCTCGGCGTCGCCCTTCTGGCGCACTACCGCATGCGGATGCGGTATCCGACCAAGGAATGGATCACCGTCGTCTTTCTGGCCGTCTGCGCGCTGCTGCTCATGGCCGCGATCTTTCCCAACAACCCGTTCATCCCCGATCCCTGGCCGGTGCAGGCGAACCTTCGCTACCACTCGTTTCCCTATTTCTACATCTTCCTGGGGCTCACCGCCCTCACCTACTCGCCGCGCCTGGTTCTTTGGATGGGCGGCATAACCACGCTCGCCTGGGGGATTGGCTCGGCGATCATCTTCGCCCTGCCGGAGACCAAGACCCTGCTGGACTACAAGGACACCTTCACGGGCCCGACGGGCGCGGACAAGTTCAAGTTCACCCTCGACCCCCATTTCATGAGCCTCGCTCAACAGATCCAGGACGTCTTCCTATTCCTCCTGGTGACCGCGATCCTGGCGACCGCCGTGTGGCGCTCAAAGCGGCTGGTCGAGCGCCAGGTTGAGACGGCGCAGGAGCGCGCGAACCTGGCGCGCTATTTTTCGCCCAGCATGGTCGAGGCGCTGGCCGGCACCGACCAGCCGCTGGGCGGCGTGCGCTCGCAGGATGTCGCGGTGCTGTTCGCCGACATCGTCGGCTTCACCGCGCTCTCGGAGAAGCTGCCGCCGGAGGAGGTCATCGACCTGCTGCGCGATTTCCACGGCCGCATGGCGCGCGAGGTCTTCGCCCATGGGGGGACGGTCGACAAGTATATCGGCGATGCGATCATGGCGACCTTCGGCACGCCCCATGCGGGTGAGCGCGACGCCTCGAACGCGCTGGCCTGCGCCAAGGCGATGATGGTCTCGATCCGGGACTGGAATGCCGGGCGCACGGCCCACGGCGCGCCGGAGGTGCGGATCGGCATCGGGCTCCATTTTGGTCCTGCGGTGATGGGCGATATCGGCGATCAGCAGCGCCTCGAATACGCGGTGATCGGCGACACCGTGAACGTGGCCTCGCGCCTCGAGGCGCTGACCCGCTCGGTCGGCGCACCCCTCGTCATCAGCGGAGACGCAGTGGCCGCGGTGCGGCGCGAAGCGGGCGGCGACGGCGCCGTGCTGGCGGGCTTGGAGGAGCGCGAACCGGCGGAGATCAGGGGCCGGGCCGCCAAGGTGCCGGTCTGGACGATGGCGGGGCTGACCGCCGAAACCTGAAGATCCGCTACATCCGCACGAAACATTCGCGTGGATTCGTGCGTGCCCACGATGCGATGGCGCCGGCCGGGCATTCGCGCTATACCCGCCCTCCAAGAATGACCCTCATCACCGATCAGCAAGAGTTGGACGGCCTTTGCGCCCGCCTCGCGGCCGAACCGTATGTCACGGTCGACACCGAGTTCATGCGCGAGCGGACCTATTGGCCCATCCTCTGCGTCGTCCAGCTCGGCGGCGCCAAGGAGGCGGCCGCGGTGGATGCGCTCGCCGATACGCTCGACCTCCAGCCGGTCTACGATCTCATGCGCGCGCCCGACGTGCTCAAGGTCTTTCATGCCGCGCGCCAGGACGTGGAGATCTTCTTCCATCGCAGCGGCGCGGTGCCGGCGCCGATCTTCGACAGCCAGGTCGCGGGCATGGTCTGCGGCTTCGGCGATTCGGTGTCCTACGAGACGCTGGTGCAGAAGCTCGCGCGCGGCAGCCTCGACAAATCGGCGCGCTTCACCGACTGGTCGGCGCGCCCGCTCACCGAGCGCCAGATCACCTACGCGCTCGCCGACGTAACGCATCTCAGAAAGATCTACGAGAAGCTCAAGAAGCGGCTCGAAGAAACCGACCGGGAGGCGTGGCTCGAGGCCGAGATGGCCGTGCTGACCAATCCCGAGACCTATCGCTTGGAGCCGGAGGACGCCTGGAGGCGCCTCAAGGTGCGCACGCGCGCGCCGCGCTTCCTCGCCATCCTGCGCGAGGTCGCCGCCTGGCGCGAGCGCGAGGCGCAAAGCCGCGATGTGCCGCGCAACCGCATCCTGCGCGACGAGGCGTTGATGGAGATCGCCGCGCATTCGCCAACCAACGAGAAGACGCTGGAGCGCACCCGCGGTGTCTCGAGCGGCTTCGGGTCGAGCCGCGGGGGCAAGTCGCTCCTGGAGGCGATCAAGCGCGGCATCGACGTGCCCGAAAGCGAGGCCCCGACCCTGCCCAAGAAGGAGCCGCCGCCCAAGGGGCTGGGGCCGGTGATCGAGCTCTTGAAAGTGCTGCTGAAGATGCGTTGCGACGCCGATGACGTGGCACAGAAGCTGGTCGCCTCCTCCGCCGACCTCGAGGCGATCGCGGCCGACGACGAGGCCGACGTACCGGCGCTCAAGGGCTGGCGGCGCGAGATCTTCGGCGAGGACGCGCTGGCGCTGAAGCACGGCCGGATCGGACTGACCATCGAAGGCAAGAAGCTCAAGGTGGTCGAGGCGGAGGCAAACGAGACGGCGAGCCAAAAGAAGCCGGCCGCATAGTCACCTGATATCAAAACCCCCAACACCGTCACCCCGGATTTGATCCGGGGTGGCACTGGATTTTTCTTGAAGGTTTTTTTCTAGGGGGAGGTATCCGCGCCTGCCGCCCCGCTCAAGACGCTTTCTTTTTGGCCTTCCGCACCGTCTCGATGCGCCAGCCGCGGTCGCCGGCGCTGGCAAGCTCCTTCAAGCGGCGCTCGACCATCTCGCCCAACAGCGGCGCCGCCACCTGCCCCACATTCAGCACGAGTTCGCCCTTGCCGACCTCCAGGGTCGTGTCGGCCAGCGCCGCGGCGCGGCCGCCGCTGAGGCCGATGGCAAGACGCAGCGCCAAGCCCAGCCGCACCGCGCTCTCGATCTCGACCGCCTCGAGCCCCAACGTGCTGGCCGCCTGGCGCTGGCTGCGCGAGGCCGAGCTCGAATAGCGCCCCGCCATCACGATGGCCAGGAAGGCGCGGCCGTGGTGATCGAGCCCGGCGATCGAGATCCGCAAGGCGCGCTCGAAGCTGTGGGTGGCACGGTAACTCGGATGCTCGGTCCAGCCGATATCGGCGAGGATGCAGGCCGTGCGGCGGAGCCGCGCCTCGTGGACGGTCTCGTCGGGGAAGAGCGGCGCGGTCCAATCGACCAGCGCTTCCT
Source organism: uncultured Alphaproteobacteria bacterium (assembly GCA_964494065.1). GTDB lineage: Bacteria > Pseudomonadota > Alphaproteobacteria > JAPULJ01 > JAPULJ01 > DATKZM01. The sequence continues at coordinate 22,275 of CAZBRE010000034.1, forward strand.
CCATGCCCTTGAAGCGCCCGAAATGACCGGCATATATGCGCGCGGCCGCAAGCAGCGGATCGGCCTTGCGGTCGTCATCGGAGAGGCTGTCGAACAGCACGCCCTCGCGGAGGCCGAAGGCGGAAAAGACGATCCGCTTGGGCTTGGTGATCTCGATCACGTCGCACATCACCAGCGCCGCCATCGGCAAGGCATCGAGCCGCCGCCGCGGCAGGCCCGGCATGCGCTCGAGCGACTCACGGCTCAAGCCGGAGATCAGCGAAACGATGCCCTCCATGACGCTGCGGCTCACCACATAGCGGTCGATGATGCCGAGCGGATAGCCGGTCTGGGTCATGTGGATGCGGGCGAGCGCCCGCCAGGCGCCGCCGACGGCATGGAAATCGCCGCCGCCCGCCTCGGCCAGCCAGGTGAGCCCGGCAAGCTGGCGGCGGATCACCCGTTCGGGGTCCTTGCCGCGCGCAGAAACAGCATTCAGGCGAAGCGGGCCCAGGGGCAGCGTCGCATGATCGATCGTCCCGCCGCCGGCCAGCGAGACCAGCTCGAGGCTGCCGCCGCCCAGATCGCCCATCAGGCCCTCGGCTTCCGGATTGCCGGCGATCACGCCGTAGGCCGACAGCCGCGCCTCGTCGTCGCCGTTGAGCACGGTGATCGGCAGGCCGCAGAGACGCTCGACCTGCCGGACGAAGTCGGGACCGTCCTTGGCGTCGCGCACCGCGGCGGTGGCGATGGCCTGGATCGAGGCCACGCCAAGCTCTTCGGCCAGCGCCATGAAGCGCGGCAGGTTCTGCAGCGCCAGCGTCACGCCTTCGGGATCGAGCCGGCTGGTCGCATCGATGCTGCGGCCGAGCCCGCACAGCACCTTCTCGTTGAAGACCGGATAGGGCGCGCGCGGATGCCCCTCGAAGACGACGAGACGGATCGAGTTGGAGCCGATGTCGACGACGCCGACGCGCCGCTCCGGCGCCGGATCGCGCGGGAGCGGGTCTATCTGGCTACCGCCGTCCCGTCGCGCCACGCGCTATTCCTTTTCGCGGTCGAGCACCAGGCGCGGCGCGCTCGCCGTATCCCGCATAGCGCTGCCGCGGCCCGACAGGCTGGGATTGTTCATGAAGAAGTCGTGACAGGCGAAGCCTTCACCCGCCGGCGCCCGGCGATCGTAGGTTCCATCGGAGCAGAGATCCCAGCTTTGCAGATCGTCCTTGAGGTTGGAGCCCATGATCTCGTCGAGGACCTGTTGGTGAACGGTCGGGTTCTCGATCGGCACCATGGCCTCGACGCGGCCGTCGAGATTGCGCGGCATCCAGTCGGCCGAGGAGATGAAGACGCGGGCGTGACGCGAGGGCAGCTTGTGGCCACGCGCGAAGCAGACGATCCGCGCATGCTCCAGGAAGCGGCCGATGATCGACTTGACGCGGATATTCTCCGACAGCCCCGGAATGCCGGGACGCAGGCAGCAGATGCCGCGCACCACCAGATCGATCGGCACGCCGGCCTGCGAGGCGCGGTAGAGCGTGTCGATCACGTCGGGACAGACGATGGCGTTCAGCTTGGCCCAAATGCCCGAGGGCTTGCCGGCTTCGGCGTTCTCGATCTCGGCCTCGATATGCTCGATCAGGGTGCGTCGCAGGGTAACCGGCGAGAAGGCGATCTTCTCCATAGCGTCCGGCTCTGCATATCCGGTCATGTAGTTGAAGAGCCGGGCCGCGTCCTGGGCGAGCGCCGGATCGCAGGAGAAGTAGGACAGGTCGGTATAGATGCGCGCCGTGATCGGGTGGTAGTTGCCAGTGCCGAAATGCACGTAGCGGCGCAACCGCCCGCTCTCGCGGCGGACGACCAGCGAGACCTTGGCATGGGTCTTGTAGTCGAGGAAGCCGTAGACGACCTGCGCCCCGGCGCGCTCCAGATCGCGCGCCCAACGGATATTGGCCTCTTCGTCGAAGCGGGCCTTGAGCTCGACCATCGCGGTGACCGACTTGCCGGACTCCGCCGCGTCGATCAGCGCACGGACGATCGGCGAATTCTCGCTGGTCCGGTAGAGCGTCTGCTTGATCGCCATCACCGAAGGGTCGGCCGCGGCCTGGCGCAGGAACTGCACGACCACGTCGAAGCTCTCGTATGGATGATGGACGATGATGTCCTTGGCCCGGATCGCCGCAAAGCAGTCGCCACCGAAATCGCGGATGCGCTCGGGGAAACGTGCATTGAACGGCGGGAATAGGAGGTCGGGCATGTCGTCGGTGATGATCTCGCTGACATCGGCGAGACCGAGAATGCCGTCCTGCTCGAATACGTCGACGGGATCGACGTCGAGCTCGCGGATGAGGAAAGCCTTGAGCTGCGGCGGCATGGCGGCATTGATCTTCAAGCGGATCACGCTGCCGCGGCGGCGGCGCTTGAGCGCGCTTTCGAACAGCCGCACCAGATCCTCGGCCTCTTCCTCGACCTCGATCTCGCTGTCGCGGACGATGCGGAAGAAACCGTCGCCGCGCAGCGAGAAGCCTGGGAAGAGCTTGTCGAGGAAAAGCAGCACGACCTGCTCCAGCGGCAGATAGCGGTGGCCCTCGCCCGGCAGACGGATGAAGCGGTCGAGCTGCGTGGGCAACGGCACCAGGGCGAAGAGGTGCTCCTCGGCGTTCGGGCGCTTCAGCTCCAGCGCGATGCCGAAGCCGAGATTGGGGATGAAGGGAAAGGGATGCGCCGGATCGACGGCGAGCGGCGTCAGGATCGGAAAAATATGGTCGAGGAATTCGGTTTCGAGCCCGGCCCGGTCGGCCTCGCCCAAATCCGTCGGCTTGGCGACCGAGATGCCGGCGGCATCGAGCTCGGAGCGCAGCGTGCGCCAGCGCTCCTGCTGGGCACCCATGAGCTCGCCCGCGCGTTCGCTGATCGCCTCGAGCTGCTGCGCCGGCGTCATACCGTCCTGGCTCGGCGCCTTGACGCCGGCATTGACCTGGCCCTTCAGCCCGGCGACGCGGACCATGTAGAATTCGTCGAGGTTGCTCGCCGAAATCGAGAGGAAGCGGAGTCGCTCCAGAAGCGGATGCCGGGGATTGGCCGCTTCCTCCAGCACGCGCTCGTTGAAGGCCAGCCAGGAAAGCTCGCGGTTGATGTACCGCGCCGGGCTGTCTATGGCGACGACGTCGGCGTCCTGCTTTGCTGCCTTGGCCACGAAACGTCCTCCTCTCGGCGGCGCCGGAATAATGACATCAAATCCTATAATAAAGATAAGATCTCAGGTGGATTTCGCCATGTCCGGTTTGCCCCCGAATGTCCTAGGGTTAGCACGAAAAGTCCGGTCAGTACGAAGAGACGGGCCCGCGTCCCGAGCCGCCCATGAAGACGCTGTTCCTCCTGCGCCACGCCAAGTCGTCCTGGGACGATCCGGCGGTCGACGACTTCGACCGGCCGCTGGCGCCACGCGGCAAGCGCGCGACGAAACGACTGGCGCGGCATATCGCAGCCCAGGATTACCAGTTCGATCTCGTCCTCTGCTCCGCCGCCCGGCGCGCCAAGGATACCTGGGACCGGGTCGCCCGCGATCTGGCAAGCGACACCCCCGTTCGTCATCTGCGTGAACTCTACCTTACCGGCCGAGACGGTTTTGTGACGGCGCTGCGCGGGCTCGATGACGATATCGCCTCGGTGGTGCTGGTGGCACACAACCCCGACATCGCATTATTCGCCGATTGGCTGTGCCGGGACGGCGACCAGGAAGCCTTGCGCCTCCTACGCGCCAAATTCCCGACCGGCGGATTTGCGGCGATCACGCTCGAGTGCGACCGCTGGGCCGATCTCGACGCAGGGACGGGATATCTGGAGAGCTTCGCGGTGCCCCGGGCCCTGCCCGACCCGTAAGCGGTGAGCCGCGCCGGCGGACGATCAGTCGATCCAGAACCGCCGGTGTGTCTTGTGACGCCGCCAGACGACCGGCACACGGCCAAGATCGCCTTCCATGCGGCCGAGATTCCATCCGGTGACCAGGGCGTCGACGCGGGAGACGGCGCGGTAGAGGCTCTTCTGGTCGGCGGCGCGGGCCGCCAGCTCGGCCATCATGTCGTGGCCGACCACCGAATCGTTCAATGTGCCGAGGACATCCTGAATTTCGCGGAGCGATGCGAGATAGGGCTGCGTCAGTTTTTTCTTGAATAATTTCTGAAAAAATTCAGCGACATAGCGAAGATTCTTCGCACGAATTCTTAAGCGATGAAGGTCGGCCTCGGATAAATCGGCAGCCCGGTCGCCAAGCTTGCGCATCTTGCGCTCGCGCTCCTTGAGTGCCGCGCGCGCGAACTTTCCGATCGGCTGCGACAGCGCCTTGCGGGCCTTCTTGCCGGGGCGCATCCAGAGCCCGCGGTCGAGCCAGACTTCCGCGCGCAACAGGATCGCCGTGAAGCGCGGATCAACGACCGCCTGGCGGGCGCGGGCATAGGCTTCGCTGCGCGTCTCGTCGGCAAGACGCAGCGTCTGTCCGAGCCCGTTCTTGGCGCCGCGATGCGCCGCGATCCGCTCCAGCGTCTCGGCGATGAAGACGTCCCAGTCGCGCGCCGGGCCCAGTTGCTGCTGCAGCCAGCGCAGCTCTTCGCGCAGATAGTCCGCGATATCTTCGGCGAGAAGCGGGCGCACGAGCCCCAAGATCGCGCGCAGGCGGCGCAGGCCGACCCGCATCTGATGGACGCCCTCGGGATTGGTTCCGTCGAGCACCGCCGGCTCGTTCGCAAGCATATGCGCCATGCAGTCACGGATGATCGCGGGGATGGCCTCGCCGACCGTCATCGAGCGCTTGAGCTTGAGCGGCCGCGACTTGACCGGCACCGGGCGGTTGCCCGTAGCAAGCCCATAGCCGCGCGACGCCTTGGTGCGTTGCTCGAGGCGGACCGGCAGGCTTTCATGGAGCGCCAGGGCCAGCTCGGTCAGGCGCGCGGGGTGGCCGGAGATGAGCTCGAACTCGGCCTCGCAGATCTTCATGACCTGGTCGCCCGAGCGCACCTCGCCGACATCGAGCGCGACCTCGATCTCGGCATCGACCATGCGCACGGGCAGGACGCGCCGGGTGATGTCGGTGGTGAAGACGGGCTTCAGGTTCTGGGCGATATCCGGATTGACGCGTAGCCCACCGGTTTCCGCCGGATCGATGCGGCTCAGATCCGGCGCATCGCTGTCGACCTCGGCCTCGTATTCGAGATAGGCCTTGGCGGTCCGGCGGCCGTTCTGCGCGGCGGGCACCTTGAGGGTCTGCAGGCGGTCCTTGCCGTCGGTCTGACGGACCCGAAGCGCGGCGCCGCAATCCCGCAAGGCGAGCTCGTCCGTATCGAAATAGGTAGTGACCAGGTGGTGCGTATGCGCCCGGCCCCGTGCCAGCGAACGCAGCAACCCATGGCGTTGAAACCGGTCCAGTTGCTCAGGCAACAAGCCCAGTTTCAGCTCGACTTCCTGGTTCATGCGTTCGACCGCCGTTCGATCGCCCCCGGGTTCCCAAAACTTTAACCATCGGGCCGGGAGACGCAAGCGGAAGCGGGCGGTTCGCCCGGTTTTTCGCGCTCAAAGCGTGCTGTTGAAGGCGCCACCGTCGAGCAGGACGTTCTGGCCGTTCATGAACCCCGCATGGGCGCCGCAGAGATAGGCGCACATCTTGCCAAACTCCTCCGGCTCGCCGAAGCGCTTGGCGGGGTTTGCCAGGCGCCGGCTCTCGCGCATCTCTTCATATGTGACGCCCTGGAAGCGGGCATTGTCCTTGAGGTTCTGCTCCAGCCGGTCGGTGTCGAAGACGCCGGGCAGGAGGTTGTTGATGGTGACGTTGTGCTCGACGACCTGACGCGCGAGGCCGGCGACGAAACCGGTGAGCCCGGCCCGCGCGCCGTTCGACAAGCCGAGGATGGCGAGCGGCGACTTCACGGCGCCGGAGGTGATGTTGACGATGCGGCCGAACTTGCGCTCGATCATGCCGTCGATCACCGCCTTGATGAGGAAGATCGGGGTCAGCATGTTGGCGTTGAGGGCATCGATCCATTCCTCGCGGCCCCAGTCGCGGAAATCGCCGGCCGGCGGCCCGCCCGCATTGGTGACGAGAATGTCGGGGTTGGGGCAGGCCGCGAGCGCGGCCTCGCGCCCTTCGTCGCTGGTGATGTCGCCGGCGACGGTGGTGATCGTGGCGCCGGTGGCTTTGCGGACCTCGTCAGCGGCGGCCTCGAGTGTGGCGGCGGTGCGCGCCGTCATGACCACATCCACCCCCTCCTCCGCCAGCGCGCGCGCGCAGGCGAGGCCGAGGCCCTTGCTCGAGGCGCAGACGATGGCCGTCTTGCCGGCTATTCCCAAATCCATGCGATGATCCCCCCTCTCATCGAAACCTGTCCCAGCGACGCCCGGTCTGTCTAACCCGCGTGAGGCCCGGTCTCCAAGCGCTCAAGAAGCTCGGCGGCCAGCGGGCGCGTTATCCGGCGCTGTCGCGCCAGGGCTTCTCGGTCGAGCACGTCGACGAGCTGACGCGCCGAGGCGAAGCTGCGCTCCATCCGCGCGGCGATATAGTCGATGACCCGGCGGTCCACGGCAAGCTGGCGGTCGGCGAAGAGCTTGGCCAGCACCGCCGCCATCAGCTCGTCATCCGGCTGGGCCACCGCGATGGCGGGCAAGGCGCCGAGACGCGAGGCCAAATCGGCCAAGGCGATCGCCCAGCGCGCGGGCGGCGTCCGTGCGGTGAGCAGCATCGTGTCGCCGCGCGCCTTGAGCGCATTGTAGAGATGGAAGAGCGCGGTCTCGGCGATCTCGCCACCGGCGGCGACGCTGTTCTCCGCATCGTCGAGGGCCAGATGGCCGCGTCCCTCGATCAGGGGCGCGACCGCCTCGCTGGTGAGCTCGGCGGCGCTCAGGGTCCGCGCCTCCGATTGCGCCCGCCAGACGGCGACCAGATGGCTCTTGCCGCAACCGGCCGGCCCATAGATCACCAAGGCCGAGGCCGGCCAGTCGGGCCAGCGATCGAGCCAGGCGACCGCATCCCGGTTGCCCTCGGCGACGACGAAGTCGGCCTTGCCGAGCGCGGTGCGGTGGCGGAGATCGAGGGGAAGCTGTCCGGCCATCACTCGTCCGCCGATGGCCCGCCGCCCGTGAAGATCGGGCTTGCCTGATAGCGTTTGAGGCCGAAGCGGGCGAGCTCGCCGATGATCGCCGCGATCGGCACAGCGAGCAGCACACCCAGAAATCCCAGCAGCGCGCCGCCGGCGAAGACCGCAAAGATGATCCACACGGGATGCAGGCCGACGCTGTCGCCGACGAGCTTGGGCTGCAGCAAGGCGCCCTCGAGGAGCTGGCCCGCCATGAAGATCGCGGCGACGATGATCACCGGCAGCGCCGCATCGAACTGGAAGAGCGCGAGACCGACCGCGGCGACGAAGCCGAGCGTCGCGCCGACGAAGGGTATGAACGAGAGAAGCCCCGCCGCGATTCCGACCAGGAGCCCGAAGCGGAGCCCGGCGATCGACAGCGCGGCCGCGTAGAACACCGCGAGCGCCAGGCAGACCAGCGCCTGGCCGCGCAGGAACCCGGCGAGGCGTTTGTCAATGGCAGTGCCGAGGGCGCGGATGTCGCTCTGATGGCGGCGCGGCAGCCAGCCGTCGATCCGCGCCACCAGCCGGTCCCAGTCGTTCAGCAGATAGAAGGTTACGACCGGGGTGACCACGATCAGCGAGGCGATCTGGAAGAGCGCCAGGCCGCCCTTGAGGAGCTGCCCCGCGACGCCGCCGAACCACTTCACGGCCTCGCCGGAGAAACCCTGCAGGCTTTCCTTCAAGCCCTTCAGCTGATCCGGCGACAGGCGGTCTTGCAGCAGGCCGGTGGCCCAGGCGACCAATCCCTTGACCGCCTCGGCATGACGCGGAGCGTCGGCGATGAGGTCGAGCGTCTGGCGGTAAAGCAATGGCACGACGAGGATCAGCAGGCCGGCGATCACCAGGAGGAAGATCGCGGTGATGATCGAGGTCGCGACAACGCGCGAGCAACCCCAGCGCTCCAGCCGGTCGGCCGCCGGATCGAGGAAATAGGCCGAGGCCATGCCGACGATGAAGGGCAGCAGGATGCTGCGCAGCAGATAGAGCATGAGGACGAGCGCGACGAAGCCCGCGAGCCAAAGGATCCAGGCGCGGCCCTTCACCGCGTATCCTCCATATCGGCGGTCTGGCGCAGCCAGTTGCCGGCGTAGATGACGCCGGAAATAAGCGTCGTCGCCGCGACCACGTAGATCATCATCTCCACGCCACCGTAATCCCTGAAGCCGAGGCCGAGCTTGGCCAGCACCAGGGCCGCCAGCATGATCTGGGCGGTGGTGTTGATCTTGCTGGTGAGCGAGGGGTTGAGCTTGTAGCGCTCCACCAGGATCAGACCCAACAGCGCGCCGGCGAGGATCATGACGTCGCGTGAGACGACCAGGATGACGAGCCAGGTCGGCAGCCAGCCAGTATGGCCGAGCGCGATGTAGACGCTGACCAGGAGCGCCTTGTCGGCCAGCGGGTCTAGGAACTTGCCGACCTCGGTCTCGGCGTCGAAATGCTTGGCGATCAGACCGTCGACCGCATCGGAGACGCCCGCCGCGATGAACAGCCAGAACGCCCAATCATAGCGGCCCTTCAGGATCAGCCACACGGCGATCGGCACCGCCGCCAGGCGTCCCAGCGAAATGAGGTTGGGGATGTTCACGGGGTCTTCTTGGGCGCCGGTTTCTCGTCCCCGTTCCCGGTCACGACACCGCCGGCGAGCCGCAGCTCGTAGGTCGGCTCGCCCGACGGCGCACCGCCTTCCACGCCGGTCGTCGTGCCGCCGCCATCGCCGCTGTTGCCGCCATTGCCGGTCTCGCCGCTCGTGCCGCCGGAACCGCCTGAACCAGTTGTGCCGCCGCCCGCCCCGGCAAGCGCAACGAGCTCGACATTCTGCTGGGCGAGGCCGCTGGCGAGCCGCTTGATGTCGCCGACGAAGGAGATGGCCAGGATCGCCCGCTCGCGCGAGAGCCGCAGCACCCGCGTTCCCTTGACCACGCGCACCCGCTTCACGCGGTCGTGGATATCGGTCCATTGGCTCAGCGATTCGATAGGAACGCGGACCGTGACGGAGCTCGGCTCGCCGCCGATGACTGCCTGGTTCTCGACCTTCCACTGGCGTTCGATGGCGCGGGCGACCGCCGTTGCGGTAGCGACGTAGGTCTCATCGCGGCTCGCGGCCTGGACCGCGCCGCGCCGGCCGGCGCCCACGACGCGGCGCGCCCGCGCGTCATAGCGCCAGAGCTGGACAACGAGTGTCGGATGCTCGGCGCTGCCGCCGGTCTCCTCCGCGAGGGCCACCAACACCCCACCGGCGCTGTAGCGGTTGGCGAAAACCTCGAGCGACTTGCGGTCGCGCTTCAGCGCCTGGCCGGCATTGATCGCTTGCACGTCGCCCAGATCGCCCAGCGCCAGCACGAAGGGCACGAGCCCGCCCTTGAGCGGCACCTTGTTCCAGGCCTCGCGCCAGGGGTTCGCGCCCTCCCACAGGACGAGCTTGTTTCCGGACCGGAAAAGCGGGACGACGACGATCGGCCGGCTGGGCGTGTCGACGAAATTGATACCGGCGATCTTGAGGATGCTGCGCACCCGCTCCGGCTTGAACCGCACGGTCAGCAGCGCGAGATAGCGGACCTTCGACGACCGCTCGCGGCGCACCGAGATGCCGTCGACCAGCGAATCGATATCGGCGCTCGTCGGTTTGGGCAGCCGCGCATGCTCGCTGGTATGCGCGAGGCGGCGGAGCAGCAGGTTGAAGGCCTTCTCCTGGCCCTCTGCCAGCGCCTTGCGGCGCGCGGCCTGCGTGTCCTTCGCCGTCGCGTCGATCGGCACGTCCTCGACGGTGAAGGGATCGACGCCCTGGGCGCGCGCAGGCAGGCTTGCCACGGCGAATGCCAGCGCCGCGAGCATGAGGACGAAGGTGCGGGAAAAACGTGTAGCGGCGCCGCTGATGGCGCGCCGGGGATCGGTCATTGCAATGCCACCGCAATCGGTAAACTATGGAACCCGCGCCCCGGGGCGCGTCACGATTATATAGCTCATGATGCCGGGGGACGCCATCAACACCGAACGCTACAAGGAAGCAGGCGTCGATATCGACGCGGGCGCGGCGCTGGTCGAACGCATCAAGCCGCTCGCCGGCGCGACGACGCGGTCGGGCGTGATGGACGCGCTCGGCGGCTTCGGCGCGCTCTTCGATCCCAAGGCCGCCGGCTATTCCGATCCGGTGCTGGTCGCTGCGACCGACGGGGTCGGCACCAAGCTGGAGATCGCGCAGGTCGTGGGCAAGCACGACACGGTCGGCATCGATCTGGTGGCGATGTGCGTCAACGATCTGCTGGCCCAGGGCGCGGAGCCGCTCTTCTTCCTCGACTATTTCGCGACGGGCAAGCTTGAGGTGGCCGCGGCCGCTGAGGTCGTCGCCGGCATCGCCGAGGGCTGCAAGCGCGCCGGCTGCGCCCTGATCGGCGGCGAGACGGCGGAGATGCCGGGGATGTATGCGCCGGGCAGCTACGATCTCGCGGGCTTCGCCGTGGGGGCGATCGAGCGCGGGGCCGGCCTGCCCGCCGACGGGATTGGCGTCGGCGACGTGATCCTCGGGCTTGCCTCGGATGGGATCCACTCGAACGGCTATTCGCTGGTGCGGCGCATCGTAGCGGAGGCCGGGCTCGGCTACGACGCCCCAGCGCCCTTCGCCGAGGGAGGCTCTTTGGGCGAGGCGCTGCTGCAACCGACCCGCATCTACGTGAAGCCGTGTCTTGCGGCGATCCGCGCTGGCACCGTCAGCGCGCTCGCACATATCACTGGTGGCGGCATCACCGAGAACCTCCCGCGCATCCTGCCCGACGGTATCGGCGCGGCGATCGCGGGCGGGTCCTGGGCCATCCCGCCTGTCTTCCGCTGGCTCGCCGAAGCGGGGGACGTCGCGGCGGCGGAGATGGCGCGTACCTTCAACTGCGGCATCGGCGTGGCGCTCATCGTGCCCGCCGCGGCGGAAGCCGACGCGATCGCCCAACTGAGCGATGCGGGTGAGACGGTGTCGCGGATCGGTGGGCTCGTCGCCCATGACGGGACCGGCGAGCGGGTGACGCTGAGCGATTGGGACGCGCAATGGCGGCGCTGAGGCTCGGCGTGCTGATCTCGGGGCGCGGCAGCAACCTGCAGGCGCTGATCGACGCCTGCGCGGACGAAGCCTATCCGGCCGAGATCGTGCTCGTGATCTCCAACAAGGCCGACGCGCAGGGCCTGAAGCGCGCGCAGGCCGCCGGCATTGCCACGCTCACCATCAGCCACCGCGACTATGCGGACCGCGATGCGTTCGACGCCGAGATCAGCGCGGCGCTTGGCGAGGCGGGCGCGCAGCTGGTTTGCCTCGCCGGCTTCATGCGGCTGCTGGGCGAGGCCTTCGTGGAGCGCTGGCGCGACCGGCTGATCAACATCCACCCCTCGCTCCTGCCGGCCTTCAAGGGCCTCAACACCCAGGCGCGGGCGGTCGATGCGGGGGTGCGGATCTCGGGCTGCACGGTCCATTTCGTGCGGCCGGCGATGGATGACGGGCCGATCATCGTGCAGGCGGCGGTGCCGGTGCTCGCCGGCGACGACGAGGGCGCGCTTGCCGCGCGCATCCTGGTGGCCGAGCACAAGGCCTATCCGCTGGCCGTCCGCCTGATCGCCGAGGGCCGGGCCCGGGTGGTGAACGAGCGCGTGGTGATCGACGGTGCGGCCGACGTCGAAGGCCTGATGCTCAACCCGCCCGACCCGTCGGGCAAGCGGCACGGGCTCTTCGAGCTTTTCGAGCGCGCCAAGTCCTGAGCCGTCCAACACGGGGGCTTGGATCGGCGCCGTCCGATTGCTATATCAGGCGCGCGACGGATCGACGGATCAGCCGGCCAGGGAAAGCCCAGACATGGCTTCGAATTTCGACCTCAAGCCGCATCAGGAACAGTGGCGCGCCTTCACCAAGATCATGACCTATTCGGCCGCTGGATGCGTGGCGGTCCTGGTCTTGATGGCGCTGTTGCTTCTGTAG
>CAZBRE010000035.1:0-6314 GCA_964494065.1 uncultured Alphaproteobacteria bacterium
TCCTCGACCGCCTTGGCGGTGACGGGCTTGGCGATGAAGTCGGCGGCGCCGTTGTCCTTGGCGGCGCGGGCATTCGCCAGATCGGAGTTCGCCGTCACCATGATGAACGGCATGTCGGGATAGCCCCAGCGGATCTGGCGCAGCAGGTCGAGGCCGGACATGAGCGGCATGTTCCAGTCGCAGACGATGAGATCGACCGCGCCGTCCATGCTCGCCAGGTAGTTCTGCGCCTGCAGGCCGTCCTCGGCGGCGAAGATCGTCTTCACGCCGATGCGCTCGAACACCATGATCAGCAGGTTGCGCGCCTGCTCGTTGTCGTCGACGACCATGACGCGGAGATCGGTGATCGGCTTTTTGGGCCCCCTCATCGCCGGGCTTTCATGGACTGGACCATCTTCGTTGGGTCTTCTTTGCCACCTGCCGCCCTAGGCCGCGTACTTGGTTTCGATGGCCGCGACGCCGTCGGCGACAGCGCTCTCCACCGTGGACACCAGGCTGAGCGCATCCGCCGACCGCTTCTGCTTGCAGGCGGCTTCGAGTTCGGCCGCCAGCCGCTCGACCCGCGCCATGCCGAGGCTGGCGCAGGTGCCTTTGAGGTCGTGCGCCAACTCGGCCAGATCCGACAGCGATCCGCTTTGGCCGCGCTCTTGTAAGAGGGGAATGCTGTCCCGGGCAAAGCGGAGATGCGAGCTGATCAGCTCCTTGAACTTGTCCGGCGTCAGGAAGGATTTCCATTCCTCGATGACGGCGGTTTCGACAACCGGGAGGGTGTCGGCGTCCTGCTGATCGGCAGTGACTTTGCCTGCTTCGACGGGATTGGCTTGGACCGGCGGGGCCTCGGGGGCCGGCGCGGCAGATGCGCGCGACGCTTTGTCGGCGGCCGCGGCCGGACCGTCCGGCGAAGCCTGCCTGCGGTGCTTGAGCGTCCGGTGGATGGTGGCGAACAGCTCCTTCCGGTCGACGGGCTTGGAGACGTATTCGTCCATGCCGGCGGCGAGATAGCTGTCGCGGTCGCCGACCATTGCATGGGCGGTGACGGCGATGATCGGCACCCGGCTCAGCGCGCCAGGGAGCGTGCGGATTTCCCTGGTCGCGGTGATGCCGTCGACCTCGGGCATCTGGACGTCCATGAGGATGAGGTCGAAGCTGCCTTGCTTCGCCGCATCGATGGCCTCCGCGCCGTTCTCAACGATCTCCACGGTGTGCCCCTCGGCGCGCAGGATCTCCTTGATCAGCATCTGATTGACGCGGTTGTCCTCGGCAACAAGGACGCGGAGCGGCGCGCTCGGATCGGCCGTCGGTGTCGCGACATTGGATACGGAGCCAGCTGCTTGGGCAGGCCCGCTTGGCGGTTCGGCGATCGTCGCAAGCTCCGTGGCGGCGTCGACCGGTTCGCCCGTGGCGCAGCGGATTGTGAACCAGAAGGTGCTGCCCTCGCCGGGCGCGCTTTGGAGCCCGATCTCGCCGCCCATCAGCTCGACGAGCTGACGGGAGATGGCAAGGCCGAGGCCGGTGCCGCCATGGGTACGGGTGGTCGATTGTTCGCCCTGGGTGAAGCGGGCGAAGAGCGTCTCCTGATGCTCGGGCTTGATGCCGATCCCGGTATCCTTGATCTCGCAACGCAGATCGATCGCTCCGTCGGGGGCGTCGCGATGCATCACGAAAAGCGTGACGCCGCCAGCGTCGGTGAACTTGATGGCGTTGCCGATCAGGTTGAACAGAACCTGCCTGAGACGCCCGCCATCGGTCTTCAGATAGCGCGGCAGGTTCTCCGGGTGATGCCAGCTCAAGCCGATCGACTTCTTGGCCGCCTGCACGCCGAGCACCGAGAAGACGTGGTCCACGAGCTGGAAGAAGTCGAAGTCCCGCTCCTCGAGCTCGACCATCTCGGCTTCGAGCTTGGAGTAGTCGAGGACGTCGCCGATGATGCCCAAGAGATCCTTGGCCGATCGCTGCGAGGTCGTGACGAGGGAGCGCTGCTTGTCGTCAAGCGGGGTCTCGAGCAGGAGATCGGCGATGCCGATGATGCCGTTGATGGGCGTGCGGATCTCGTGGCTGGCGGTGGCCAGGAAGGAGGACTTCGCTTCGCTCGCGGCCTCGGCGCTGACCCGGGCGATCGCGTTCTCCTTGAAGACGACGGCGGCGCGCGCGATCTCGCCGATCTCGTCGCGCCGGTCCGTGGCGGGGATCTCGCGCTCGGTATCGCCGTCCGCGAGCTCGCCAAGCGCCGTGTTGATGGCATCGAGCGGCCGGAGAATGCTGCGCCCAATCGCGACCGCCAGCAAGATCGACACGAGAAGGACGAGCACGACGATTGCAAGCAGCGCGATCCGGGCCGTGGTGAGGACAGTGCCGCGTTGCACTTCGGTCTCGGTCTCCGCCGCATTTGCGCTTGCCAGGATCGCAGTGAGATCGTTCCGCATGGCTTCGTAGCTGGTGTCGAGCCGTTCGGTTTCACGACGCAGGGAGCGCGCGCTGGCAACCCATCGATGAAATATCTGGCTGTACTGTCCGGCCAGTTGGGCGACTTTCGCTTTGGTCGCACGTGGCAACGCGGTGCGCGCCAGCTCGGCATTGAAGGCTCGCATGCCAGCTTCGAATTGCCCGATATATGTCTCGTCGCGGCGGAGAAGGTAGTCCTTCTCGTGACGGCGCAACGTCAGCATGAGGACGGTCAGCCGCTCGAGCTTGGCCCGGACGATGATCTCTTCGATGCCATGCACGGCGCGACGAAAGATGCCCTGGAGCCCGATATCCTGGTCGCGCCCAAGAGTGTTGGCCAGACGCACGACATGCCTGAATTCGCGCGCGTGCCGCGTCATCTCGGCCTGCAGCCGCTGCAGCCGCTCATCGGAAATGCCCACATGCGGCACCGTGACCAGGGTATTCAGGTCGGCTTCGACACGCCGGGTCAGCTTGCGATGGCGCGTCACATGGCCTTCCACCGGGTCGAGCAAGAAGTCCTTTTCCGCACGGCGCATTTGCAGGATGTTCGTGTGAATGGTGTTGACCAGCTGGACCAGTCGGTCGTTGTGCTCGTCGGCCTCGATCACGGCATTGACGGTGCGGTCGGCGACGAAGCCCGCGATGCCGAGCACCACGACGCCAAACACCGCAACGATCGCCAGGAGGCCGATCCGGGTCTGGATGCGCAGGTTGTTGAGGAAACGGAGCATCAGCGGTTGCCGGTCGTGATCATTCAACCCCAGAGCACCAGGGAGGCAGTCGGTCGGCAGCGCGCTTGGCGCTGAGCGCAGCCAGCTTCCGCCCGGCCTGGACGGATCGAGACCGGCCGACGGTCCCGCGCGATTATGCGACTATGCCGATTGTGATTGGCCCGACGTCACCCCTGATGACTCGTCGTGTCTTTTAAAGAAAAAGGGTGAAAATCGAATAAATCACGCGGCTTACGGAGGGTGGAATTTATCCGTTGCCCGGCAGATTAATATGTTATGCCGCGAGAATTTGCTCTTATTCGTTGCATATGCCGCTGTGTCATATCGAACGGGGCGGTATGAAAACGCGCCTCTCCAATCCCTTAGGATGTCCGTGGAATGCGCCAGCCCGGCCGTCTTGGTTCGTCTAGGTCGTGTCCGGCGCGGGGCGATCGCTTTGGCGCTCGGCGCTGGCCGTGCGGCCCGAAACGGGCTGAGCGGCGCTGGCGATCTCGACCGCCTCGTCGGAGCGCTGGACGAGGGCGGCGGCGGCGCGGGCCAGGGTCTCGAAATCACCCCGGTCGAGGACGCCGAAGAAGCGGTCGTTGACGGCGCGGACCTTGGGGGCGAGGCGCTCGAGGCGCGCCGCGCCCGGCCGGGATAGGCGGAGGAGGACGCTGCGTCCGTCCTTGGGATTGGGGGTCTTCTCGACCAGTTTCGCGCGGACGAGCTTGCCGGCTTCGACGGTCACGAAGGCGCCGGTGACGTGGAGCTGGTCGGCGACCTGGCGGACGGGAACGCCGTCGCTGCCGGCAAGCCGCGCGATCGCCATCAGGATCGAGTATTGCGGGCCGCTGACGCCGAGCTCCTTTGCGAGCGCGTCGCGCACCGCCTCCATGCGCACCGAGACCGTAAAGAGGTCGTAGACCATCTGGCGGAAGCGCGCATCCGAGCCGCCCGAAAGGAGGGCGGGGGCGGAGACGGTGGGCGGCAGCGGGTGGTCGGATTGGCTCACGGGCGGAGGGCTCCGCTCTCAGCCATAAGCCTTCTTCGCAGCGAGCGTGGTGTAGCCGGTGTCGTGGAGGACGTGGCTCTCGATCGGGATGTTCAGGGCGTCATGGAGCGTGTTGTAGAATTTCCAGAAGCTCGCAACCATGGCGATCTCGACGATCTGCGGCGGGCTGAAATGCGCCTTCAGGGCCTCGTGCACCTCGGCGGGGACGTTGGCGGGATCCGCCGTTGCTTCGCGCACGAAGTCGATGGCGGCCTTTTCGGCCTCGTCGGCCCAGCCGCCGATGCCGTCGACGAGCGCCTGCAGCGTCGCCTCGTCCATGCCCCAGCCCTCGGCGTCCTGGCCGCTCTGGGCCTTCAGCATGCCGCAGCAATGCGAGGTGCAGTAGTTGCAGCCGTTGCCGGTGGAGGCAACGGCGGAGAGCTTGCGCTTCAACCCCTGGTCCACCGTCGAGGAGGGGTCGCGCATGATGTTGGAGTTGAGCTTCCACAAGGTGACGGCGATCTCCGGCCGGTGCATGTGGAGCTTGAGCGCATTCGGGATGAAGCCCATGCGCGACATATAAGGCTCGAGGATCGGGCGCAGGTTGTCTGGGTAATCGCCCTCCTCGACGTAGGGGATGATCGGGTCGGCTTCGATGGTGATGGTGGGGGCGGGGGCGTCCATGGGTTTGCTCCTCCGGTGTGGCGTTTCGTTGTATGGGCAGCGCGCGAACGCGATCAGTCCAGATAATCCTCCAGCTTCACCTCACCCCAGTGGCGGGGCAGGGCGTTTTCGTAGTCCTCCAGGCGGTGGCGCGCCTTGGCGGTGGCGTCGATGCCGATCTTGCCGACGGTGCGCCAGAAATCGTCGCCCGGGATCGGCGTCGCCGAGGGGTCGTAGGGCGAGCCGCGGGTGTTGCCGACGACGATGATGTCGCGCGCGGGATCGCAGCGCGTGGCGATCGAGCGGTAGACGTCAGCCGGGTTTTCAAGGTCGACGTCGGGGCTGACCGCGACCACCATCTTCGTGTTGAGCCAGGGCGCGCCCATGGTCTGCAGGAGCGCGTCGTTGAGCGGGCCCTCGCGCGGCGCTTCCACCTGGATGAGGCAGGAGACCGCCGCGCCCCAGGTCGGGAAGCGCACGTCGTGGACCGTGAGCCCGATCTCGGTCAGGCGGTTGTAGAGGATCGCCTCGTGGCAGAGCCGCGGCAGCGGCTGGTGGTCGGTCTCGGGTGTCGTCTGGTGGTGACGGTAGATCGGCCGGTCGTCGCGCATGGTGATGGCGGAAACCGTCAGCATCGGCAGCGTCATGTCGGCGGGCAGGTAGTACCAGGTCGGCCCGACATTGAGCCCCGCCGGCTCCATGCGCGTGAAGTCGACCGTGCCCTCGACGACGATCTCGGCCTGGGCCGGCACGTTCAGATCGATGGTCTCGCAGGGCACCATCTCGACGTCGCGGTCCATGATGGTGCCGACCATCTCCAGCTCACCCCACTGATCCATATGGAGGCCGGAGAAGTTGGCCATGATCTCGTAGGCGGGCGGCAGGCCGAAGACGAGGGCGATCGGCATGCTGTCATGGCCCATCTCGCGGTACTTCCGCATGATCGCGTGGGTGTGGGGCGTGGCGAAGCTCATCAGCCCCGTGTTGCGGTCGACCACGTTGGTGCCGGCGTGGCTGGAATTGTAGAAGCCGGTTTCCGGGTCGCGGACGATGTTCATCGCCGTCACGTAGGGCCGGGTTTCTTTCTCGCTGGGGATCGGCACCGGGAGCTTCGTCCAGTCGACGTCCTTGCCCTTGAACTTCTTGGCCTTGACCGGGCCGTCCTTGACCTCGACGAAGCCGCGCGGCGGCTTGCGCAGGCGATAGGCCAGCGTCTTCAGATACTGCTCGCGCGGCACGCCGAGCGCGCGCGCCTGCAGATGCCGGTGCTTGACCAGGATGTCGAGCAGGCGGAAGCCGGGCTTCTCGGTGATGTTTTCGAAGAGGATCGGCTGCTCGCTCTGGCCGATCAGGGCGGGCACGTGATCGAGCGAGACCGGCTTCGTTATATGCGTGACGACGTCGTCGTTGGTGTCGAGATAGCCGCGCAGATCGGCGTCGAGCGCCTTGTTCGGGGCCGCCGGCGGGGCGTGGCTGACGGTGAGCGCCATGGGTGCCTCCCT
>CAZBRE010000035.1:6414-27084 GCA_964494065.1 uncultured Alphaproteobacteria bacterium
TGTTCGGGGCCGCCGGCGGGGCGTGGCTGACGGTGAGCGCCATGGGTGCCTCCCTTGGTGAGAAATCAAGATAGCTTAGTAGCTAAGCTAAATCAATAGATGATGTGAACGACGCCGATTCGGGCTGGGATCAAAATCACGGCATCCGTTTCAATGGCGGCAGACTCTGTTAACCACTATCTATGAATCCGCGTAACATGGGCGAGCGTGTGCTGGCGCGTGTGGCGCGGCAGCCTTGTCGGGTTCGGTTTTGGAGGAGTGCCCCACGATGAGCGTCGAAACCGCAATCAAGGAAATCGAGACCGAGGTCGAAAAGCAGCAGAAGAACCAATCCAAGCTGACCGAGACGCTCGCACGCGCGAGCCAGAACATGGACAAGCTCGGCATCGACCTCGACATCGAGAATGCCACCTTCGAGGACGTCCACCAGCAGCAGGAGGCCCTCAACGCCTCGATCGCCGAGCTGATCATCGAGCTCGACGAGGTCACGGCGTCGTTCGGCCAGGAATTCGACCGGATGCGCCAGAAGACCGGCTGGGAATCCTTCGTCGGCATCTTCTCCAAGAACAAGGCCGATTCGATGCGCGAGTCGCGGGTGCGCAACACCGATGTCGACAGCAAGCTGAACGACCTGATCGCCAAGTCCGACATCATCGTCACCATGCTGCAGGGCCAGCTCACCGACCTGAACAGCCAGGAAAGCAAGGTGACGGAGAACCTGGAGAAGGTGCTGTCCGAACGTGTCGCGGTGGTCGAGACGCTGGAGAGCATCCGCAAGCAGCTCACCGACATGGATCCGCAAATCATCCAGATCGAGCAGAAGATCGCGGTCGAGCAGAACGCCGCCGAGCGCACCAAGCTCGAAAAGGAGCTGCAGAAGGTCAACGAGGCGCACAACAAGCTGGTCAAGGACGAGCAGGTGAAGCTCGCGCTCAGCCAGACCTACGAGAAGTACATCAAGCTCGGCCAGAGCTTCGTCGATTCGCTGCAGAACCAGGTGGCGACGCAGCTCGTGCTGATCGACAAGCTGCAGACCGACACCAACCAGCGCGTGGTGCTGTATGACGCGCTCTCCAAATCGCTGAAGACTGCGCAACAGCAAGACATCGCCCACCGCATCAATGAGATCGGCTCGGCGGTCGACCACGAGGCGCAGGCCTCGATGGCCGCGATCGGTGCCGCCACCAATCAGCACCTCGCGGAGATGCTCGAGGCGCATACGAGCAACATGGCCGCGGCCAAGGATATTCAGGCCAAGAAGGTCAAGGCCGACGAGCGCTTCATGCGCCGCTTCGCCAAGGTGATCGAAGAGCATAACCGCGGGCAGTACGAAGCCGAGCAGGCGCAGCCCTGAGGCGGTAACGGCTTGGCAGCGATCGACGCAATCCGTGCCACCGCTACGCTGACGAAACCATGAGTGACGGAACGCTGGTATTCACCGAGGAGGCGCTGGTTCGGCGCTACTTCGCCAAGATCGAGCGCGTGCTCGCGGCCTTCGGCCGGATCGCCGAGGACAGGGGCGCAGGTGCCGGCTCGAAGTCGGGTG
This sequence comes from uncultured Alphaproteobacteria bacterium, assembly GCA_964494065.1. Taxonomy (GTDB): domain Bacteria; phylum Pseudomonadota; class Alphaproteobacteria; order JAPULJ01; family JAPULJ01; genus DATKZM01. Next base: position 7,961 of record CAZBRE010000035.1, read on the forward strand.
GGCCTGCCGATCAGGAGAGCGAGATCGTCTCCGACCATCTCGAGCGGCTGTCCAACAGCTTCAAGGCGCTCGCCTACAAGTATGTCCTGACGGGACGCGTGGAGCATCGCCTGCCGGCGGCCTTCGAGATCGACCGGAGCGACAGCGGCTTTCCGGTGTTCCGCGAATTCCTGCAGCTGGAGAACGACGCCGATCTGCTCGACGAGATGCTGTTCGACCTGCCGCCGCGCGCCAAGCTGAAGGGCGAGATGATCGAGCACATCCTCAAATACCGACGCATGCCGCGCGATCTCCAGTTCGCGATGGCGCAGCGCTATTACTTTGAGGCATTGAAGGCGGGGCCGTTATTCCTCGCGCGCAACACGCCGGCGCTGCAGTATTTGTCGACCCGGCCGCCGCACGGACACCGGCGTTATATAGTGGATTGGGCGGTTTACGACACGCAGCGCAACCTTCCTGACATCTATATCATGGTGCTCGACGACAGCGCCGACCGGCCGCTGCACGAAGACGATGCCTATGCAACGAAGCTGGGCGAGGCGATGCTAAACCAATCGCTCTCGTCGCTGAAGCTGGTGACCATCGCCACGGGGATCGACAAGGATTTCCCGACCGTGCACCCCAAGAGCCTGAAGCGCATCCATGTCGGCCCGCTCTACAGCAACACCTTTACCGACCATTCGAGCGAGCTGCAGGAGATCCTGACCGACCATGCCGACGAGCCCGGCTATGACTGGGTGCTCGCCTGGACGGTCGAGAGCCTCGCCTCCAAGGGCATCGAATATGTGCGCACGGGGCTGTTCGGCCAGGTGCAGAAGGAAATCTATCAGGTGGATGGTCACACGCTGGAGACCTTCGAGGCGGGCTCGAGCGCGGTCGAGCGCTACATGGTGCTGCCGCTGGAGGCCTATCAGACGCTGCTCGACTACGGCGCCGAGCGCTTCGCGGACGTGCACAAATTCGTCGTCGGGCCCGACGGCGAGGTGATGACGAATACATGATGGCCATGACGGCAGTGACTTGACGGGAGTCTTGACAGGTGGGGCGGCAATGAGGGCTGAGGCGCGATGAGCGACGCGAAGACGGCGATGGAGCTGAAGGAAGAGGACATCCGCAAGCACTATCCGGCGGCGCATACGGCCCTGGCCGAGATCGACCACGCGCCGCGCTATGCCGAGGAAATTGCGCCCAAAGCGGCGGCCGCACCCAGCAGCACGACATACACGCGCCGGCGCTTTCGCAGTACGATCCCGGGCATTTCGTCGACGCTGAGCGAGCGCCGGCCGGCCGCGCATGCAAGCCTGATCGAGACCGTGGCGGCGATCGAGGATGATGACCCGCTGCCGAGCGAGGTGCAGAACCATGTGCTGCGCGTGCTGCGGCGGGGCATCGCGATCGGGCAGGCGATCGTCGACCTCTACGGCGACATCACGCCGCTCAACACGCTGAAAGAGGCGAACCTCGTCGGCGATCTCAATACTGCCAAACAAGCGGAGTTCGGCGATCTCCTGGCCTCGAGCGCAGCAGTGGGCCTCTTCGCCACGGTGAGCTACGTCACCTTCATGCTCGCCGACTACATGGTGGAAGCCGAGAACGAAGCGGTCGCGGCCGACGACCCCGAGGAGATCGTGCTGGAGAACCCGCTGATCGCGATCAAGGGTGCGCTCTGGGAGCTCGACCAGCAGATAGGGGCGAAGGCCGAGAGCGATGCGGCGCTGGTGAAGCTGGTGCGCGACTACTGCACGAAGCTCGCAGGCGAGCTAACCCTCAGAAAAGACGGGCTTAAATACCTCGACGGCTTCCTTGGCCGCAGCTACCGGGTCGAGGCGGACGACTTCACCATCGACGGGTTCGCGCAGCCGCGCCTGGCGCGGTCGAGCGCGGTGGTGATGGACTTCAAGCGGCCCGACCAGGTGGTAGGCAACCATATCGCCAAGTATCAGTGCATGAAGCTGGCGAAGATGTTGATGGCCTACGACTTCGAGCGGCAGCTCAACCCCTTCGTCGAGCTGGGCGGCTTCATCTTCACGTTCATCGGCGACGGCAAGCCGGGCACCGGCAAGACGCTGCTGATCCAGATGACCGGCGGGCTGCTCTATGACTACTGCAACAATGCCGGCTATCCGTTCCGCTATCAGAATCTGTCGATGGACAATGTCGACAGCTATCAGGGGAAATCGGGGCAGAACGCCAAGGCCTTCATCCAGAACGTGATGGACCCGCGGGTGATCGGCTTCGGCACCATCGACGATATCGACCAGATCGCAGGCAAGCGCGGCGACCGCCAGTCCTCGGCGGGCCAGCAGGAGATCACGGCCGTCCTGATGGAGAGCTTCGCCGGCGCCAACACGGTGGTGCGCGGCAACTGCGCCTTCGGCATGTTCTCCAACTACCCGGAGAATGTCGACGATGCGCTGCGCCAACGCGCCGGCGCGCGCTATCTGGTCGACGGGCCGCAGAGCCGCGAGGATTACATCGACATCCTCTCGCTACTGCTCGGCAAGCGGCATTCGATCAAGCTCGGCAAGCACGATCTCTTCGCCACGCAGAACATCCGCCGCGTGATCGACAGCTCGTATGAGCGCCACAACGAGCCGGCGAGCGAGCGCCTGCGCGCCGTCTTCGAGACGGTGAAGAAGGACGTCGGCAAGCTCGACACGATCGAGAAGATCGGCACATACCTTGACGCGATCCAGGACATCGAGGAGCGCTTCACCGGACGCGCGATCAAGAACATTACCGATGCGGCGAAGCTGCGGGCGATGGATTTCGAGATCCCCGACGAGTGGATGGAAAAGCCCGACCTCTTCCTGTTCAAGGACTACGAGACCAAGAAGGCGATGATCGCCGAGCTCATGGGCGAGATCACGCCGGAGATGCTGATCCAGGAGATCAACCGCTACGCCGACAGCGAGTTCCGCTACGCCGGCTCGTCGGACGAGGCGGCGGTAAACGCCATGGTGCGCGAGATGCGTCTGCGCGAGACGGCGACGCGGCGCTACGCCGACAAGCGCGGCAGCCGCAATGGCGACGGAGGCGGCGAGGGATCATGACCACCGCGCCGAGCACCAGTCCGGAAAGACAAACGGAGTTGCCGCTCGATCCGTTGACGGCCAAGGGCCTGCGCTACGGCCAGCTGATCGAGGTGCGGAACCGGGCGATGCGCGAACGCTACAACCGCGCGCTGGAGCGGCTGACCGGGCAGACGACGGCGCTTTCGGCCTTCCACATCGATCTCTCCGGCTTCTCGCCGGAAGTGGCCGAGGATCTCGGCAACCCGCTCTATTTGAACCCGCACGGGGTCAACAAGAAATTCATCCTGCTGACCACGGGCCAGGCCCGCCTGCCGGCGCTCGATACGCGGTTCACCTCCTCGGCGACGATCCTCAAGCGCTTCATCGCCGACAACCGCGAACCGCTCTTCGCTTTGAGCACGCGCGACGTGGTGTTCGGCGAGCTGGCGAACTCGACCTACAAGATCGACACTCTGGCCGATCTGCTCTCGATCAACCGGATCCGGGTCGAGGTGCACACGACCAAGGACATCGTCGCCAAGGCGGGCGAGCTCGAAGCGCTGATCAAGCGGTTCCGGGCGGATGACGAGGCCTGGCACGACGAAGCGACGCTGACCACGATGGTCGATCTCGCCAAGGTGACGGGCGACATCCGCCGCCACCCGGTGATCCCGACCAAGGCCGAGTACGCGCAGCCCAACTATTTCGCCGAGCATTTCGGCGGGGTTTACGTCTTTCTCGACACAAAGCCGCCGACGCTGATTAGCCTCGATCCGGGGTTCGAGGCGCGGCTGACGGCGGGCAAGCCGGCCGTCGAGCACATCGGCATCGCCGACCGCTCGGAGGTCGCGCGGTTTCTGGCCGACCGCAAGCTGATCGCCTTCATCGGCGAAGGCGTGGCCGATCCGGCGGCGCTGCTGCGCGAGAAGGCGGGGTTCGTGGCCTACGATGCGCTGTCACGGGCCGGCGCCATCGACACTGCCGCGGCACTGAATGACGAGGCGTTCAAGCGGTTGATCTACGAGCAATACGACGCGATGCCGCAGGAGTTCCGCTCGCTGAACGATGCGGTGAAGGCCTTGGAGAATGACCCGCAGGCGCGGCTCGGAACGATGCCGCCGGACGCGTTCTTTTATCTTGTCAGGTCAACGAACCATGCCGACCGCGAACTGGTGAACCATCTGCTCGCGCATTTCACGCCGTTCGACTTCCGCCAGAGCTACATCTGCAACCGGGCGCTGTTCGAGCGTCAATACGCCGAGTGGCCGCCGGCCAAGCAAGCGCTGGTGGCGGATTACCTCGCCAAGCACTATGCGGGCGCCGAAGCGGCGGTCGAGGACCGGCTCTATGGCTGGCACGAAGGGCCGTGGGGCCCGAAGCTGGGATAAGGCGGGGATGCGAGGCGAGACGACCCGAAGGATGACGGCGGGAGGAGCACGATGACGATACTGAAATGGATCATCCGCATCCTGTCGCTCGCGGTCGTGCTCGTGGTCGCGGCCTTCCTGCATTTCTACCTGCCCGGAACCGACGTGGTGCGCGTTACCGGCACCGATGTGAAGCGCATGGACGACGGCGGCGACCGCGGATCGAAGAAAGGCATGCCGGTGGTGACGCGCGATGTGCGCTTCATCAACACCGTCACCGAAAGCGGCAAGGTGCGCGTCTATCGCAACGAGGATACCGGCTGGGGCTGGCCGCCCTACTTCAAGTTCGACAGCGCCGATGTCACGGCGAAAGCAACCGCGGTTCTAAAAAGTCAGAAAGACCAATGGGTTGCCGTAACGTCGTATGGCTGGCGGATCCAGCTTTTCTCGATGTTCCCCAACATCACATCGATAAAGGTGGTGCCGAAGGGATACTTCCAGATCCCCTATTTCAATATCTTCTTTTTCTTGGTGCTGGGGGCGGGGATCTTTTTCGGGGTGCGCTGGTTTCGGCGCTTTATCGAAAAACTAAGGCTGGATGAAAGATTTGAGGCGGGCACTGCCCCCCTCGATAATATCGTGGCTTGGAGTAGGACCGAGCTGGATTCCTGGAAGAAAAAACCCAAGAAGGCGCGGCCGCCGCGGCGAGGCTATTAGGCCGCGAGGGCGGGGGGGATCGGGCGGAAGCGGTCATTGAATTTCGCCTGTGTGAGGATGCGTCCGCCGAGATCGTCGATCCCTCCGGACTGGATAACCGCCAGCTCGTAACACACATGCGGGATGCCCAACGGGCCACACCGCACACTGGTCACCGTGGCGATTTCGATCGCGGTGTCATCGCGCAGGTGCTCATAGACCTGGCCCACGGCGATCGCGGTTTTACGGATGAGCTTTCGTAGGATCATAAACGCCCCATCACTTGGTTAATGTTTAGGTAACGATACTTTCTAATTTAATGGTTAACAGAAGGTTAACAGCGGTTAAAAAATCGTTGATACGGCAGCAAATGATTGATTGGGCAGTGAAATTTCGACCGAAAAATGTGAGCGGTGCCTCCGGGCGCTGCCCAAATGGTTAACGCCGGCGGGTGTTTGGGCGACGCATGGACGTGTGGCGCCGCCGCGCGCGGGGACGAGACGGGCGCATTCCGGTCCGTATGCGACCCTCGCTGGGCTATGGCCCTCACTGGGCTATACTGAGTGAAATGGCGTTCCGCCTTTTCTGGAGGGAGGCGGAACCGGCAGACAAAGGTGAGAGGGGCGGGCATGACCGAGGCTTCGGACGTAAACGGCAAGTCGTTGGGCGGCAAGACCATAGGGATCCTGCATCCCGGCGCCATGGGGACGAGCGTGGCGGCGGCCGCGCGGGCCGGCGGCGCGCGGGTGCTGTGGGCCTCGGAGGGCCGCAGCGCCGCGACCGCGGAGCGCGCGGCGGCGGCGGGGCTGGAGGATGCGGTCACGTTGGCCGAGGTCTGCGGTCAGGCCGCGGTGATCCTCAGCATCTGCCCGCCCGATGCGGCCGAAGAGCAGGCCGAAACCGTCATGGCGACCGGGTTTCAGGGCATTTTCGTCGATGGTAATGCGATCGCGCCGGAGCGTGCGCGACGGATCGCGGGCCGGGTCGAAGCCGCAGGCGCTCGGTATGTCGATGGCGGCATCATCGGCCCGCCCGCCACCGCGACGAGCTCGACCTGTCTTTATCTTTCCGGTGATGCGGCATCGAATGTCGCGGCATTGTTTTCGGGAACGGTCCTCGAGGCGCGGGTTCTGGACGAAACGGTCGACCGCGCCTCCGCGCTCAAGATGTGCTACGCGGCGCAGACCAAGGGACTGACGGCGCTGCTGTGTGCGCTGGTCGCAGCGGCCGAGGAACTGGGCGTGCGCGAGGCGCTGTTCGAGCGCTGGGCCGGCGAGGAGGCGGGCAAGCCCGATCAGATATCCGAGCGCATTCGCGGGGTGACGGCCAAGGCCTGGCGCTTCGAGGGCGAGATGCGCGAGATCGCGGCGACCTTGGAGGCAGCCGGGCTGCCCGGTGGCTTCCATCTGGCGGCGGCGGAGCTTTATGCGCGGCTCGCACATTTCAAGGAGGCCGGCGGAGCGCCGCCGCTCGATGCGGTGCTGGACGCGTTGAGGGGCGCGGAGGTCGATGCGGCCTTGGCCGCGGCCGGCGAATAGGCGTCAGGCCTCGTCGTCGTTCCGCGTTCGATTGCCCTTGCGCATCGGATAGGCGTCGCTGTCCTCGACCTGCTCGAGCTCGATCTTGGTATTCACCGAGTTGTGCACGCAGAGCATGTTGATCGAAACGATGTTGGCGTAGTCGTTCGCCGCCACGCCGTTGAAGTTGTGCGCGTTGAAGAGCGGCGGCAGGTGCCACCACAGCGAATAGTCGTAGCTGAACAAGAGCTCGATCAGCGCTTTCGACTTCTCGGTCCGGTCGTTCTCGACATAGAGGATCGGCCGGTGCCGGGCGATCGTCTCCTTGGCCCCGCGCAGCACGGCCGCCTCCATCCCCTCGACATCGATCTTGAGCAGCTTCAGGCGCGGATAGTCGAAGACGTCGTCGAGCCGTCGCGCCTCGACCCTGTGGCCGGGCACCCTGGAGGCGACGTCGGCGGCATGGTGCACCGAGATGCCGCCGAAATTGCCCTGGCCGCCATAGTCGACGATCGGCACGGTGACATGGCCGGGCGCGTCCGATAGCGCGAGGTTGAGGCAATCGACATTGGTGATCGAGTTGATCGCCATGTTGCCGCACAGCGTCTGGAAGACGACGGGTTGGGGCTCTACCGCGACGACGCGCCCGCCGGGGCCGACCTGGCGCGCGAGCCCGAGCGTGTGCGCGCCGATATTGGCGCCCACCTCGACCACGACGTCGCCCGCCCCGCAGAGATATTCGAAGAGCGCGAATTCGTGCTGCGAATACTCGCCATAGCGGATCACCGCCTGGCCTATGTAGATGTCGTTGCGGTTGACGATCATCTTGCCGAAGCGGCTGTCGACAACCGTGTTGAACGCATCCGCGTTGAAATCGTCGCTCATCGGTCCGGCCCGCGTCGCAGCGTGCCCATGATGGGCACCGCTGTCATATAGGACCTCCCCCCGGTGGTTGCCCTAAGGCGCGGCCTTTTTAGCTGAAGACGCCAGCGGGCGCGACCTGTCTGGCCGCGCCCGTCTCGCAGCTGCCGATTTTCTTGCGGGACGGATCACTGAGCCCCCCTCCCCCTCTTCAGAGGGGGAGGGGGGGAGGGGTGTCGTGCTGCCAGTTCGAAGCGCGGGACATCAGTGCAATACGAGCTGACTGCACCCCCTCCCTAACCCTTCCCCTCTGAAGAGGGGGAGGGGAAAGGGGAGATCGCGCCTTCGCGTTCGGTCCGCGTGCTTAGTCGCGCAGCACGCCCGTGCGGTCGATCTCTTCGCGCAGCACCTTGAGCTCCTCGTCGGTCGGGGGTGCGATGGTCTCGACCTCCGGCGCGTTGGCGAACGCAAAGCCCGTATTCTCGCGCACCTCTTCCTCGCTCACGCCCGGGAAGAGCAACTTCAGGCGCGCCTGCTCGGTGTCGGGATCGAAGTCGAAGACGCATTTGGGCGTCACGATCCATTTCGGCCCGCTGCTGAGGAACTGCACCTCGCGGCAGATCTTGCGGCCGGGGAAGGAGACGAAGTCGACCTCCTCCACCAGGCGCCGCTTGTCGTGCGCCGTGAGGAATACGTAAGGGCAGCGCACCGAGTTCACGATGTCGTTGATGCCGATCGTGCCCGGACCGCGGAAGGTGATGTTCCCCGGCTCGCCGAGGCCGATCATGTTGGCGTTGCCCCATTTGTCGACCTGGATGCCGCCGACGAAGAAACGGTCGGCGAACCAGAAGTGGTTGGTGTCGCGGTAGGGGCTGCCCTCCTCGTAATACTTCTCGCGCCCCGGCGGGCAGTAGAAGAGGAAGGTCTCCGGGTGGTCGTGCACCGTCTCGGCGTATTTGAGCAGGCCGTATCCGGTCGAGGTCATCGGCAGCGCCTCGATCTCGATGTCGGTGACGTTGCCCAGGAAGCAGGTGCCGCCCAGCTGCAGTTTCAAATTCGGCGCGTGGGTCTTCTGGGCCAGCATGTTGGCGGCGAAGAAGATCTCCGTATGCGCACCGGCGGTGATGCGGTCGCCATCCTCGATCTCGCGCGAGAAGAGGACGGCCATCATTTCCTTCCAGCTGAAGTCGCTCATTGCTCGTCCTCCTACCAGGTGACCAGGGGGTGTTGATAAAGGTCGAGCAGCTTGCGAATGCCGACCGTCTCCAGATAGGCGACGTGGTCCGCCGGGTCGTGGCAGGTCCGTTTGATGTAGTCGTCCCAGACCTTGGCATCGCCCTTGCGGTTGGCGGCGCTGGCTGCGACGTATTCCTTGATGCCGTCGTGGTCCTCGTTGTACTGGCCGTGCGCCGCGTAGGGGTGGGCGCCGTAGGGCGCCTCGACCACGCAGTCCGCGTATGACACCGAGGTCATCATCGGGTTCTTGCGGATGGTGGCGTTGGGCACCACGCGCTCGGCCTGCAGCATGATGCGGTCCGAGGCGCGGGCGAGCCAGCGGTCACCGAAGGGCGCACCCAGATGCTGGCCGTTGCCGTGCGGGTCCGACCAGGCGACGTGGATGATCGCCCAATCGGCGCGGATCGCCGGGATGCGCATGTATTCCTTGCCCTCGCCGCCCGGATCCTTGAAGGGGATGAAGTCGGGGTTGAGGTCGGGGATGCTTGATCCGACGCCGCCGCGCCAGGCCATGAAGTCCTGCCCCGACGCGCCCGCGAAGAGCCCGGCATAGAGCGTGTACTCGCTGCACTCCCAGACCTCGAGCTCGCCTGATTCGGCGTATTTGCGGAAGTTGTGGCCGATCGGGCAGTACATCTCCAAGCCGACGTAAGGCGCGATCAGCTTTTTGATACAGCCCGCGCCGATCAGAAGATCGAGATCGAGACCCGCCGTGGCCGAGCCGACCAGGGTCAGGTCCTTCTTGCCCTGCTTGATGATCTCGCGCAGCACCGCCATGGGGTGGTTGTCGGCGCCGAAGCCGCCGACGGCGATCGACATGCCGTTCTCGATCCGTGAGACGGCCTCCTCGATACTGGTTACGACTGATTTTCTTTTGGGTTTCGACACGGTGCTCCGACCTCCTCCGCTCAATTGTTTCGTCGTTATTGCTGCAAAAGCGTGACCGCATAGGCGGCCGAATCCTGGCCCAACAAGAGCCCGCCCTGGTTCTGTGCCATGGCGACCTTGGGGGCGTTTCCGATCTGGCGCTCGCCGGCTTCGCCGCGCAGCTGCCAGACCAGCTCGGCGATCTGCAGGAGACCGGTCGCGCCGACGGGGTGACCACGCGCGCACAGCCCGCCGCTCGGATTGACGGGTTTGGCGCCGTCGAGCGTGGTGACGCGCTCGTTCACCAGTCGGGGTCCTTCACCCTCGCCGCAGAAGCCGAGGCGCTCGTAGATCATCAGCTCGGCCGGGGCCATCGCGTCATGGACCTCGACGACGTCGACATCCTCCGGGCCGATGCCGGCCTTCTCGTAGGCCTCGTTGGCGGTGAGGGTGACGGAATCCTCCGCGCCGTCATCGGGGAAGCGGTAGGCGCCCGAGCGTAGCGCGCAGGCAGCGACCCTGATTGGCGTTCGCTCGGAGAGTTTCTCGGCCATTTCGAGCGGGCAGAGGATCGCCGCCGCGGCGCCGTCGGCGATCGACGAGCACATATAAAGCGTCAGCGGATCGGCGATCATGCGCGAGCCGAGCACGGCCTCGACGGTCAGCTCGCGCCGGTGCTGGGCGTAGGGGTTGAGCGAGCCGTTGTGCGAGTTCTTCACCGCGACCTGCGCGAAGTCTTCCTTTGTCCAGCCGTACTGCTTCATCCGGCCCTTGAGATTGATCTTGGGATGGATGGCGTAGCTGGCCGAAAACTGCATGCCCATCTGCGAGAGCTCGAGCTCGCTGTCGGCGGCGAGCGCGCTGATCGAGCGGGCGAGGTCACCCACGAACATCTTCTCCACGCCGATCGCGATCGCGACGTCGACGAGCCCCGAGGCCACCTCGAGCCAGGCACCGCGCAGCGCCGTCGCGGCGCTGGCGCAGGCGTTCTCGACATTGATCACGGGGATGCCGCCGAGCCCCGCTTCCTGCGTCACGACCTGACCGCGGATGCCCTCCTGGCCGGTCAGAAGCCCGCCGAGCGAATTGCCGACGTAGGCCGTCTGGATCGCCTCCGGGCCGAGCCCGGCATCGCGCAGCGCATTCCAGATCGCCTCGCGGCCGAGATCCTTCAGCGCCTTCTCCGGGAACTTGCCGGCGGGATGGGCGCCGACGCCAACGATTGCCACCTCTCGCATGATCCTCCCCTCCGATGCTCTACCGCGCCTGCGTATCTGCAGGGCGGTATTTGGCTGGGCGATATTTGTAGGTAAGGATCGGCAGGTTGTCGGGCGTCTGGCCGACCGGTTCGATGACCAGCTCCATCGCCATGCCGTCCTCGAGCATGCCGTCCTCGACCGGCACGTCGTCGCTGATCAGCGAGAAGACGCGCGGGCCTTCGGGGATGTCGACGAAGGCCTGGAAGTAGGGGGCCTGGAAGCCCTGCGGCGCGACATAGGCGATGGTGAAGTTGTAGAGCTTGCCGGAGGCGCCCATCGGCGTCACTTCCATCGTGTCGTCGGCCCGGCAGGCGGGGCAGACGGCCATTTTGGGAAATACGGTGGCGCCGCAGCCGCGGCAGCGGCTGCCGATCAGATGCGGCGCCTCGCCTCCTCCTGCGCCGCCGTTCGGCACGCTGTAGGCGCCCGGCAACAGGGCGACGTAATCCTTGGGCGACGCGTCCGACACGCACTTCCCCCCGTGGGTACCCGCACTCCAAACTGCGTTGACCGCAGTTTTTTACACTACTGGTGATTTTTAGCGGTGCGCCGCGCAGGCTGTCAACGGCGAAAGCCTCAGATCGTACGGCCGCCGTCGACCTCCAGGCAGACGCCGGTCAGGAACTCCGCCTCGTCGGAGGCCAGGAAAAGCGCGGCGTTGGCGATGTCTTGGGGCACGGCGAGGCGACCCAGCGGCACGCTGGCGACGAACTTCGCGTAGACATCCGGGTCGCGCGAGCCGCCCAAAAATTCGTCGAGCATCGGCGTTTCGGCAGCAACCGGGCAGAGCGCGTTGACGCGAATCTTCTCCGGTGCGAGCTCCACCGCCATCGATTTTGTGAGGGTGATGGCAGCTCCCTTCGAGCCGTTGTACCAGGCAAGGCCCGGCCGCGGGCTGAGACCGGCGGTCGAGGCGGTGTTGATGATGACGCCGCCGCGGCGGCGCTTGAGCGCCGGGACGCCGTGCTGGGCGGCGAGATAAAGGCTCTTCACGTTGACCGCAAAGATGCGGTCGAACTCGTCCTCGGAGACGTCGAGCATCGGCTGGTTGCGCTGGGGATAGCCGGCATTGTTGACCAGGATATCGAGGCCGCCATAGGTGGTTTCGGCCTCGGCGATCATGCCGGCGACATCGTCGGCGTTGGTCACGTCGGCGCGGACATAGCTTGCAGTTCCGCCGGCCGCGTTGATGTCATCGGCGACCGGCCGGCCGGCATTGTCGTTGATGTCGCTGACGATGACGCTTGCGCCTTCTTGGGCGAAGCGTCGGGCGATGGCCTCGCCGAAACCCGACGCTGCGCCGGTCACGACGGCAACCTTGTTTTCCAGCCGCATCGATATCCTCCCCACTCGATGGCGGGCACGGCTCGTCGGCCCGCCGCATGCGCAATTGCGCTTGGTGTTTTGTGGAGGATATCACGACCGCGGCGGATGGTCCGCTTCGGTCGCTCAGATGCGTTGAGGGCCGGCCGCGCTCTAGTGCGGCCCGTTCTCGCATTTGGGCTTGCTGATCAGCAAGGCGTTGCCCTGACCGTGCTTCATGCTGCACGGACGCGATTCGGCCGGGGTGCGCAGCGACGGACGCTGCTTGTCGGGGAGTGCAGAAGCATGCACCGCCATGGCGCCGAGGCGTCGGGGCAAGCCCTGCCCGGGAGACGGGGCCGCATCGCGCTTCGAACGCTCCTTGACGGCCTGGAACAGGCGCATCAGCACGGTGTCGAGATCCATCGGATCGATGAAATCGTATTGCTGGACGATGCGGCTGATGAGCTCGCTGATCTGGGCCTCGGACACGGCGCTCTCGTCCTCGACAGTCCGGCCGTTCGCGATCACCTCGACGCCGGCGCGCAGGGCCGGGAGCAAGAGGTCGGGCATCCCGGCGCGCAGATAAAGGTCCGCCTGCTGCTCGGGATAGCCGTTGCGCAGGATCTCGTCGACATGCCCGATCTGCATGCTGGTTCGCTCGGCCAGACCGGCAACGAACATGCCGACCTTGCCGTCGCACAAGGTCCGCAGGAGAAAGGTCGGGGTCAGGCGTTCGATCTCGTTCAGATATTTCACGAAGCTGCGCGCGGCTTCGGCGCCGGCCTTTGGCGGCAACAGCGCCGCGGTCGCCGCTTCGCGCGAGAGCTCGCCCAGCCCCTCGATCAGCTCGCGCGGCATTTCGAAGCGCGCGACCAGATGCTCGCGCATTTGATTGGAGACGATGGTGACGAGCCGCTCGCCGATCGAGACCGGCAGGTCCTCGCGGCGGACCAGGCCTTCATGGACCGGCACGCTGTCGAGGAACTGGTCGATGACCCGGTGGAGCAGGCGCTCCGAAAGCCGGGCGCCGTCGTTCCGCACCAGGGCGGCGACGACGTCTTCGCCACCGTTGGCGACCAGCGCCTCGGCCACGACATAGGAAACCTCGCGCCGCTCGGCCACCGCGACCTGGCGGGCCGGATCGGGCTCCTTGGCGATCTCGCACAGATCCTCCTCGCTGAACGCCTCGGAGTAGCGCAGCATCGGCGTGGCGACGCTGTCGAGATCGCGCGCCATCTCCAGCGCCAATTCGCGCGGCAGGAACGGGCAGTGGGCGAGCTGGCGGGCCAGGGCCTCGCGGACCTCGGTCGCCGCCTTGGTCAGCCAGATCGCGATGATGTCCTCGGCCAGCTTCCGCTTTTCGCTGTCTTCGGGCGAGCTGCGATAGACCGCCGCCAGCCGGTCGGCCGTGGGCGCGATGTCGGCGCTCATTCCGCCGCTGCGCACGCGCTCGATGTCGGTCTTCGTCAGCATCGGATCTTCTCTCCAAAGCTCGGTTCGGCGATCGGTTCGAATTGGCGGCGTCGCCTGGGTCCAGACGACTGTGGATGAGTAGAGTATATGAAAATTAACAATCAAAAGCAAACTATAAATTGTGAGTTTACTATAATTATTTTATTAATGCTTGTATTTTACTACAATGTTTATTTAATTTTACGAAAGTTTTAGATAAATTTTAGATATAAAGACGAACGAATACTACGCATCGACGCGCGGAACGGATATCGCCGCCGCTGCCGCCAAACGGCCAGACGGTTAAGTGAGGAAATTGCGGGACGCGTCTTTCGGACGGCGGGCGGACACCCGCTGTCGATGGATCACTTGGTGGCGTTGCTGATCTTTTCGTCGACCAGGCCGTTGACGAGCGTGTACATGCCGCCCACACCGCCGGCCAGGATTTCGGCACCGATCAACAGCGCGGCCGCGACGAAGGCGACGAAGAAGCCGTATTCGAGCGCGGTCGCCCCGTATTCGTCCGCCGAGAGCTGCTCGACGGATTGTGCCCCCTGTTCGATCCCCGCATCGATCCGCATGTCGGTCCCCATATTGGTTCTCATGGTCGGCGCGTCAGTCGCTTGGCGTTGCCGGAACACGCATGAGCTCATATGGGCTCATTTGCCCGTTCGCATGCCGCCCGTGCGACCCCGGGAATAAACATCAACCTCCGTCGCATCAGTATTAGCTTCGCATCTTAAGTAAGGTTTGACAATATAAAAGAATAGAAGCAAATCAATCAGATAATATTAATAACAATTGATTATAATTTATCTTCAATTTTAGATAAATCTACGCCTACGCGTAGTTTTGTTGGACACATATATATGGGTGAAGTGCCGGCTTCTGCCGCCGAATCCCGGCTTATGTCTGAGGCTCGCCAAGCGTCGGTGCGCCGAACACGCTTCGCCGTTGCGACATGAAAAACCAAGGGGCGGCCAGGCCGGCGGCTCGAAACCGTCCGGATTCCGCAGGATTAACGAAGGATTCACCATGTTCGGGTGGAATGCGCGAACCCGTGACACGGGCGATGCCCGCCGTCCAACCTCCCAACGAGGCCCATAAATGAACAAGTCCGATCTGGCCGCCGCGATCGCCAATACCTCGGCAATCCCGATGGCTGAAGCGGCCAATGCCGTGGAGTTCGTCTTCCACATCATGAGCAATCAGCCGCGGCTGAGCGAGGCGGCGATGCCGCGTCCGGCGAACTCCAACGTCCCGACCTTGGAGCAGCTGGTTCTGTTCGAGGACTTGGCCGACAAGAGCGCACGGCCGACGCGCTGACCGCGCCGCGGCCCCGCCAGGCCGCCTGCTATTGGCCGCGTCCTGTTTGCTCAGGGCGCGGCTTTTTCGTACCAGGTGAGATCCACGTATTTGCGGGCGTCGGTGAGCGTCTTCTGCGGCTCGCCGTATTTGCTGCGGAGCTCCAGGACCACGTTGATGCCGGCCCAGTCGATGGCCGCGCTGGGCTCGAAGCCGGTCTTGGGATCGAGGAAGATGTCGCAGGCCTTGGCGGCGATCTCGGGCGACATGTTGGGGACCCGCTCAACCAGGATGGCCTCGGCGGCGGCCCGGTTGGCGGGATCGAAGAGCCAGGCGAGCGCGCGGCGGTAGGCGCGGATATAGCCGGTAAGCGCCTCGCCGTTCTCCGCCGCCCAGGACCGGCGGGTGGCGCCGACCACGCCCTGATAGGCTGGCAGATGATCGCGGCCGCGCGCCAGGACGTTGAGGCCGATCGCCTCGCCGATCACGTCGAAGGGGGTGAGGAGGAGGGTGCCGGCCTGCTCACCGGCCTTCAAGGCCTCCCAGCGCTGCATCACCCCGCCGATGCTTTCGTAAGCGACGTCGGCCTCGGTCAGGCCGGCCTTCTCGACCATCTCGCGCAGCACGAAGGCGAAACCCGTGGTCATGGCATCAACCGAGAGCGTGCGGCCGCGCAGATCGTCGAAGCTTTTGACCTCGCCCACCGTGACCAGGCTGAGGAACGCATCGTCGCCGCCCATGAAGGTGAAGAGATCTGGGGTGGCATGGATCTCCGCCTCGCCCTGGCCTTCCATGTAGGCGATCACGTTGTCGATCCCGGTCATGGCGATCTCGTAGTCGCCGTGGATCATGCCGGCGAGCTGCTCTTTCGAGCTCGTCGTCAGATGCATATCGAGCTCGAGCCCCTCATCGGCGAAGTAGCCTTGCGCCAGGCCGCTCCAGATCGGCAGATTGAAGCCGCCCGGAAAGACGATCACCTTGAGTGTTTGTGCGCTCATGTCAGTTCGCCTTTTGTCGTGATTTCTTGGATAGCTTCTTGACCGGCAGGTAGCGGCCCAGCCAGTCGGTCATGATCGCCCGCACGATCCCCTGGTCGTCGCTCAGCATGAAGTGATCGACGCCGGAGACGAGGTGCATGTCGCAGGGCTGTCTGGCGTGCTGGAAGAGGCCAATCGCCTGGCTGGTCGGGGTCGTCGTGTCGTGGGCGGGATGGAGCAGCAGGAGCGGGCGCGGGGCGATCAGGCCGACCACGTCGTTGGCGCGGAAGTCCATCATGCTCATCGCGGTCTCGGCCGGGAAGCGCTTGATCCAGTCGCCGGCGAGGTTCTTGCGCTGCGCCGGCGGGATCGGGACGATCGAGAAGCGCGGGATCATCAGCGAGCGGCCGGTGCGCTGGCGATGCCGTCGGCCGTCCTCGAGCCTGGAGATGAAGCGCTTCCATTGCGCCGGGCTCGGATGCTGCTCGCGGAACTTCGAGACGCCGTCGCCCCAGGCGCCGCAGCCGATCACCGCGGCGATGCGTTCGTCGACGCCGCCGGCATAGACCGCGACCGCGGCGCCGAAGCTGTGGCCGAAGACGCCGATGCGTTTGCCGTCGACGCCGGGCTGGCGCGCCAGCCAGGTGAGCGCGTTGGAGGTGTCGCGCACCTGGTCCTGGCAGAGGATCCAGGCGCGCTCGCCGCCGCTCTCGCCGCAGCCGCGCATGTCGAAGCGCAGCACGATATAGCCGAGGCGTTCCAGAATCTCCGCTGCCTGCCTTGGCGTGGCCCCGTCCTTGCTGGTGCCGAAGCCGTGCAGGACCAGGAAGGCCGGCCGCGTCTCGCCCTTCGCGAGGGCGCGTGGCCGATGCAGGATGCCCGCGAGGGTGAGCCCGTCGGACGTGAATGTGACTTTCTGCTGCGCCACGCTTCCCCCCGGTTTTCCCCCGATTTCATTGTCGTCGGCTGTTGCGCTTGCGGCCGGCGCAGGTTCATTTAGCGGATCGGACAGTATGGGGGAAGGCGGGATGCCGGGTGGACGGTTCGATCACGCTGCATTGCAGATATTCATAAGAGAGCTGTTCACGGCCGCGGGGCTGCGTCCGGCCGAGGCGGCGGTCGAGGCCGAGGTGCTGATCTGGGCCGAGCTGCGCGGGCTTGCCTCGCACGGGGTCTTCCGGGTGCCGATGTATCTCGGCTGGATCGCGCGGGGCCTCCGCAATCCCGCCTCCGAGCCCAAAGTCGTCCGGGCCAAGGGGGCGACCTGCCTGATCGACGCCGATCGGGCGCCGGGGCTCTATATGATGACGCAGGCCATGGAGCGCGCGGTCGGCCTGGCGCGCGAGCACGGCGTCGGCTGGGTCGTGGTGCGTCGGACGACGCATACCGGCGCCATGGGCTACGCCGCTCGCAAGGCCGCGGAGGCCGGCATGATCGGCATCGCCACCTGCGCCTCGCGGCCGCTGATGGCCTATCACGGCAGCCGGGTGCCGGCGCTCGGCACCAGCCCACTCGCCATCGCCGCACCCCGAGCCAACGGCGTGCCGATCGCACTCGATATGTCGAGTGCGGCGATCCCCTGGGGCAAGCTCGCCCAGGCGCGGGCCAACAACGAGACGCTGCCGCCGGGCGTGGCGCTCGACGGTGCCGGCCGGGCGACCACCGATCCGAATGCGGCGGAGGTGCCGCTGCCGCTCGCAGGCCCCAAGGGCAGCGGGCTTGCGCTGATGATCGAATGCCTGACCAGCCTGGCCGGCGGGCTGCCGTTGGTGGCGCCCGCGCTCAGCGGCGAAGGCCCGAACTACAACGTCCAGAACGCGGCCGCGATCGCGGTCGATCCGGAGGCGTTTCTCGGCGGCGACGGGTTCGCAGCCGAGGTCGAGGCGATGGCGGCGGCGATCGTGCGACTGCCGCGCGCGGAGGGCTTCGACGAGATCCTGATGCCCGGCGAGCGCGGCGACCGCGAGGCCGCGCGGCGGAAGAAGGCGGGGATCGAGATCCCGGACGAGCTGTGGGGCCAATTGTGCGAGGCCGCCAGAAGCCTTGGCGTGTCGCCGCCGGAACCACGCGGTTGATGTCATGGATTTTCTGCTGCTTTATTGAGTTATGCACAAATGACTGTGGATAATCTGTGGGTGATTTGTGTGTTTTATTTGAATTCATCCACAAGAAATTTGCTTTTATCTTACGATTATTGTTGTGCCTAAAAGAAAAATAGCAATAATCAAACTTGCGTGGTGACGGGCTCTCGGGTTCGGATCCACGTGGACAAGAAAACCTTCGGGCGGACCTGTCCAGGAGACGTCAGGAGTGTTCTTCGGAGCACAAGCAGGAACTCCGCGTTCAGGCACCTGACGTCTCCATCTATTTGCGCCCCCTTCAACATCGCTGCGTCTTGATATGCATTGCCACCGGCGCCATGCGGCCTAGGCCAGCGCCATGCGGCTTTGGTATTTCGGTGGATGCGAACCTGCGCGGGTGCTTGAACATGGCGCTCGCCGTGCATAGGACATTAGGCAGACTTTAGGCACGCAATGCTGTTACCCGGCGTAAAGCCTTGTGGGATCCGGGAGCGTTGCATTTCGGAACGCGAAAGAACGAGGCATTGCAATGGGTGTGGATAGGGTGATGAGTGCGGATGGAATGGCTTTGCGGATTGTGCGGGCGACGGTCGTGGCGCTTGCGCTGATGGCGCCGGTAACGGCGGCCACCACAGCTCAGGCACAATCGGCGGACGACGCCAAGGCCATGGTGAAGAACATGGCCGAGCGGGCGCTCAAGGTTCTGGCGGACAAGTCGATCACCAGGGCAAAGCGCGAGGCGGAATTCGCCGTGCTCTTCAAGCAGAACTTCCATATCCGCACGATCGGCGTCTTCGTGCTCGGCCGCCATTGGCGCCGGGCGACGCCGGAGCAGCGCAAGGCCTATCTCGAGGTCTTCCAGCGCCTGATCGTGAAGACCTACACGGTGCGCTTGAGCCAGTATGCCGGCGAGAAATTCGTGGTCCGCGGGGCGCACGGCCCCGACGGCGGTGCCTATTCGGTGGACAGCGTGGTCCTGCGGGAAGGCCGCGCGCCGATCCCGCTCCGCTGGGCGATCCGCAAATCGCGCTCGGGCCTCAAGATCGTCGATGTGGTGATCGAGAACCTGTCGATGGCCCAGACCCAGCGCGACGATTTCGCCGCGATCCTGCGTCGGCGCGGCTCGATCGACGGGCTGATCAAGGCCTTGCGCGAAAAGATGGACGCCCTCGATAAGGGCTGATCCG
>CAZBRE010000035.1:27184-34286 GCA_964494065.1 uncultured Alphaproteobacteria bacterium
GGGCTGATCAAGGCCTTGCGCGAAAAGATGGACGCCCTCGATAAGGGCTGATCCGCGGCCGCTGGGGCGCTGTTCTTCTAGGCTCGGGACTCAATTCGAGCATTTCCGTCATCCCGGACGCTAGGCGAGCCCGAAAACCGTCAGGTTTTCGGAGTGCAAGGCTTGCGATCCGGGATCCAGGGATGCGAGCGCGGGGAACAGTGGCCCTGGATCCCGGATAGCTCGCTTTGCCAACGAAATCATAGATTTCGGGCAAACCGGCTTCCGGGATGACGCCAAGTGAGTCCAGACCCTAGAGCGAGCTCAGGTCGGAGGGCGCCCGCCGGCGCTACCCTGCCAAGAAAAAGTTGGCTGTCGGGTTTCCTCCGCGGGTCCGACGATACAGATTAGTGTGCCAAGGCATGACAGGCTCACTTCGAATGGGAACGCCAATGACCGATACCACCGAATACACCCCGCCGAACGTGTGGAAATGGGAGAAGGAGAGCGGGGGGCAGTTCGCCAACATCAACCGCCCGATCGCCGGCCCGACCCATGAGAAGGAGCTGCCCGTCGGCAAACACCCGCTGCAGCTCTATTCGCTGGCAACGCCGAACGGCGTGAAGGTGACGGTGATGCTGGAGGAGCTCTTGGCGGCGGGCCATGAGGGCGCGGAGTACGACGCCTGGCTGGTCCGCATCGGCGACGGCGAGCAGTTCAGCAGCGGGTATGTGGCCGTGAACCCGAACTCGAAAATCCCGGTCATGGTCGATCACAGCGTCGATCCGCCGCGGCGGGTCTTCGAATCGGGCTCGATCCTGCTCTATCTGGCGGAAAAGTTCGGCGCCTTCCTGCCCACCGATCCGGCCCGGCGCACCGAGGCGCTCAACTGGCTCTTCTGGCAGATGGGCAGCGCGCCTTACGTCGGCGGCGGGTTCGGCCATTTCTATACCTATGCGCCGATCAAGATCGAATACGCGATCGACCGGTTCACCATGGAAACCAAGCGCCAGCTCGACGTGCTCGATCGGCATCTGGCCGAGCACGACTACATGGCCGACGAATATTCGATCGCCGACATGGCGATCTGGCCCTGGTATGGCGGGCTCGTGCGCGGCAACCAGTATGAGGCGGCCGAGTTCCTGTCGGTCGAGGAGTACAAGAACGTCATCCGCTGGGCCGAGGCGATCGCCAAACGGCCGGCGGTCAAGCGCGGGCGGATGGTGAACCGCATGCGGGGCGAGCTGAGCAGCCAGCTGCGCGAGCGCCACGACGCCAGCGACTTCGAGACGCGCACGCAAGACAAGCTCGAGCCGGAGGAAAACGCCGCCGAGTGACCGGTCCAGTCCCGGTATTCGCGAGAAAAAAAGACCGGAAGGCGGATCCCGCCTTCCGGTCTTGAATTTTCCGTCCTCCGCGTTGAGCGAAGCGGAACGCCGACTACTTCATGTAGTCGTACTTGCCGTCCTTCCAGACGTACCAGACATAGCCGGGCGCGGTCACGTCGCCCTTCTTGTCGAAGCCGATGGTGCCGAGCACGGTCTTGAACTTGTTGGCACGCAGCGTCTTGATGACCTTGCGAAGGTCGGTGCTGCCCGCCTTCGTCACCGCCTGCGCCCAAGCCTGGATGGCGCCGTAGGTGTAGAGGGTGTAGCCCTCGGGCTCGTAATTCTGCTTCTTGAACTCGGCGACGACCGGGGCCGCGACCGCGTTCTTGCGGGGATCGGGGCTGAAGGTCATCAGCGTGCCCTCGCCCGCATTGCCGGTGATCTTCCAGTACTCGTCGGTGACCAGCGCGTCACCTGAGACGATCTGCGGCTTGTAGCCCATCTCGTGCGCCTGACGGATCATCAGGCCGGCCTCGGTGTGATAGCCGCCCACGTAGAAGACGCCGATGCCGGCGGCCTTCATCTTGGAGACCAGCGCGGTGTAGTCCTTCTCGCCCGCGGTGTAGGCCTCGTACATGGCGACCTTGCCGCCGGCCTTCTTGAAGTTCGACATCGTCGCATCGGCGAGACCCTTACCGTAAGCGGTCTTGTCGTGCAGGAAGGCGACCTTCTTGCCCTTGAAGTTCTTGGCGAGGTAGTTGCCGGCGACGATGCCCTGCTGGTCGTCACGACCGCAGACGCGGAAGACGTTCGGACCGCCTTCGTCGGTCAGCTTCGGATTGGTCGAGGCCGGCGAGATCTGCAGGATGCCTTCCTCGGTGTAGACCTTGGAGGCCGGGATCGACGAGCCCGAGCAGAAGTGCCCGGCCACGAACACGACCTTCTGGCTGACGAACTTGTTGGCCACGGCCACGGCCTGCTTCGGATCGCAGGCATCGTCGCCGACGACCAGCTTGAGCTTCTGGCCGAGCACGCCGCCGGCCGCGTTGATGTCCTTGACCGCCTGTTCGGCGCCGCGCTTCATCTGCTCGCCGAAGGACGCATACTGGCCCGTCATCGGCCCAGCCGTTGAAATCGTGATGTCCGCCTTAACCGGCGAAGCCGCGAGAACCGTTACTGCGGCCGCCGCAACAAGGGCATGTTTGAACTTTGTCACGCCTTGCTCCTCCTCATTCCCGGGGAAAAGGGCCGGCCCGATCTTCTCAGTCGCTAAGTGCCGGGCACGACCCGTTGGTTAATTGGGTCACGGCAAGCATGTTACTGCCGCTTGACGGGTACTTTAGGAGCCGCTGCCGGGGCCATCAAGTGCTTGTCTCGAGGTCCTCAGGACTGCTGGCCGCGCTCCTGCCAGCCGAAAAGGCCGCGGCGCTCGTAAAGCCAGGGATACTGGGTCGCCATCTTGTGCGCCAGGGTCATGCGATAGGCAGCCATGGCAACGCAGAAAAGGTACGCCGTATCAATGATATAGCCGGAAATCGACAGGCCTATCCCACTGCCCAACCCCCAGGAGAAAAACCTGTCAGCGACCCCCAACATAAGCGTGTATGGCACGATCTGCCATACCGGCCGCCACGCATTAGCCTGGGCCTGGCCGGTCATGAAGGCGGCGAAGCCCATCAGGATCACCGTGTTGAAAACAAAGGTCCAGATGCCGGCGCCGATGATCGCTTCCATCAACAGTCCCCTAATGCCCGCCTTCGAGATAGGCGGAGCGGATTTCCTCATTGGCCAGCAGCTCCGAGCCGCTGCCGGACATGATGATCCGGCCGTTGGCCATGACGTAGCCGCGATCGGCCAGGCGCAGGGCGTGAAAGGCGTTCTGTTCGACCAGAAAGACCGTGACGCCCAGATTGTTGATCTCGCGGATGACGCCGAAGATCTGCTTGACGATCATCGGCGCCAGGCCGAGCGAGGGCTCGTCGAGCAACAGCAGGCGCGGCCGGCTCATCAGCGCGCGGCCGATCGCCAGCATCTGCTGCTCGCCGCCGGAGAGCGTGCCGCCGCGCTGATCCGCCCGGCTGCGCAGGATCGGGAAGATCTCGAAGACCTTTGCAACGTCTTCGTCGAAATACTTGGGATCCGACGGTGTGGCGCCGAGCTGCAGGTTCTCCAGCACGGTCATGCGCGGAAAGATGCGCCGGCCTTCGGGCGACTGGGCGATCCCCAGGCGGATGATCTCGTTGGTCGGCAGCTGGGTGATCTCGGTCCCGTTGAACGTGATCGTGCCCGTTGCCGCGCGCGGATTGCCGCAGATCGTCATCAGCAGGGTCGACTTGCCGGCGCCGTTGGCGCCGATCAGGGTGACGATCTCGCCCTCGGAGATCTCGATGTCGACACCGCGCAAAGCCTGGATGCGGCCGTAGAAGGTCTCGATGCCGGAGATGCTGAGGATCGCGGTCATGTGTCGTCGCGCCCCTGGCCGTCCGCGTCGCCATCCTTCGCCAGGTCGCGCGTGACCTCCGGCGGCAGCTCATCGTCCTCCTCCTCACCGAGATAGGCGCGGATGACGGCAGGATCGTTGCGGACGAAATCGGGATCGCCGTCGGAAATCTTCTTGCCGTAGTCGAGCACGATGATGTGGTCGGAGATCTCCATGACCACGTTCATATCGTGCTCGATCAGGAGAACCCCGATCTTGTGCTCGTCCTTGATGAAATTGAGGAGCTGGTTGAGCGTCGCCGATTCCGACGGGTTGAGGCCGGCGGCGGGCTCGTCGAGGCAGAGCAGGATCGGCTCGGTGCACATGGCCCGCGCGATCTCCAGGCGGCGCTGGTCGCCGTAAGGCAGGCTCTCGGCCGCGACGTCGGCGCGCGGCACCAGGTTGATCTGCTCCAGCCAATAGCGCGCCAGATCGACCGCCTGGCGTTCCGATCGCCGATACCCGCCGGCGCCGAAGAGACCGAAGAGCGTATAGCCCGAGGCACGCATCAGCTTGTTGTGCTGGGCGACGATCAGGTTTTCCAGCACGGTCATCTTGGGGAACAGGCGGATATTCTGGAACGTCCGGGCGACGCGCGCATGCATGCCGATGCGGAAGCCCTCCATGCGTTCCAGAAGGTATTCGCGCTGCTTCCCCTTGAGGGCCAGCCGCCCGACCGTGGGCTTGTAGTAGCCGGTGAGGCAGTTGAAGACGGTGGTCTTGCCGGCGCCGTTGGGGCCGATGATCGCGGTGATCTCGCGGTCGGCGGCATGAAACGACACGTCGTCGATGGCCACCAGTCCGCCGAAGCGCATGGTCAGATGCTCGACCGTCAGCAGGGTGGGGTTCGCGGTCTGATAGTTGGTGTCGACGACAGGAGCGGCGATCATCAGCTCGCACCCCCGCTCGGGTCGTGGCCTTTGGGGTGGAGCCGGATCGTCGGCTCGCGATGGGCCAGCAAACCGGCCGGTCGCCACAGCATGATCACCACCATCGAAAGGCCGAAGAAGAGCATCCGGTATTGCTGGAGATCGCGGAAGATCTCGGGCAGGCCGATCAGGATGAAGGAGGCGATGACCACGCCGAACTGGCTGCCGAAGCCGCCGAGGACGACGATCGCCAGGATGATCGCGGACTCGATGAAGGTGAAGCTCTCGGGGCTGATGAAGGTCTGGCGCGTGGCGAAGAAGGAGCCGGCGAAGCCGCTGAACATGGCGCCGATGCCGAAGGCGGTCAGCTTGGTGTTGCGCGGGTTGATGCCGAGCGAGCGGGAGGCGATCTCGTCCTCGCGCAGCGCCTCCCAGGCCCGGCCGATCGGCAGCCGGCGGACGCGCATCGTGAAAATGTTGGTGATCAGGGCAAGCGTCAGAATGATGAAATAAAGGAAGATGAACTTGTGGGAGGAGGAGAATTCCAGATTGAAATAGGTGTGGAACGCGGACGATTTGTTGAGGTCGTCGTCATAAATGGTCTTGAACGAGAGACCGAAGAAACTGGCCGGCGGGATTTTCGAGATCCCGTCCGGGCCGTTGGTGAGGCTGTACCAGTTCAGCAGGATAACGCGGACCATCTCGCCAAAGCCCAGCGTCACGATGGCGAGATAGTCGCCGCGCAATCGTAAGACCGGGAAGCCCAAAAGGACTCCGGCCGTGGCCGCCATCAGCCCTGCAAACGGCAGCGCCGCCCAGAAGCTCACCCCCGCCGTCGTCGCCAGCAAGGCATAGGCATAGGCGCCGACGGCATAGAAGGCGACGTAGCCGAGATCGAGTAACCCGGCGAGCCCGACCACGATGTTGAGGCCCCAGCCCAGCATGACGTAGGTCAGAACCAGGATCGAAATATCGAGCACCTGCCGATCGACGAAGGGCAGGAACGGCCAGATGATCGCGAGCCCGAACATGATCGGCCCGATGTAGCGGGCATAGTGCTGCACGCCGGCGCCGATCTGGTCCATGACCGAATCGCGGTCTTCGACGATCACCGCGCGGCCGCCGGCGCGCGCCGCCAGTCCGGCCCGGATCGTCAGGATCGCGATGAAGGCGGTGAGCGACCATTGAACGACGGCGCTGTTGAAGGGCAGGATCGATTTGACGTTGAGGGACGATCCCTTGCCGAACAGGGTCTCGCTCAGGAGCTCGGCGGCCAGGAACGCCGTGATCGGCAGGCCGGCGTAAAGTACCGGCAGGGGCTTGCGCTCCCGCAACAGGATCAGCGCCAGGCGGCCGAGCATGGCGATCGCTGCGGCGACGACGACGTCCCAGGTCCGCGCCTCGAGCGCGACGCCGCCCGGCACGTCCTTCACATGCAGGCCGACCATGCTGAGCGCCAGGGCGAGGACGATCAGGCCGGTGATCAGGATTTCGAGGCCGAGGCGCTGCAGCTTCGGGAGTTGGGCGATGCGTGCGCTCATGCCGGCCATGGGCTCAGACCTTCTCGATGTCGGGTTTGCCGAGCAACCCTGTGGGCCGGAAGATCAGCACCAGGACGAGGATGGAGAAGGTCGCGACGTCCTTGTATTCGGTGCTGAAATAGGCGGCGAACATCACCTCGATGAAGGCGATCAACACGCCGCCAAGCATCGCGCCGGGGATCGAGCCGATGCCGCCCAGCACCGCGGCGGTGAACGCTTTGACCCCGGTGAGGAAGCCGACGAAGAAGTCGGTCGCCCCGTAGCGCAGCATGAAGATCACGCCGGCCACCGCGGCCAGCGCCGCGCCGATGACGAAGGTCAGCGAGATCGTCCGGTCGACGTTGATCCCCAGCAACGCCGCCATGTTCAAATCCTGCTCGCAGGCGCGCTGTGCGCGCCCCAGCGCGGTCTTGGTGATGATGATCGTGAAGATGACCATGAGCACGACCGTCAGCGCGATGATGAACATCTGCAGGAAGCTGAGGTTGACCTTGAAAGCCTGGCCCGTCGGGGTGAGCGTGTTGATCACCTCGATGCCGCCGGTGATCACGGGCTTCAGCGGCTTGGTGCGCGCGCCCTGCAGCAGCTGCACGTAGTTCTGCAGGAAGATCGACATGCCGATCGCGGTGATCAGCGCGGCGAGACGCGGCGAGCCGCGCAACGGACGGTAGGCGACCCGCTCCAGCGTCCAGCCGTAGAACAGCGTGAAGGCCATCGCCACGACCACCACGATGAGCACGGCCAAGGGTACCCAGGTGATCCCGATCAGGCCCAGCAGCAGGAACACGATGAGCGAGATGAAGGTGCCGATCATGAAAATTTCGCCGTGGGCGAAATTGATCATGCCGATAATGCCGTAGACCATCGTGTAGCCGATGGCGATCAGGCCGTAGACGGCGCCGAGCG
>CAZBRE010000036.1:0-18090 GCA_964494065.1 uncultured Alphaproteobacteria bacterium
CCCCGGATCGAGGACAGGTTCCGCGCGCATGAAGCAGGGCAAGATCATCGGCTACGAGCTCGAAAACCGCCGGGTGCACCGGCGAATGATGATGCCGCCGATCCAGATCGAGATCGAGGGGACGGAATACACCACCGTCGACTGGTCGCTCGGCGGCTTCATGCTGGCGCCCTATACCGGCAGGCTCAAGGGCGGCGCCTCGGTCCCCGTCACCATCATCGCGTCCACCGGCGGCGACATGCGGCGCCATTTCGCGATCGCCGAGATCGTGCGCGTCGAGCGTGGCGAAAAGCGCCTTGCCGGCCATTTCGACCGGCTCGACCCGCGCACCGTCGACAGCCTGGAGCGGGTCATCCTGGAGCGCCTGCACCGCCTGAAGGCGCACCGCTAGACGGGCCCGTCCCCTTGAGCAGTCGTGCCGCCGGAGGCCTCGCCCTTGGCCTCACGCAGCCGCGCCTTGAAGCCCCGCGCCGCCATGGCGAAGCCACCCTCCGCCCCGTCGACGAAATGCACGTGCTCGCTCTGGGCGAGATTGAAGACCAGACAGGTCATCAGCGCCGCGTCGGCGAGCTGTACCCCATAGACCAGCCGCCCCGCCTTGTACTCATCCTCCAGATAGCGCTCGATCCGCGCCGCCTGCTCCGGGCTCACATCGAGCACGGCGCGGAACATGCCGTCGTATTTCCGGAAGTCGGTATTGGCGCGCAGCTCCTCGCGGTAGACCGGCGCGTCGTAGTTGCCGGCCTTCAAATCGAAGCGCTCGATCACATACTGGATGAACGAGGAGATGAGCGCCTTGCGGTAGGCCTTGGCGAAGCTCGCCTTGCCCTTGCTCGCCCGTGCTTCGAGCCTGAGCCCGCGCGGCGGCCAGCGGAAGCGCATCGAATGCCGGCTCGCCGGCGCGTGCGCGGGTAAGGGCTCGCCCAGGATCTCGCCGATCGCCGCGAGCACGGCGCCGAGCAGCCGCCCCTCCGCCTGCGCGTCTCCGCCCCGGCCCTGCACCATCAGCGTCATCATCTTGCCGTTCTTGGGCGTCAGCGGCTCCCAGCGGCAGGAGAGGCCCTCGAGGTCGGGCTCGCTTAGGCCCGCGTCATCGCCCGAGGACAGGCGGACGCCGGGCGCGTCATCCTTCAGCAGCGCATCCGCCCGCTCGATGCCGCCGCCGGCGAACATGGCGAGATAGTTGCGGGGGCTGAGCTCGAACTTCCGCACCCGCACGTCGTGGCCCTGGGCGCGGAGATCGGCGACCGGCACCGCGCCGACCCGCAACGACAGGCCGAAGAGATCCTGCGAGGCCGCCTGCAGGCGCAGCAGCGCCTCGCCCGCCGCGGCGCTCAATCCGCCCGGCACCACCAGCGTGCCGCCGTCGCCGCCGAAGACGAAGGGGATATCGACCTCGCCCCGCGTGTTGAGCACGGCGGTGATCGAGGCCGCCCCCACCATGTTGACGGCCTTGTAGTTCCCGGCCTCGATGGCGCGGGTCGAGCCCTCGATATTGGCGATCATCACCACCCAGTCGGCCGGCACCGGCGTGTAAGCCTCGAAGGCGGTGAACTCGTCGAATTGCTTGAACGGCGCCAGATCGTTGTAGAAGCGGTCGCTCGATGTCCCCGGCGCGTCGCCCATGAGTTCGTCCGCGCTAGTCGGGCTTCGGCCGGCCACCGGACGTGGCGCCGGATGCGGCTTCGAGTTTCCTGCCGAATGAGACCGCGCGCGGGCAGGCAACCTTGAGGTCGCGTATCCCAGGCCGGCTGAGACGGCACCGCCGCCGCGGCAATATCTTGACGCCGCTGCGCCCGAATTCGAAAAGCTCCAAGCCGCAGCGGCCGGCCGTTTCGCCGTTAAGCCGGCATCTGAGCGGCGCGATGGTGATCCAGGGACAGCGTGTCCGCTTGCGGCAGCGATAGGTCGCGCGTGTGTCCTCCTGGACCGTGATTTCCAGTTTCTGCGGTGGCAAGGCGCGCTTATGCCCGGTGCGATTTATGTGGATAAGGTATGGTTTTCCCGCAGCCAGTTCCCCATCGCCAAAGCGAGCGGCGCGAAATCCCGCCGGGAAATCCTCGGCCGTCAGCTTGACCCATTCGGGCGTGTGCTCGCTCATCACCGTGACGACGCCGTAGGCGACGAACACCAGTATCACCAGCAGGATCGAGCGGCGCAGATGCCGGCGCGCCGCGGTTTGCCTCTCGGCGCTGGGTTTGGGTTCTGAAGGCGGTTCGGCCATGGGCGGACTATACGAAGCGCTTCAACGGCGGCACAGCAAAACCGCGCCCCCGATGCCGGGAGCGCGGCTCGCTTTGGTCTCATGGAACGCGCCAACGTTAGGAATGTTAGGCGCGGCGGATGATGCACTGCGGATTGTTACGCCCGCCGACATAGCGGAAGCTCGTCGTGCGCCAGCTCAGCATGCAGGCCTGGGCCATGTTGATGCGGTAGTGACGCATCTGCAGGCGCGAGCGCTGGGTGCAGATGTACTCGCCCGTGGCGCGGAAGCGGTTGACGAAGCTGCCCGGGTGCATGCGCGCACAGTAGGCACGGATGTTGGGCGCGCGCATCACATAGCCGGACGGACGCGGCATCGGACGCGGAACCGGCGACACGACCCGGCGCTCGTTGCACAGCACATAGCCGCGGCCGAGGTTGCGGTAGCTGGGCGTGCCGGTGGTGAGCTGGCAGGCCTGCGCCAGGTTCACCCGGTAGTGACGCATCTGCAGGCGCGAGCGCTGGGTGCAGATGTACTCACCCGTCGTGCGCAGCCGGTTGACGAAGCTGCCCGGATGCATGCGCGCGCAGTAGGCGCCGTAGTTGGGCTGGCGCGGCGCCGCCTCGGCCGTGCCGGAAAACGGCACCGAGGAAGCGGCGAACAGGCCGGCGGCGACAACGGCGAGGCCGGCGGAGAAGACGGTCTTCTGAAGCGAGGATCGAACGGTCATGGCGTGATCTCCTATCCATCGTGTGAGGCGCCCTGCTTGGGCGCTGGCTTGGTCACGACGATAGGCGAGGGCGGGCCGGGCTGCTGTGACAGGGGTCACAGCGCGGCGAAAATAATTATTTCTTTTCAATATGTTAAGGTTAGCGACGGTTAACCATACGGGCCCATCGAAGACGAGCCAATGCAAACCCGTCATTCCCGCGAAAGCGGGAATCCATCTTGACCACCGCGCTGTCTTGCCGGTTGTCCTGGATCCCCGCTTTCGCGCGGATGACGGCACCGGAGCGAAATCACCAAGGCTCATCCTGAGGTGCGAGCGTAAGCGAGCCTCGAAAGATGGATGGCGGGACCGCCGTCCGCCTACTTGCTCGGCGCGGCCTCCTTGGCCCCTTTGCCGGCGCTTTTCTTCGCGCCCACCTTGCCGTAATTGGCGAGATCGACCTTGGTCCCGCCCTTGACCCCCTCGCGCGCCGGGGTGGGCGTGTAATGGGCAGGCGCCGGCCCGCCGGCCGCCTTGCGGGCGCGGGCCTGCTCCGGCGTCTCGACCAGGGCCATCGCCGCCGTCGCCGCCTTGCGATCGACCGGCTGGGCCTCGAGGTCGTTGGGCACCGGCATCATGCTGGCGTGATAGACCGCCATCTTCTGCTTGGCCGGATCGATCTTGTGCGCCGGGTCGATGTCGCGCTGGTTCACGCCGTTCACCGGCTCGACGCAGACATCGTTGACGATCTCGAGATCGAGCCACCATTTCTTGATCGGCTTGCGCTTGCCGTTGCCGATCTTGTCGTCGAGCCAGACCGCGATCGGCACCAGGAGCGGTTTGAGGAACCGCGCGTTGATGCCGCACCAGCTCGCGATCCGCTCCAGCACCGGCCCGTCCGCATCGACCACCTTGTTGAGCGGACAGGTCTTCATGCAGCGCCCGCAGGCCGAGCCTTTGGAGTTGGTCAGGCGATAGCGCGCGCAGCGCTCGACATCGGGCTTCCAGATCTCGTAGCCGTTGAACATGATCTTGGGGCCCCACGGGATCGCATCGCAGGGGCATTCGCGTGCGCATTTCGTGCAGTTGCTGCAGAAGTACTGGAGGCCGAAATCGATCGGCTTGTCGACCGCGAGCGGCATGTCGGTTGTCATGACAACGGTCTTGGTCCGCGGCCCCATGAAGGGATTGAGCACGAGCTCGCCGATCCGGCTCATCTCGCCCAGCCCCGCCTGCAGCACCAGCGGAATGTGCAGCACGTCGCTGTCGACATTGGTTTGGCT
The DNA here is from genome assembly GCA_964494065.1 of uncultured Alphaproteobacteria bacterium. GTDB lineage: Bacteria > Pseudomonadota > Alphaproteobacteria > JAPULJ01 > JAPULJ01 > DATKZM01. Next base: position 4,196 of record CAZBRE010000036.1, read on the forward strand.
GCGCGCGGGGAAACCGAGCTGGCGCACCACGTCGCCCATCACGCCGGCGATCTCCGCCCCGCGCAGATAGGCGCGCATCGACTGGGCGCCGGAGATCCAGTCGTCGCCCGAGGCGCCCTCCATCGTGTCGAACTCCTGGTCGATCAGCATCACCACGGCATACTTGTGGTAGGGCTCGATCGGCTCGCCGTTGCCGTCATGCGAATACCAGGCATAGCGCGGGATCTCGCAGATGCCGGTGACCTGCGCGCCCAGGTGATAGCTGAGCGATTTGAGCGCGCGGGCGTTCGCCGCCGGATCGGAATGCTGCGCCGTGTCGGCCGAGGCATCGGGCTCGCCGCCCTGGATCGGCACCATCGCGCGCATCGGCGCCATCATCGCGCCGGTATGCGGCTGCTTGAAGGCGAAGCGGTTGCGCTCGCCCTGCGTCTTCGCCCCCAGATCGCCGCGCAGCGCCCGGTCGAAGAAGGCAGCGCGCTTGGGCACCCGCGGCACCTCGTCATCGAGGATGAGCGTCGTCGGCCGGTCGACCCGCTTCACCTGCTCCATCGGATAGTCGGAGAGATGGGTGGCGCGCTTGGCGCGGCGGTTGCGCTCGCGCCCCGAGGTGGCGCCGTCGATGCCCCACCAATAGCGAAGCCCTCGGCGCTTGAGCGCCGCGCGCGCCAGCGGCCGGTCGGTCTCCAGCGCGTAGTTCGTCGTGACCGCGGCCAGCGCGAAGCCGCCCTCGATGAAGGGATTGCGCAAGGTCTCGCCCTCGCGCACCACGAGCCCGGCCAACACCGCGAGGCGCTCGACATCCGCGCTGCTGGCACCTGTGATATGCGCGCGCGCGGGAAAGCCCAGCTTGCGTATATGCCGGGCGAGGCAGACCGCGATCTCGCCCGCCCGCATCTCGGCCGCAGCGGTATGGTCGGGCCCGATCCAGTCACGCGCGGGATTGCCCGCTTCGGGAACCCGGCCATGCGCGACCAGCACCACCACGGCGTGGTCATGCGCCGACCCATGGCTTTGCCCAGCATTTGGCCGGTCCGCGCCTTCGCACCACGCCGCCTCGGGCACGTTGCAAATTCCCACCTGATCGGCGTTCATGAAGTAGCCGTAGCCCTTGAGGTCGATCATGCGCCGCGCGAGGTCGTCGGGCACCGGCGCGCGGGCGGCGGCCAGATCACCGTCGACCATCGGATGGAAGAGCGCGAGATAGCGTCGCGCCGCCTTGCCGAGCGCGCTCGTCGCCGCGGCCGGTGCCGGCTCGGGCGGCCGCGCCGGACGCGCGGCTTCGGCGGCGATCACCGCGTCATCGCGCGGCAGCACTTCCAACGGATAGCGGCCCAGATGATAGGGCCGTTGCTCGGCCCGCGCCGTCAGCAGCATGGGGCGTCTCCTCCCACTCGGCCGAAGCGGTGCGCGCCGATCTTCGGCGGCCCGGTCCGGCTCGTCTCCCGGACCAAACTCTATCACATGATATCGTCTCTTTCGCCCCGGAAGACGGCGCGGACGTGTGGCGCGAGCCTGTGGCGCGGACGTATTGCCCGGATTTAGGGCTTCTTCGCCGCCCCCTCCTTGGGCTTGGCGCGCGGCCCGAACTTCTTGGGCGCCTGTCCCTTTGCGCCCGGCAGCGGCGGCTCGTTCTTGCCGTAGCGTTTCACGACGGCCCGCATCCGGTTCACCCCGGCGGTGAAGCCGCGGAGATCGAAGGCCGCCTGCTGGACGTCGCCGATCGCGGGCAGGAACTGGACATTGAGCTTGTTGCCCTTTTTCATCGCCTCGATGATCTTCAAGCTCTCATCGGGCGAGATCGGCGCGAGCGCGCGTTTCTCCGGCGCGTCGATCCCGAAGCCGAAGCCCTTGTCGACCCGCGCGATGACGCGGCTCTCCTTGGCCCAGCCGGTCGGCGAGATGAAGGTGACGACCTCGCTCACCGTCGTCGCATGGACCAGCAGAATGACGCGCGGCGGGCCGGTGAACTTGGCCGCGCGCAGCTGCTTCATCTCCTTGGCCGGCAGGCGGTAGACCTGAACCTGGCCGAGATTGCAGTAGACGCGCTTTTCCGGATTGTGAAAGCACTGCAGCACCCAGGCGCCGTGCCGCCCGGCATAGAGCCGCTTGGGGGCCGCCTTGGCCGCAGCAATCTGGGCCGTCTGGGTCGTCACAGCAGCGGCCGGCGCGGGCGTCATCGCAACACCGGCGGCACCGAGCCCGGCCATGGCCAACGCCGCCAGGCCGCGCCTCCGCGACCCCGCGGCGTGAGTGAGGGAATAAGTCGATCGGCGCATCTTGTCGTTCCTGCCTAGGACTATCTGGGGACTACCTGGAGACTGCTTTTGGGCCGTCTTGCCCCGATCATATCGCACGATCATATCGCACTGGCCGCCGCCGCGGAGCCCCGCATGATCGCCCGCATGATCGCCAGCATGATCGAATGGCCTGCTCCTATCATCTTCGTGCGCGCCCTTCAACCGGACGGCGCGGTTTGCCTGGCGCCGTGCCGGTTCGCGTTAACCGTGACCGCCGTCCGATGCTACGATCCGACCAGCACTAACAATACGCAAGCAAGGGGCGCAGCATGGCCGGTCCCGGTGGCGAAATCATGGCTGAGTATGTCTGCGGCAAGGGCGCCATCCTGGGCGAATGCCCGATCTGGGACGACCGGGCGCAGGCGCTCTATTGGATCGATTGCCGGGCCCCCGCGCTCCATCGCCTCGACCCTGCCAGCGGCGACGTGCGGAGCGTTCCCCTTGCCGAGACCATCGGCTCCTTCGCCCTGCGGCGCCAGGCGGACGAGACCGGCGGGGCGGTCGCAGCGCTCGCGTCGGGCCTGCATTTCCTCGACCTCGAGACCGGTGCCACCACGCCGATCGCCGACCCCGAACCGGACCAGCCCGACAACCGCTTCAACGACGGCCGCGTCGACCCTGCCGGGCGCTTCTGGACCGGCACGATGAACCGCCGGCATGCGGGCCCGACGGGCACGGTCTACCGGCTCGATCCCGACCGCACCCTGACGCCGCAGTTCGGCGACATCACCGTCACCAACGGGATCGCCTTCGCGCCCGACGGCCGCCGGCTCTACTTCGCCGACTCGCCGACCGGGACGATCCTCGTCTTCGATCTCGATCCGGAAACGGGCAGCGTGACGAACCGCCGCGTCTTCGCCGGGCCAGAGGCGGCGCCCGGCTATCCCGACGGCGCCGCGGTCGATGCCGAGGGCTATTTATGGAGTGCGCGCTGGCTCGCCGGCTGCGTCGTCCGCTTCGATCCCAAGGGACGCCTCGACAGGACCATCGAGGTGCCGGTCGCGCGGGTCACCTGCTGCGCCTTCGGCGGGCCCGACCTGACGACGCTCTATATAACGACCGCGAGCCAGGGCTCGCTCAAGGACGGCCCGCCGCCCGAACCGCTCGCCGGCGGCCTCTTCGTCGCGCATCCCGGCGTTTCGGGCCTACGCGAGCATCGCTATGCCGGATAGGAAAGCGGCCGAAAACCATTGTCGCGGCATAAATCGCGGCGAAAAACGCAAAAACGGGCTCAATTTGGCATGACATGCGTCATGCCGAAGTTTCGTTGATTCACTGTCTGTTAACCGAAAATCGCCGCGCTGCGCCCGTGGCTCCCGCAACAATCTTCCAACTACGCCGATCGATGCGCCGGCAATAAATCCGCTAGACCACCGCGATCTCGCGCAACGGTGCGCGCGCCGCGAAGCGCCCGAAGCCGAAGCGCGCGAGATCGAGGCTGCGGTACCGCCCGTGGATGATCAGCTCGGCGGTCGCCCTTCCCGCCGCGGGCGACTGCTGCAACCCGTGGCCCGAGAACCCGTTGGCGAAGTAGAAATTCGCGATCTCCGGATGCGGCCCCAGGACGGCATTCTGATCGACCGTGTTGTAGTCGTAATGCCCGGCCCAGGCGCCCGCCATCTTGATCGCCTCGAAGGCCTGCACGCGCGCAGCAAGCTTCGGCCAGACCCGCTCGTCGAACCAGGTGTAGTCGACCTCGAGATCGAAACAGTCGGGATCCTCGTCCGCGCCCGGCGATACCCCGCCGATGAACTTGCCGCTCTCTGGCCGGAAGTAGACGCCGGCCGGGTCGATCACCAGCGGGCAGTCCGGCAGCTCGCCCTTGCAGTCGAAGACGAAGACGAAGCGCTTCTTGGCGGTGACCGGCAGGTCGATCCCGGCCAGCGCCGCGACGCGGCCTCCGTGCGGTCCCGCCGCGTTCACCGCCGCCCCGCAGACGATACGCCCGCCCGAGGCTAGCGCAAGCGCCGTCACCCGGCCTTGCGCCATCTCGATCCCCGTCACCTCGTCGCGCAGATACGTCACACCGAGCGCGCGCGCCTTCTTGCGAAACCCGTGCAGCAGCGCCGCCGGATCGAACCAGCCTTCGCCCGACAGCCCCAGCGAGCCCATCGCCACCCCCTCGACCGAGAGCCAGGGAAAGCGCGCCGCGATCTCATCCGGTGTCAGCAGCGCGTTGTCTGCGCCGTGCTTCGCCTGGATCGCATGGCTTTCCTCCAGCGCCGCCCGCGTCGCCTCGCTGGCCAGAAAGAGATAGCCGCGCGGCACGAAACCGAGATCGACCGTCTCGCCATCGACCGCCAATGTCTCGGCCGCCGCGTCCAGAAAGTCCCGCCCGAAGAGCGACATGGCGATATTCTCGGGCGTGGAGAATTGCTGGCGGATCGAGCCCGCCGAGCGCGTCGTGGAGCACGCCTCGTAGCTCGGGTCGCGCTCGATCACGGCAATGCTGCCGTCGAAATCGGGATCGGCCGCCAGGAAATAGGCGACCGCGCTGCCGATCACCCCGCCGCCGATGATGGCGACGTCGTAGCTCTCGCTCATGCCTGCTCCCGCCCGAATCCACCTCTTTGTCGGGCGAGCCTAGAGCACAATCAGCATGGTTGGAAACGGAGACCTTCTTCCCCCTCCCCCCTGACGGAGGGAGGGAACTTTGCACAAGGTTCCGTGAACCGCGCCCGCCGCTACTCCGCCGCGACCGAGATCGTCGCGTCCTCGTAGGCGCCCGTCCCCTGCATACCGTCGGGGAAGATGTCGCGCTCGGCGATCCAGTCCTGCGACTCCTGAAACACTTCCCGTGTGTACGGCTCGAAGACGATGCGCTCGCCCGGTCCCATGCGCCGCGTATCGACCATGGCGTGGAAGCGCTCGGGCAGCTCCTTCAGATAGTAATGCGTGTAGAGCTCCGGGCGCAGATCGATGTCGCGCTGGGCGTGCCGCAGCGCGCGGTAGTATTTGCGCACATCCTCCATATCGGGCTCGCCGGTGATCATGCCCGCCATCATGAACGTCGTGTCGCAGATCTTCCGGAAGCCGAGCTGCTCGCAGACGTAATAGGGCCCGCTGAACAGCGAGACGGCGGGGATCTTGCGGTCGACCGCGAGGTCGAGCCGGTTGAACAGCAGACCGTCGCCGAAGCTGAGCTTGATCTCCTCCGGCGTCAGCCACTGTTCCAGCGCCTGGATCGTCGAGTAATGGCTGCCCGACTGATAGCCGACCGAGATCGGCACCCCGGCCAGGTCCTCCGGCTTCTGCACGTCGGACTCCGGCGGCACGAAGATCGCCGAGGGCGAGACCGAATAGGCGTCGCGGTACATGCGCCCGTGCCCCGCCGCGGCGGCGGCGTTCACCGTCCAGTGGCAGGCCGAGGAGACGTCGCAGCTCCGCCCCGCCTCGAAGGTCTGGTAGGCGCCGACCTTGTCGCCGAGGTCGTGGATCCTGCCCTCCTTCGACTTCAGCGCATCGGCGAAGACGTAGTCGAGCCCCTCCTGCGCGAAGTAGCCCTTCTCCTCCGCCACCCATTCATGCAGCCGCATATGCGGCGCGATCACGAATTTCGAATTCTTACCCGTCGCGTCAGCCATCGTCGTCTCCTCCCGTTGTTCAGCAGCAGATCGCCGCGTCCATTGCTTCTCCTGGCGTCTCACCCGCTTCGGCCACCCGTCTTGCGCGGATCTGTTTCAAGTGCCGGCTCATCAGCTCGCGCGCGCCGGTCGCATCGCGGGCGCGCAGCAGCACGTAGATCTCGCGGTGCAGCTTCAATATGTGCGCGGCCACCTCGGGCGTGAGCGTGCGGTTGCGCGCCGGCCAGGCGACGTGCTGCAGCGAGATGAGCTGCACCTTGAGCACCGTGTTGTGCGCGGCCTCGGCGACCGCGAGGTGAAACGCCTGGCTCACCCGGGTATAGGCATCGACGTCGCCGCCGAGTTTTTCCTCCGCCTCGGCGAGCAGCGCCTCCATCCGCGCGTAGTCGCCATCGGTCGCATGCACCGCGGCGAGCTCGGCCGTCATCGTCTCGACGGCGCGCTGGGCGTCCATGATCTCGGCAACCGAGGCGCCGACCAGCTTCAGCTGCACGGCGAGCGCGTCGGCCAGCATCTGCGGGTTGCCGCGGGCGATGCGCGCGCCGCCGCCGGCCCCCACCTTGATCTCGACGATGCCGCCGGCCTCCAGGCGCTTCATCGCGTCGCGCGCCGCCATGCGGCTCACCCCGAAGGCCGCCGCCAGGTCCTTCTCCGTGCCGAGCGTGTCGCCGGGCTTCAGGCGCCCCTCATAGAGCGCGTCGCGCACCATCGCGGCCATGCGGCCGGACAAGGTGGCGACGGAGGCCACCGGTGCCTCCAGCTCCAACCCCGCCTCGCGGATCCAATCGCTCATCGTGTGGTCGCCGCCGCTCTTCCAATTGCCCGCGGGCCGCCCGCAAAACGCGCTCACCCGCCCGATTTCGGCGCCAGCCTAGCCGAAATCATATCGATATTAAAGATATTATTTTTTGGGGGATTATATGCTTAATGAACCAAGGATTAGCCATTTTCGCGATACCGCATTGAAAACAAGGAGGAAATTGAGATCGCATGCAGAGTGATCGAGGCGAGACGGAGGAAATTCTCTTGTACTTCGCAATTTGCCTAGAAGAGACCTCATGCAAAGCTGCACAGCGTGTATTCCGATAAATGATGCAAACTAAGGAAGTGGCTTAGACTCTCCGCGTTCATCTATGCCACGAGCTATTCGTTCAAATTCCAAATGGAGCGTCTGGGCGGTGATAGTATAAATATAGCGCACATCATTTTCCGTCGGCTTATCAACGACTATTCTCGGCAGATCGAGAAATTCGATTTCTCTGCACTTACTCAAAATATCGTCGTCTAAGAAACTTCGAGGTTTTGAGGAATGGGCGAATTTATTTCGGATCGCAGCGAGCGTCTCAAGGAGCTTTCGTGTCTTTGGTCCGTAATAGCCAAATGCTTGGGCGACATCGGCTTTGGCTTTAAATGTGCCGAAAGGTGTGAGGCCGGGACCGCAAATTCTTTTCCATAGCTTATTGCTGATTTCATGGGGGAATTTTCTACGGATAAGCCGTTCGAGTTCATCTTCGATTGACGCCATCGCAAGTATGGCTGCGGCTCTAGGGCTTTCACCGTTCAGCTCAGCATAGTAGGCCTCGAGTTCAGCAGCGACTTGTTCCAGGGCCGCTCTCAAGAATGGACTATCGTCGGAGTTCTCCATGGGGATATATCTCCAAAGATTAAAAGTGACCGTGGGCGAATTCGCGACAATGCTCCAAAGCGCGCCTTGAATGCGGCCGATACTACATAAGCTCGAGCCTATCCCTTATCGTCATTGATTCGCCCACATTTATTAACCATAAACACCTGACCGGCCGCGGCCGTCCCGCGCCGGCTCCCGGCCCTCGGGCCACGCACCGCCACCACCACCGAAACGCCCCTCCGCACATGCGCGCGTTTCCCTTTTCCGATCTGCTCGACGGCCTGCCCACGATCAAGGTCGTCGATATCGGCGCCGCCCCGGTCGAGGGCGGCGAGGACGCCTATGCCGCCATCGTGCGGCGGGGCCTCGCGCGCGTCGTCGGCTTCGAGCCGATCGAGGAGGCCTGCGACGCGCTGAACGAGGAGGCGCGCGGCAAGCACATATATCTCCCGCTCGTGGTCGGCGACGGCGAGGACGCCACCTTCTACCGCTGCGCCGACCCCGCGCTCTCCTCGGTCTTCGCGCCCGACGTGAACGCGATGGCGCTCTTCCAGACGCTGGAAGACGCCGCCGAAGTGGTCGAGCAATACGAGGTCGAGACCGTGCGCCTCGACGATATCGAGGAGGCCGAGGGCGCCGACTATCTGCGCATCGGCATCCAGGGCGGCGCGGGCGTGGCGCTCGCGGGCGCCGAACGCACTCTGGGTCATGCGGTCGTCGTCCATATCCGCGCCGAATTCGTGCCGCTCTATGTCGACCAGCCGCTGTTCGGCGAGGTCGACGAGGTGCTGCGCGCCTTCGGCTTCGAGTTCCACAAATTCGTCGGCCTCGGCGGGCGCACCTTCAAGCCGCTGGTCGCCGGCGACAACGAGAACGCGGCGCTCAGCCAGTTCCTCTGGGCCGATGCGGTCTACGCCAAGGACTTCGCCCGCTTCGCCACCCTGCCCGAGGACCGGCTCTTGAAGCTCGCGGTGATCCTGCACGAGGTCTACCGCTCCTTCGACCTCGCCGCGCTCGCGATCAAGCATCACGACGCCAAGACCGATGCGGGCTTATGGCCCACCTACATCAAGCGCCTGACGACCGACCGACCGCCCCGGTCGGGGTAATCCATCACTAACCTCTCATCGTCATTCCCGCGAAAGCGGGAATCCAGGGATGCAGCGCGAGTTGTGACAACACTGGTATCATCACCCTCAATCGATGATGCACGTCAATCGACTGGCGCGGAGGGCATGGGGACGTGGATAAGGGTGGCTACGTCTACATCCTCGCGAGCGAACGCAATGGCACGCTCTATGTCGGTGTCACCTCCGATCTGGTGCGGCGTGTTTGGGAGCATCGCGAGGGCGCGGTACCTGGGTTTACTTCCAAATACGGCGTGAAGTCCCTGGTCTGGTTTGAACCACACGACGATATTGAGTCCGCCATCCGGCGCGAAAAGGCGATCAAGAAATGGCGGCGCGCGTGGAAACTGTCCCTCATTGAGGAGACCAATCCCAACTGGCGGGACTTGTACGAAACGCTGACTGGGTCCCCGCTTTCGCGGGGATGACGGTCTCTTACAAACCGTCGACTGATCAACCGCCGCTCAATCAGGGCAGATATCCGGCGGCAACGACGCTAGGATGACGGCGGCCGGATGCCGCCGGCCGGGGGATAGCAGGAACAGACGGGGATGGGGATAAGCTTCCGCCTGCCGCTCTTCATCATCGGAATGCTGCTGATGCCGCTGGCCGCGGCGATGATGGTTTCGGCGGGCGTCGACATCTACGCCGACAACCCCGACTGGCGCGCCTTCAGCTATTCGGCCGCGATCACGCTCTTCGCCGGCACCGCGCTGATGCTGACCATGCGCGGTGGGGCGGAGGATCTCGGCATCCGCGAGGCCTTCGTCCTGACCACGCTCAGCTGGACCGTGATCGCGATGTTCGCGGCCCTGCCCTTCCTGCTCTCCGACGCCAAGCTGCACGTCGCCGATGCGATCTTCGAGTCGATCTCCGGGCTCACCACCACCGGCTCGACGGTGCTGCCCGGCCTCGATACGCGGCCGCCCGGCATCCTGCTGTGGCGCTCGCTGCTGCAATGGATCGGCGGCATCGGCATCATCGTCATGGCGATCGCGCTGCTGCCGTTCCTGCGCGTCGGCGGCATGCAGCTCTTCCAGACCGAATCCTCGGAGCGCTCGGAAAAGGTGCTGCCGCGCGCGACCGACCTCGCGATCGCTTCGGGGCGGATCTACGCCAGCCTCACCGTGTTCTGCGCACTCGCCTACATGGCGACCGGCATGACCGCCTTCGAGGCCGTCTGCCACGCCATGACCACGCTCTCCACCGGCGGCTTTTCGACCTCCGACGCCTCGATGGCGAAGTTCGGGCCGGGCACGCAGTGGTTCGCCATCATCTTCATGACCGCCGCGGGCCTGCCCTTCGTGCGCTACATCCAGGCGCTGCGCGGCAACGCCGCCCCGCTGTGGCGCGACCCGCAGGTGCGCCTCTTCCTCACCTTCGCCGCCATCGTCATCGCCGTGGTGACGGTGCGGCACTGGTGGGCCTATGGCGGCCCGCTGGAGCGCGCGCTGCGCGAGGTCGCCTTCAACGTCATCTCGATCGTGACCACCACCGGCTTCGTCAACTCCGACTACACCGCCTGGGGCGGCTTCGCCCAAGTGCTCTTCCTGATGCTGACCTTCTTCGGCGCCTGCTCGGGCTCGACCTCGGGCGGCATCAAGATGTTCCGCTTCCACATCATGGGCCGCGCCTTCACCAACCACATCTTCAAGCTGCTCTACCCGCATGCGGTGCGGCCGTTCACCTATGGCGGCCGGACGGTAAGCGAGCAGGATGTCGGCTCGGTGCTGGCCTTCTGGGCGACCTATGTCGCGAGCGTCGCCGCGGTTGCCTTCGCGCTCGCCGCCTTCGGGCTCGACTTCGAGACCGCCGCGACGGGGGCGGCCACCGCGGTCAGCAATGTCGGCCCCGGCCTGGGGCCGATCATCGGCCCGGTCGGCCATTTCGCGAGCCTGCCCGACGGCGCCAAATGGGTTCTGTCCTTCGCCATGCTGCTCGGCCGGCTCGAGCTCTTCACGGTCCTCGTCCTCTTCCTGCCGCGCTTCTGGCGCGACTAGGGAGGGCAGGCCCCTCCTTCCCTCAGTCCAGGAAGAGATCCGGCAGCAGCGGCGCGCCCGGCTTGGTGGCGTATTGCTCGAAGTCGGTGACGCCTTCGGCGCGCAGCACCTCTTCGTCGATGAAGAAGTTGCCGGTGCAGTCCTTGCCATCGCGGGTCAGGATCGCGTGCGCGGCGTCGGCGAGGATCTGGGGCTTGCGCGTGCCGTCGAGATTGACGCCGGGGATCATCTGCAGCGCCGCCGTGTTGATCACCGTCTTGGGCCACAGGCCGTTCACGCCGATCTTGCCCCGGAACTCCTCGGCGAAGCCGAGCACGCACATGCTCATCCCGTACTTCGCCATCGTGTAGGCGACATGCGGGCCGAACCAGCGCGGGTTGAGGTTGATCGGCGAGGCCATGGTGAGGATGTGCGGGTTCGCTGCCTTCTTCAGATGCGGCAGGCAGATCTGCGAGACGAGATAGGTGCCGCGCGCGTTGATCTGATGCATCAGGTCGTAGCGCTTGATCGGCGTCGCCTCGGTGCCGGTGAGCGAGATGGCGCTGGCATTGTTGACGCAGATATCGATGCCGCCGAAGGCCTCGACGGTCGCTTCGACCGCCGCCATCACCTGGTCTTCCTCGCGGATGTCGCATTGAAGCGGCAGCGCCTTGCCGCCCGCCGCCTCGATCTCCTTCGCCGCCGTGTGGATCGTGCCGGGCAGCTTCGGATGCGGATCGACCGTCTTGGCCGCGATCGCGACATTGGCGCCGTCGGTCGCTGCGCGCTTGGCGATCTCCAGGCCGATGCCGCGCGAGCCGCCGGTGATGAAGAGCGTCTTGCCTGCAAGCGATGCCATTGTCCGTCCCCCCTATTCGCCCGTGAAACCCGGCGGGCGTTTCTCGACGAAGGCGCTGACCCCCTCGGCGAAATCGGCCCGCGCCGCGCATTCGGCGAAGCTCTTGGCCTCGGCGTCGAGCTGATCGGCCAGGCTCGCATCCAACGAGGCGTTCAGCAGCGCTTTGGTATTGCCGTAGACATGCGTCGGGCCAATCGCTAGACGACCGACCAATTTTTTCACCGCCCCCTCGAACGCCGCCACCGGCACGGCCTGGTTGATCAGCCCGGCCTCTTTTGCTGTCGCGGCATCAAACCGGTCGCCCAGCAAGGCGATCTCGAAGGCGCGCTTCATGCCGACCGTGCGCGGCAAAGCATAGGTCGAACCGCCATCGGGGCTCACGCCGATATGGCAATAGGCGAGGGTGAAGAAGGCGTCGTCCGCCGCGATCGCAAGATCGCACGCGGCCGCCAGGCTGACCCCGAACCCCGCGCAGGCCCCGCGGATCGCGGCCACGATCGGCTTGGGCATGGCGCGCATCGCCTTGATCACCTCGTGCACCGGATGGATGAAGGCCTCGAACTCGCGCTCGATTACCGCCTTGTCAGGCTCGGCGTCGAGCTGGTCCTTGAACCACTTGATGTCGCCGCCCGCCATGAAGTGCTCGCCGCCGGTGATCACGACCACCCGGACGCTCGCATCCGCGCCCGCGGCTGTCACCGCCTCGGCCAGCCCCGTCACCATTTCGGCGTTGAGCGCGTTCAGCGCCGCCGGCCGGTTGAGCGTGATCGTGGCGATCCCGTCCGCCACGGAGAGCATCACCGCCTGTTTCGAACCCCCGTCCATTGCGTTTCTCCCTGATTTTTCATTTTACTAGCTGGTCGGTCGTCTAGTTTAACCGACTCAAAGCCCTTTCACGAACGCTGCGATCGCCTCGCCGATCTCGTGCGGGCTGTCCTCCTGGATGAAATGCGCGCCCTTGACCGTCACCTCGGTCTGGTTCGGCCAGGCGCGGCAGACGTCGCGCACCCGCCCTGTGAGGATCGAGCCCGGCTCGGCATTGATGAAGAGCTTGGGCAGATCGGAGCCCGCGAGCCATTTCTCCGACGTTTCGACGATCGCCTTCACATCGCCCGGCTCGCCGTCGATCGGGATCTGCCGCGGCCAGGTGAGCGTCGGCCGCCGGCTCTCGCCCGGCTCGGCGAAGGGCGCCCGGTAGTGGTTGTGCTCGTCTTCGCTCAGGCCGCGCAGGATGGCACCCGGCAGGATGCGCTCGACGAAGATGTTCTTCTCAAGCACCAGCTCCTCGCCCGCCCCCGAACGCATCGCCTGGAAGATCTGCTTGGCGTTCTCCGGCCAGTCGTCCCAGGTCGCCGGCGTCACGATCGTCTCCATATAGACGATCCCGCGCACCTTGGAGGGATTGCGCGCGGCCCAATGAAAGCCGAGCGCCCCGCCCCAGTCGTGCACCACCAGCACCGCGTTCTCGACTTGCGCCGCCTCGAACCAGGCGTCGAGATAGCGCGCGTGGTCGGCAAAGCGGTAGGAGCCGGCCGGGTTCTTGCCGCTCTCGCCCATGCCGATCAGGTCGGGGGCGAGGCAGCGGCCGATGCCCTCGCAATGGGGGATCACGTTCCGCCATAGGTATGAGCTGGTCGGATTGCCGTGCAGAAAGACGATCGGGTCGCCCGTCCCCGTCTCGACATAGGCCATCTCGCTGTCGAGCACGGCGACACGTTTGCGCACGTAAGGGTCGGCGGCGGATATCTCGGTCATCGCTTGGTCCTTGGATGAGAGGGCCGCGCGCGAAACGGCGGCGCTGCGCTAGAGGCTGCGGTGCGCGCTCGCCGAGGCGAAGCGCCGGGCGCCATTGAGGAACGCCGTCCGGCTCTCGTCGCTGCCGGCGCGCGACAGCACCACGGCGCCGACGAAGAGCGCGAGCAGGCCGTAGGCGCGGTCGCGCGCGGTCATGAAGCCCTCGTCGGACAGGCGGTCTTCCATGCGGCCGACCGTCGTCTGGATCTCGCGCTCGAACGCATCCTTCAGCCGCGCATTGGCATGCGCCATCTCGCCGGCCAGCACCGGATAGGGACATCCCTCGCCGGGCGCGTCGCGATGCGCCTCGCTCAGATAGAGCCGGGCGATCTTCTCGATCCAGGCGCTTTCCGGCAGCTCATCCGCGCCGTTCAGCCAGGTATCGCGGTGCGCGGTCGCAAGCTCGAGCGCCGCGGTCAGCATCGCATCCTTGTCCCGGAAATGGCTGTAGAACGCCCCATGGGTCAGGCCCGCCGCCTGCATCACCTCGGCCACGCCGGCGCCCGCCATGCCTTCCTCGCGGATGATCCGCGCCGCGGCCTTGAGGATGCGCTCGCGCGAGGCGGCCTTGCGCCGCGCCCGCACGCCCGGTTTCGCAGGCGCTTTGGTCTTGGCTGCAGTCTGGGCC
>CAZBRE010000036.1:18190-21948 GCA_964494065.1 uncultured Alphaproteobacteria bacterium
CCGCGCCCGCACGCCCGGTTTCGCAGGCGCTTTGGTCTTGGCTGCAGTCTGGGCCTTTGCCTCGGCCGGGGCGGTGGACGGGTGTGTCGCCGGCGCCTCGGTGAGGCCGTCAATTTGCGAATCGGTGGGCGAACCGCCTGGCATTTCGAATCCCCCCTGGGCTATCCTGACGGTTCAGTCGGACGTCGCCGCCGCCTGCCGCCCTTAGATGCCGTGACCCCAAATCGCGCGCCTGAAAACGGCCCGGATTCCCAGGTCACATTATGATTATCATGCGATTAACCATAATCGGAACCGCACGGTCCCGCAAACAAAATCGCAACAAAAACGTCGCAACGCGAAAAGAATTAACCATATTCAAGGAGTTATCCCCGTTTTCCACAATAGGGTCTAGGCAAGGACTCAGGCTTGTGATTCAATCCGCGCACCATGAACCCCGGAGAGCCATCCGTGACCGCCAATAGTGGTAAGCACGGGCACCATTTCGCCATTACGGGGGTGGGTTTCATCGCCATTGCGCTGGCCGCGGCGGGCTGCGCCGACGAGCGGCGGTTCGCGAAGGAAGGCGCCACCCGGGACACCAAGACGCTGGTCGTCCCGGCCCGCATCGTCCCGCCCGTGACCGTCGCCAGGATCGAAGGCACCCCGCAAATCTGGCAGTTGAAAGCGCGCGTTGCCAAGGCCTTGCGCGACCGCGACATCCCCGCCGTCATCGACGGCCCCGGCAAAGCAAGACATGGCAACGCAAGCTACACCCTGGCGGGCCGCGCCGAACGGCTGGCCCCGGCTGAGGGCAGCGCCGCCCCGCGCCTCCGCATCGCCTGGACGCTCACCGACGCGCAGGGCAAGGCGGTCGGCAAAGCCTTGCAGATCTCCGTTCATCCGGTCGCCGCCGACGCGAAGCTCAACGCCAATATCGACAAGAAGGCCGACCCCGTCGCCCTCGACCGCCTGGCGCGCATCGCCGCCGAGCGGCTGACGCCCCTGGTGCCGCATACGACGGTCAACCGCGGGCAAACAGCACGTGCGGGCAACGCCAAGCCCACGCAAAAACAGACGCATATGCGCGATCCGATATGGCGACGCATCGTCGCGGCGCCGAAGCACCCGCCCGTGACGGCGCTCGGCAAGCAGGACGCGCAGCGGAGCGATGGCGGGCTTTCCGCACGCTTCCTCAAGCTTCGCAATGTCAGCACGGTCGCAGCGCGCAGCCCCGAAGAGCGCATCGCCGTAAAGCGCCGCGCCGCCCAGCCGCGGGAGGTGCCGCAGGTCGCCGAAAAACGCGCGGCCCCCCCCGTGATCAAACCCATCCAGGCCGAGGGTCCGGCGCTCACCCGCAGCAGCGTCGTCACCGAACGCATCGCCCTCGTCGCGAAACCGGCCGCACATAAGACCGTGCATAAGACTGTTTTGGCGCGCGCCGTCGTGACGCCCGTCGCCGCGTCGGGCCAACGCTCGCATCGAACCGAGACCATTCGAATCCAGACCGTTCGAACCGAGCCCATTCGCAAGGACGACACGATCCGCCCGGCACCGGGCACCCGCAAGTTCGCCATCGCCAACGGCCGGGTCGGCGCGGCCCCCGGAGCCAAAGCCGTGCAGGTCGCCGAAGCCGCCGGCGACGACGGCGCGGCCAAAGGCTTCTGGGTTCAGCTCGCCTCCAATCCCAGTCCGAGCGCAAGCCGCGCCGCCTGGGCGGCCCTGGTGGCCCGGCACGCCGACCTCCTCGAGCGCCAGCCGCATGCGATCAACCGCGCCGATCTCGGCCGCAAGGGCGTCTATTACCGGCTCCAGCTCGGCCCCTATCCCAATATCGCCCAGGCGAAACGGATCTGCGCCAGCCTGCGCGCCAAGCAGGTCAACTGCCTGCTGATGGCCGCGCGGGGGCAGGTCGCCTCCCGCGGAGCGACCGGGCGCAGGTCGCAAGAACCGGCGACGCGCCGCGTCGTCACCAAGCCGCTCGCGCCCAAGGCCAAAGGGCCGGTGAAAGCTAACCGCGACGTGACCCCCACGAAAGCTGCCAAGCACAAGACCGAGAGGGCCGCGCCCAAGACGGGCGACGGCAAGTCCGCCGCCGGCAAAGCCTCCGCGATCCAGCCTGCCGCCGGCGCCAAGCCCGACCCCAAATTGGGCGCCAAGCCGCGCTCGCGCGCCGCGAAAGCCAGCCTCCGGTCCGACGAGACCGCCGGCGCAAACCGCGCCGCCAAGCCAGCGCCTAAACCCGGTCTGGGCGCGCGGGCGGAGAAGCCGGCAAGCCGCGCCGACAAGCTTCCCTTCCAGCGCTCGAAGGCGTTGCCCGGCCTGCCCGATTAGGCGACGATCCGCCCAAGTCTTAGGAACGCGCCGGAAGCAATCACCCGATGTCTGACGCATCGCCAGGCGGGGCCGCTGCCCCCGATCCCGCCGCTATGCCCTTGCCGCCGGCGCGCGCAGCGGTGGCGCTGGTGGCGGGGCTGATCGCAACCTTCATCCTCAGCCAGTTCTTCCGCACCGCGATCGCCGTGATCGCCCCCGGCTTCATGGCCGAGACGGGGATCTCGGCCGCCAATCTGGGCCTGCTCACCGGCGCCTATTTCCTCTCCGCCGCGGCGATGCAACTCCCCGTCGGCATCCTCTTCGACCGCTACGGGCCGC
This sequence comes from uncultured Alphaproteobacteria bacterium, assembly GCA_964494065.1. Lineage (GTDB taxonomy): Bacteria > Pseudomonadota > Alphaproteobacteria > JAPULJ01 > JAPULJ01 > DATKZM01. The sequence continues at coordinate 20,825 of CAZBRE010000036.1, forward strand.
GCCTCGTCGTACCCTCGCTGATGAGCCTTGCCGTCATCGGCGCGCTCACGTTCGGCCTTGCCCACGACCCGGCGCTGCTTCTGCTGGGCCAGGTGCTGATCGCCGCCGGCTGCTCGGGGATCTTCGTCGGCGGGCTCGTGCTCTTCGGGCGCTGGTTCGCCCCGCACCGCTTCGCCACCATCTCGGCCGCCGCCTTCGCGGTCAGCGGGCTCGGCACGCTCGCCTCGGGCACGCCGTTTGCGGTGGCCGTTCAATGGATCGGCTGGCGTGGCGGCTATCTGGTGATGGCGGGCGTGACGGCGGCGCTCGCCATCCTGATCTTCGCCGTCGTCCGCGACGCGCCGCCGGGCCATCCCTGGACCCGGCGCGAACGCGAGTCGCTGCGCGCGACCCTGGCCGGGCTCCGCCGCATCTACGCCCAGCGCGACATCTACGGCCTCTTCGCCATGTGCCTCGTCTCCTACGGCTCGATCATGGCGGTGCGCGGGCTCTGGGCGGGCCCGTACCTCACCGGCATCCACGGGCTCGGCACGATCATGCTCGGCAACTTCCTGGTGATCCTGAGCCTCGCTGGCATCATCGGGCTCACCATCTACGGGCCGCTCGACCGCGTCTTCAATACGCGCAAACGCCTGGTGATGACCGGGACTTGTCTCAACGCCGCGGCGCTGCTGACGCTCTCAGCGCTCAGCCAACCGCCGCTCGCGCTCGCCATGGCACTGCTGGCGGGCGGCGCGATGGCCGGCGCGGTCCATGTCCAGATCCTGGCCCACGGCCGCGCGTTCTTCGGCGAGGAGATGGTGGGGCGCGTGTTGACCGCGCTCAACTTCTGCACTTTCCTCGGCGTCGGGCTGCTGCAGATCGCAAGCGGGGCCGTGATCGAGGCGCTGACCCCGGCCGGCACCGCAGTGCCGGTCGAGGCTTATCGCGCTGCCTTCGCAATGCTGGGGGGCGTTCTTCTGCTGGCGACGGCGATCTACGCGCGTACGCGCGACAAGCCGCCACGGAGCCGATAATCGGTCGCTGGAGCCGCCGCGGGCGGGCTGACCGAAGGCCAACCCGCCCGAAAGAAATGCCAGACCGCAGGAAATGCCAGACCGCAGGAAATGCCAGACCGCAGGAAA
>CAZBRE010000036.1:22048-26772 GCA_964494065.1 uncultured Alphaproteobacteria bacterium
GAAATGCCAGACCGCAGGAAATGCCAGACCGCAGGAAATGAGCACTCGAAATAAATTGCCGATCCGAAAAATGCCCGACCGAAAGACAAAGGCGAGAACGACTTAGTTGGTGCTGCCGCTCGCCTGCACGGCCTTGTCGATCTGATCGGAAACGGCCGTGAACATCGACGTCAAAGAGACGTTCAGCGCCATCATCGCGGTGATGGCGGCAATCGCGATAAATGCAGCGATCAGGCCATATTCCACGGCCGTCGCACCGGCTTCGTCGGCAATCAGGTTCTTAATAAAATTAATCATTGGACCGACCTCCAATTCGTTGATGGCCGATAGATAGCTATTCTCTAAAATTTTGTCAAATAAAAAATTAAATAGAAAAGTAACCATTACTGTTAATCATTTGGCTTTTTACTCAAATTTATCTAAAACTTTAGATAGTTAATAGCTATAAATCCCGTTTCATTACAATGTGTTGCCACGTTTACTATTGCGCGGGCGCCGCCGCTCACACCCGCCCGGGCTTCTCCGACGTTAACCCTTCGGCCAGTTTGAGCGCTTCCAGCGCAGGCGGCATATGCGGCGAGCGCTGCTGCTGGCCCAGCGCCTCCAGGATCTCGCGGCTGCGCAGCGTGCGCCTCTTGGCCCGGAACAGCCCCTTCACATAGGCCAGCGCCACGGTCTCGCCCTTCCGCTCGAAGCGTTGCTCCATATAGACCCATTTCTCGTCCCAGCAGACCACGCGGGTATGCAGCTGATAGCGCTGAAACGGCATGAGGGAAGCGCGAAAGCGGATCGAGGCCATGGCCACCACCGGCGCCCAGCGCCGCTTGACCATCAGCCGGAGAATGCCCGTCCGCGCCACCAGATCGATCCGCCCCAGATCGGCGATCGTGAGGTAACGGCCGTTGTTCATGTGGAAGTTGACGTCGAGATCGTGCGGCCAGACCACGAAGCTCACCACCGAATTGCCGAGAATATCGAGGCGGTCGCGAAAGCGCGACGCCACGATCACGCGGATCAAGCGAAGGATAAGGTTCATTCAATGAGACCTGTGGAACCGGCGGTTCTTCAATCCTCTGCATATAGTCCCTGCGTTACAGGCGTGCCAGCGGGCGGGCAAACCCACTAGGATGCGCTGCCCGTCTCATCAGCCGCCGCCATCCAATTCGCCTAGATGTGGTCCACCGACTTCCTCGTCACCGCCGCCGGCGTATTCCTCTTCGCGGGTTTCGTGAAGGGCGTGATCGGCATCGGCCTGCCGACGATCGCAGTCGCGCTGCTGGCGGCGACCTTCGATCTGAAGGCAGGGCTCGCGCTGATCGTCGTCCCGGCCTTTACCACCAATGTCTGGCAGGCAACGGTTGGCGGCCACTTCGTTCCGATCGTCCGGCGCCTCGCGGTTTTCATCATCGGGGCGGCGATCGGGATCTGGCTCGGCGTCGGCGTGCTCGCGGGCGCGGATGCGCTGCTGATCTCAGGCTTCTTCGGCATCATGCTCTGCATCTACAGCGCCGTCGCGCTGGCCACACCGCAGATCCCGCCCCCCGGCCGCCTGGAGCCCTATATCGCCCCCGTCATGGGCGTGATCTCCGGATTCGTCGCGGGCCTGATGGGCTCCTTCGTGGTGCCGGGCTCGCTCTATCTCCAGGCGCTCGGCATGCAGCGCGACACCTTCGTCCAGGCGATGGGGATCACCTTCCTCTGCGCCACGCTTGCGCTCGGCGTTTCGCTTGTCGGCCACGGCATGATGCCGCGTGAGCTCGGCATGCTCTCCGCCGCGGCGCTCGTGCCCGCCTTCGCCGGCATGCTGATCGGCCAGCACGTGCGCAAGCGCATCCCCGAGGAGCGCTTCCGCCATATCTTCTTCTTCGGGATGCTGACGCTCGGCCTCTACATGGCCATGCGCGCGTTTGCGCTCTGAGGGTCTGTGCACATTTAGAGCGCTGCCCTGGATCCCGGATAGCTCGCTTTGCCGACGAAATCATAGATTTCGGGCAAACCGGCTTCCGGGACGACGCAATTGAGTTCAGACCCTGGATCACGCGTGGTGCGTTAAATCCGTGATCGTGGGCGCGTCGCCGCAGAGCGGGCAGTCGGGGGCGCGTTTCACCTTGATCACCCGGAACGTCGTGCCGAGCGCATCGTAGAGCAGCAGCCGCCCCGACATCGTATCGCCGAGCCCCAATATCTCCTTCAGCACCTCGGCCGCCTGCAGCGAGCCGACCGCGCCGGCGACGGCGCCGAAAATCCCCGCCTCCTCACAGCGCGGCACCGTGCCCTCGGGCGGCGGCGCGCGGAAGATGCAGCGATAGCAGGGGCCCCTGTCGTCGCCCTCGCCTTCGTATGCGCGGAAGGTCGAGAGCTGGCCCTCGAAGCGCAGCAGCGCCGCGGACACGAGCGGCACCTTCGCCAGATAACAGGCGTCGTTGACCAGATACCGCGTGTCGAAATTGTCGCTGCCGTCGGCAACCAGATCGAAGTTCGAGATGATCTCCGCCGCGTTCTTCGCCGTCAGCCGCTCGGCGAACGCCTCTACCTTGACGTCCGGATTGACCGCCGCCAGCGCCGCCACGGCGCTGTCGACCTTGGGCGCGCCGAGCCGCTCGGTCGTGTGGATCACCTGGCGCTGCAGGTTCGAGAGCTCGACCGTGTCGTCGTCGATCACCCCCAGCGTGCCCACGCCCGCCGCCGCGAGGTAGAGCAGCAGCGGCGCACCCAGCCCGCCCGCGCCGACCACCAGCACCTTCGCGGCAAGCAGCTTTTCCTGCCCCTCCTCGCCGACCTCGTCGAGGATGACGTGGCGCGCATAGCGGTGCAGTTGGGCATCCGTGATGGTCATTTACTTTGTCCTCGGCGCCAGCCCACGCCCCCTCCCGGCCGCCCACGGGATCGTACGCTCATGGGGTCGAGCCGCAACGCGGGTCGACTGGAGGGGGCGTGGGCTGGTGCAGCGGCAAAACATAGTCTTCACAGATACTCGAACAGCGGCGTCGAGAGATATCGCTCGGCCGAGGATGGCAGAATGGTCACGATCAGCTTGCCCCGCATCTCCGGCCGCCCGGCCACCTCCAGCGTCGCCGCGATCGCGGCACCGGAGGAAATCCCCACCGGAATGCCCTCGTAGCGTGCCGCCTCGCGGGCGTGGCGGAAGGCGTCGTCGCTCTCGACCCGCACGATCTCGTCGATCAGCGAGACATCGAGATTGTCGGGCACGAAGCCGGCGCCGATGCCCTGGATCGGGTGCGGCCCCGGCAGCCCGCCCGACAGCACCGGCGAGGCGTCGGGCTCGACCGCGATCATCTTGACGTCGGGCTTGCGCGCCTTCAAGACGCTGCCCACGCCGGTCAGCGTGCCGCCCGTGCCGACGCCGCAGACCACCGCATCGACCGCGCCGCCGCTATCGCGCCAGATCTCCTCCGCCGTGGTTTTCCTGTGGATCTCCGGGTTCGCCGGGTTGGAGAACTGCTGCAGCATGTAGGCGTCGGGCAGCGTCTCGAGCAAAGCCTCGGCGCGCTCGATCGCCCCGCTCATGCCGCGCGCGGCCGCCGTCAGCTCCAGGCGCGCGCCCAAGAGCTCGAGCATCTTCCGCCGCTCGAGCGACATGCTCTCCGGCATGGTGAGGATGAGCTTGTAGCCCTTGGCGGCGCAGACGAAGGCGAGCGCGATCCCGGTATTGCCCGAGGTCGGCTCGATCAGCACGGTATCGGGGCCGATCCGCCCCTCTCGCTCGGCCGCCTCGACCATGGCGAGGCCGATGCGGTCCTTGACCGATCCCAGCGGATTGTAGAATTCGAGCTTGCCCGCGATCTCGGCCAACGCGCCGGCGCGCTCGGCCAGGCGCGAGAGGCGCACCAGCGGCGTCGCCCCGATCGTCCCGGTGACGTCGTCATAGATGCGGCCCCGGAACTCCGGGCTGCCCGAATCGTTGGCCGCTTTCGTCTTGATATCGTTCATCCCGTCCGCCGGTCGCTACCCCTCAAGTGAACTAGTCCTTCAGATACTGTAGTCGAGCCGACGCGCCGCCTCGCTCGGCACGCCTTCGCCGCGGGCGCGCCGGCACAGCGCCTCGACGGTAATCCCATCGAGCCGCTCGAAGGTCTCCACGCGCAGCTCGCGGCACAGCGGCTGCACCACCTTGCGGCCGATCTCCGATTCGCTGCCCGGATCGCCGTCGTCGTCGTCGCCGCTTTCGAGTTTCGCGACAACGCGGGCGATATCGCCCACGGTGATGAGCTTGCGCTCCTTGGCCAGGCGGTAGCCGCCGCGCGGCCCGCGTACCCCGGCGAGCACGCCGTCGCGCACGAGCTGCTGCAGCACGGGCTCCAGATGGCGGCGCGGAATGCCCTGCCGGCGCGTCACCTCGCTCGACTGCACCGGCTCGTCGGCGGCGTTGTAGGCGATGTCGATCACCGCCTCGATCGCATGCACGAGCTTGCGCGAGAAGCCGAGCATCAGCCGGTCCCCGTCGAGCCGAAGCCGCCGGCGCCGCGCGCGGTCTCCTCCAGCGCCTCGGCCGCCGACCAGACGACGCGCGAGACCGGTGCGACCACCATCTGCGCGATCCGCATGCCGCGTGTGACGGTGAAGGCCTCGGCGCCCAGATTGGCGAGGATCACCTTGATCTCGCCGCGATAGTCGGCATCGATCGTCCCCGGCGCGTTGAGCAGCGTGAGCCCATGCTTGGCGGCGAGCCCCGAGCGCGGCCGGATCTGCGCCTCGTAACCGGC
>CAZBRE010000036.1:26872-32902 GCA_964494065.1 uncultured Alphaproteobacteria bacterium
CCGGCCGGCGGTTTCCCGCCGCGGCCAGCGATTTCAGAATATCGGGGTTCTCCGTGAGCTTGAGATCGGGCGCGCCCTTGCCGTTCTTCTTCAGCTTCTGCGCCGCCGTCTCGTCGGCCCGCCAGTCGCTCACCGCCGCCGCGCAGACCGCGACATCCGCCGGCAGCGCGGCAAGGCAGGCCTCCAGCATCTGCCGCGCCGATTCGATATGCACCGTCTCCACGCCCGCCGGATCGGCCTCAGCCGTCGGCCCCGCGACCAAGGTCGTGGCCGCGCCCAACCGCGCCAGGGCGGCCGCGATCGCGTGGCCCTGCTTGCCCGAGGAGCGGTTGCCGATGAAGCGCACCGGATCGATCGCCTCGTAGGTCGGCCCGCTCGTCACCAGCGCGCGCCGCCCCGCGAGCGGCGCCTCCGCCCCGAAATACTTCTCAATGGCGCCGACGATCTCCATCGGCTCGGCCATGCGCCCGAGGCCGCTTTCGTCCTCGGCGAGCGAGCCCGCATTGGGCCCGATCCGCCGCACGCCGCGCGCTTCCAAGGCTTTCATGTTCGCGACGGTGGCATCGTTGCCCCACATGCGGTGGTTCATCGCGGGGGCCACCAGCACCGGCTTGTCGGTGGCGAGCAGCACCGTCGAGGCGAGATCGTCGGCGATGCCCTGCGCCATTTTGGCGAGGATATTCGCCGTCGCCGGGGCCACGACGAGCAGATCGGCCTCCTGCGAGAGCCGCAGATGGCCCATCTCCGCCTCGTCGGTCAGCGAAAAGATGTCGGAATAAACCTTCTCATGGCTGAGCGCCGAGACCGACAGCGGCGTCACGAACTGCGCCCCGCCTTCGGTCAAGACGCAGCGCACCGCGCAGCCGCGCTCGCGCAGCCGCCGGATCAGCTCCAGCGACTTGTAGGCCGCGATCCCGCCGGTGATGACCAGCAGAACCCGCTTGCCCGCAAGCGTCTGTGGGATGTCGCCCAAATCCATCACCTCAAAATATGACCCCAAAATAACGGTCAATTGCTGTGATTAAGCTAATTCCACGGCCCCCCTGCCGCAAGCGCCACCCGCAAGGCCGGTCCACAAAGCAGCCGATCTGCTATAAGCCCTTGCTCATTACCGAAATACCTTACGAAAGGCCGCCCATGCGGGTCCTCGTCACCGGCGCCTCAGGCTTCATCGGCGCGCATCTCGTGGCGGCGCTCATCGAGGCCGGCCACGACGTCACCGGCTGCGCCCGCGATCTGGCCCGGGCCCGCCGAGGCTGCCCGGCCGCCGACTGGATCCATGCCGATTTCAACCGCGACGTGACGCTCGATATCTGGACCGGACGCCTCGCCGGCATCGATGCGGTCGTCAACTGCGCCGGCCTGCTCCAGGGCAGCGCCCGCCAGTCGATCGAGACCATCCACCGCGACGCGCCCATCGCGTTATTCGATGCCGCGGCAACAATTGGCGTGACGCGCGTCATACAAATATCCGCTCTCGGTATCGACGAAAGCGACACCGAATATGCGCGGACCAAGCGCGCCGCCGACGAGCACCTGAAGACGCTCGACCTCGATTGGGTAATCGTCCGCCCCTCGCTGGTCTATGCGGCCGGCGCGTACGGCGGCACGGCCTTGATGCGGGGCCTCGCGGGCTTTCCGCTCGTCGTTCCCCTGCCCGGCGGCGGCGCGACCCAGATGTTCCAGCCGATCGCCATGGCCGACCTGGCCCAGGGCGTCGCCAACCTGGTCAAACCCGGTGCGCCGGGGAAATGCGTCCTCGACGCCGGCGGCCCCGAGACGATGTCCCTGCGCGAGATCGTGTTGGCGCTGCGCGGCTGGCTCGGCTTTCCCCGAGCGCCCGTATTCCCCGTCCCCACCGGCCTCATAGCGCTCGGCGGCAAGCTCGGCGACATCGTGCGCTGGTTCACCGGGCGCGGCACCGTAACGACCACTTCGATCAAGCAGATGGAGGCGGGCGCGCTCGGCGACGGCAGCACCTTCGCCAAGGCGGCCGGCGTCATGCCCCGCAAGATGGCCGAAGCGCTCAGCCTGATGCCGAGCCAGACCGCCGACCGCTGGCACGCGCGCGCCTGGTTCGCGCGGCCGCTTCTGCGCATCACCATCGCGCTCTACTGGATGGCGACCGGGCTCATCACCGCCTTCGCCACGCCGCGCGCGCAATCGGATGCGCTCCTGCAAGCGGTCGGTCTCGGCGGGCCGGCGAGCCCTTACGTGTTCTGGATCGGCTGCGCCGCCGACGTCGTCGTCGGTGGTCTGCTGCTCCTGCGCTGGCGGGTGCGTCTCGTCGGCACGGCAATGCTCGCCATGTGTGTCGGCTATCTCGCCATTCTGACCTACGGCCGGCCCGAGCTCTGGGCCGATGCGCTCGGCTCGCTCACCAAGGTCCTGCCGATCATGGCGGCGATCGCGCTTATGATGGCGATCGAGGACGATCGCTGAAGGGGCGCTGATGGACGACCTCGCCACCTGGCTCAAGCTCATCCACATATTGAGCGCCACGGTGCTTTTCGGCACCGGCATGGGCACGGCCTTCTTCATGTGGCGCGCCGACAAGGCGGGCGAGGTCGCCGCCATCGCCGTCACCGCGCGGCACGTCGTCCTCGCCGATGTGCTCTTCACCACGCCGGCCGTGATCATCCAGCCGGTGACCGGCGTCTGGCTCGCTTTCGAGCGCGGCTACGATTTCTCAGAGCCTTGGCTGCACGCCGCGATCGCGCTCTACATCCTGACCGGCGCCTGCTGGCTTCCCGTCGTCTGGCTGCAGGCCAAGATGCGCGACATGGCCGAAGCCGCGCGAAACTCGGGCGCCGCCCTGCCGCCCCGCTATCACCGCTACATGCGGATCTGGTTCATCCTCGGCTGGCCCGCCTTCGCGGCGGTGCTGACGATCTTCGTCCTGATGCTCTTCCGCCCCGACCTCTGAGCCGGCCGCGCTAGTTCAAAAGCACTTCGACCGCCCCGTCGGCGTCCTTGCGCTCCTCGCGGTAGAGGGCGAGCTTGCGGTAGACCGGCTCGTCGGTCACCGAATAGAGCACGGCATCGGCGCTCTTCGAACCGTTGGCGTGCGCATGCCAGCGCCAGCCCGGCACGGCGAAGACGTCGTTCCGCCCCCACTCGATGCGCTCGCCGTCGACCTCCGTCCAACCGCTGCCCTCCAGCACGCAGTAGAGCGTGCTCGACATATGCCGGTGGGCGAGCGTCTCCTCGCCCGGGCGCAGCATCTGACTGCGGAACGACATGGTCGGCATCACCGAGGCGCCCGTCGCCGGATCGGCGTATTCGACGATGATGCCGTCGTACGGATCGCCCTCGTAGCCACGCATGCCGTCGAGCGCGGCGCGGGTCTTCTCCCAGGGATAGACGAACATCGGCGAATGCTCGGAGATGCCGCGCCGATGCGAGGCGAACAGCGGCACCACCCCGCCGGTGCCGTAGAGCTTGTCCGAATGCCCGAGCGGATGGCTGATCGTCTGGATGTCCTTGGCGATCGGCTCGCCCGAATTCGACTGCGTGTCGCGCTCCGTATAGTCGAACTCGAACATCGTCGCGTTCAGGTTCTCCACCAGCGGCACGTTCAGGATGTCGACCCAGATGAGGGGCTGCTTGCCGTCATTGCCGTGGTCGTGCCAGGTGCCGGCCGGGGTGATCACCAGATCGCCGCGGTTCATCTGGCATTTCTCGCCCTCCACCGTCGTGAAGCCGCCGCCGTCGCTTTCCAGCACGAAGCGGCTGGCCGAGGGCGTGTGGCGGTGCACCGGCGCCTCCTCGCCCGGATTGTAGAGCGAGAACGCACCCAGCAGCGTATCGGTCGCATACGGCTTGCCGCCAAGACCCGGATTGGACAGCAGCAGCGCCCGCCGCTCGCAATCCTCGATCGGCACGATCTCCGCGGCCGCCAGCAGGCGCGGCTCGATATCGCTCCATTTCCAGAGGAACGGCACCGCGCGGTTGCGCGGCTGCGGCAGCTCGATATCCATGCGCAGCTTCCAGAATTCGATGAGATTGAGTGCCGCCGCATCCTTCTGCAGCGCCTCCAACCGGCTCTCGGCGCTTTGGGCTGTCTGGCTCATCGGTGTCTCCTCCCGTTTCTGGCAACCGGCATCGAGGCCGGCGCCGGCGCGGTCAAGGCCGCGCTGCTTCATATTACTGATCGTAAGAACAATAATACATACTGAGATTCAATCAAGGCCGGATCGGCGGTGCGGCGCGGCGTCGGGGCGGCCCGATTGTGCGTGAGCGTCAGGGCGGTGGCGTATAGCCGAGCCGCCCGGAGATCGTGGCGGCCAACGCCTTCAACGCCCCCGCCACGGCGCCGCTCCAACGCAGATCGAACTCCTGGCTCCGCCCGATCGCGGCAACGACGGCCGCAACCGACCCCTGGTAATCGCGAATCGGCGCGGCGAATGCCGCGACCCCTGAGACGAGAGTGGCATCGATCCGCGCGAGGCCGCGGCTGCGAATATCCGCGAGCATCCCGGCCGTTTCCGCCCGGTCGAGCTCGCCCGGACCGCCCGCGCCTTCGATCCGCCCGCGTTGCAAACGTACGATCTTCTTCACCGCGGCGGGCGCCATGTAGGCCGCGAAGACCCGGCCGATCGCCGTGCTCATCACGGGCAGCACCGTGCCGATCCGCAGGTTCATCCGCACGGCCTGCCCGCTCTCCTCGATCCAGACCACCGTGGGCCCCAGATTGCCCCAGACCGAGAGCACCACCGTTTCGTTGATCGCATCGCGCAGCACCGCGAGATCGTCGGCGCTGTAGCGGACCACATCGAGATCCCGCAGCGCCGCCAGCCCCAGCTTCAGCGCCAGCGGCCCGATCCCATACTGGCCCGTGGCCTTGTTCTGCTCGACCAGGCCGGTGCGCACCAGGCTCACGAGATAGCGGTGGACCTTGCCCGGATGCATGCCCGCCGCCGCGGCCAGGTCCTTGAGCGGCAGCCGCGCCGGCGCCTCGGCCAGCGCGTCCAGGATGACGGCGGCGACCTCGACCGACTGGATGCCGAGCCGCAGCTGCGTTTTGTCTTCGCCCGTTGCGCGGGACCGGCTCTTAGCCATCGTCGGCCCTGCCACAGGTGCTCAGGCGATCTGAAATCACGCCGCCATCTTGGCGTTCTTGTGCGCGCGGTCGATCATGCGCCGCGCCAGGCGGCTGCCGTCGTCGAACTTGAAATTGGCGAGGTACTTTTCGGGCATCGCCTCGATGTTGGCCTGCTGCGCCTCGAGCACGGCGAGGTCCTCGGCGAAGACCGCACCCTGCGCCGTGCGGATCCGCGCGCTCAGGCCCTGGTCCTCGACCTCGAAGTCGCGCGCCATGCCCCAGTAGTACCAGTGCGAGGTCTCGGTCTCCGGCGTCATCAGATCGACCACGATGCCGGTGATGCCCTTGGAGCGGTCGCCGTCGCGCGCGCCGGTGCCCGCCAGCGCCACGCCGACATCGATCATGATATTGGCCGGCAGGGTGAAGCGGCAGATCTGCCAGCGGTCGCACGGCTCGTCGGACTTCAGGTTGTGCGCCCAGAAGGGCGGCGGGGTGATCTCGTGCATCCAGCGCGAGACCGTCACCGACTCGTCGTCGGAGGTGGTCTCGATCAGCGCCTCCGTGATCTCGTGCTGGCCGATGCTGGTCGGATGGACGTAGGTCTCGTGCGTCAGGTCCATCAGGTTGTCGACCATCAGCCGATAGTCGGCCTTGACGTGATAGCTGCCGCCGTCGAAGGCCCAGCCGTGGTCCTCGCAGAAGTAGAGGTTGGGCAGCTTGCTCTCGTCGGCGAGCGCGGGATCGCCGATCCAGACCCAGACATAGCGGTAGCGTTCGACGACCGGATAGGTCCGGACACTCACCCAGTCGGGGATGTCCTCGCCGCCGGGCACCCAGACGCCCTTGCCGGCGCAGTCGAAGGTGATGCCATGATAGCCGCAGACCAGATTGTCGCCCTCGACGCGCCCCTTGGAAAGCGGCAGCAGCCGGTGCGGGCAGCAGTCCTCGAGCGCGACCAGGCTGCGGTCGGGCCGCCGGTAGACCAC
>CAZBRE010000037.1:0-30101 GCA_964494065.1 uncultured Alphaproteobacteria bacterium
CGCCACGTCAAGGCCTACGGCACCGAGGACTACGAGACCAAGCGGACGACCGGGCTAATCGATCATCTCTTCGGCATCTATTTCCGCGGCTTCCGGACCGAGGCGCTCTCCTATCCGATCATCGATTTCCTGGCGGCGGGCACCATCGCCGCGGTGATGCTCTATGGCGCGCACCAGGTCATCGAAAACAACCAGGCGCCGGGGGGCTTCGTGGCTTTCGTTGCCGCCGCGATGCTCGCCTACGAGCCGCTGAAACGCTTGTCGCTTCTGAATGCCAAGGTCCAGGAGGGGCTGGCCTGTGCCGAGCGCGTCTTCGCCGCCCTCGATGTCGAGCCCGCCATTGTCGAGAAGCCGCACGCGAAGCCGCTGACCGTGAGCAAGGGCGAGGTGCGCTTCGAGTCCGTGCGCTTCGCCTATCACGCAGGTGCGCCGGCGCTGGAGGACGTCTCGCTTGTTGTGCCGGCGGGCCAGAAGGTGGCACTCGTCGGGCTGTCGGGCGCGGGCAAGTCGACGATGATCAATCTGATCCCGCGCTTCTACGACGTCGATGCTGGCCGGGTGACGATCGACGGCGTCGATGTGCGCGATGTGACGCTCGCCTCGCTGCGCGCCAATATCGGCTTGGTCAGCCAGGAGATCAGTCTCTTCGACGACACTGTGCGGGCGAACATCGCTTACGGCCGGGCGGATGCGAGCGAAGCGGAGATCGAGGAGGCGGCCAGGCGCGCGGCCGCGCACGACTTCATCGTGGCGCTGCCCAATGGCTATGACACGTCGGTCGGCGGGGCCGGGGTGAAGCTGTCCGGCGGCCAGCGCCAGCGCATCGCCATCGCGCGCGCCATGCTGAAAAGCGCGCCGATCCTGCTGCTCGACGAGGCGACCTCGGCGCTCGACAGCGAATCGGAGCGCCAGGTGCAGGCGGCGCTGACGAAGCTCATGGAGGGGCGGACGACGCTGATGATCGCCCACCGTCTTTCCACGGTGTTCGATGCCGACCTCATCTGCGTGATCGACAAGGGGCGAGTGGCCGAGACCGGTACGCATGATGCGTTGATCACCGCCGACGGCATCTATTCGAAGCTCTACGCGATGCAGCTCGCCGAATCCCGGAACGGCGAGCCGCCCGCGGGCGGCGAGGCACAGGGCGAGCCCGAAAGCGGGACCGGGACCGGTGAGCCCGAAAGTGACCCCGGGACCGGTGAGCCCGAGACGGCCGAGGCGGTGCTGCCGGTTCCCAACCGGTGACGGTTCCGGCGCGACACCTGAGCGTCGGTCCGGGGTTTCTCGCCAGCGCGCCGATGCGCCTGAGCCTTGCCGCGGCTGCGGCCTATTGCCTTGCGATGGCGCTCGCCTGGGCGGCGTTCAGCACGCAGATGCCGGTCGACTGGGGCTTCGAGCTCATCCTCACCCAGGAGCTCCGGCCCTTCTACGCAGTATCGAACCCGCCGCTCTACAGCTGGATCGCGTGGGGACTGCAGCGGGCCCTGCCGCCCGATCAATCGATCCTGTTGATCGTCAACTATCTCGCGACCTTTGCGCTCTTCTGCTTCACCGCCATGGTCGGCCACCGGGTGCTGAAGGACCGCATGCTCGCAGCCGTGGCGCCGTGGTCGCTCTTCGTGATCCTTCCCTACGGCCGGCTCAATTTCGGCTACGTGAACACCCAACTCCTGCTGCCGCTGATCCTCGCAAGCGTGGTGATCCTGCTGGCGCTCGGGCGGCGGCCGTGGTGGGGCCTGTTCGTGGGCCTGGGCCTGGCGGTCGGGCTGGGGACGCTCGCAAAGCTCAACTACCTCTTCGCCATCGTCTGCCTGCTGGGGGCCGCGTGCCTGCAGCCGCGCCTGCGGGCCGCGCTTGCCCGGCCGTGGATCGCCTTGAGCGTCGTACTGGCATTGGCGGTCGTAGCCCCGTTCGCGGTCGCATTCCACGACGCCGGCAACGATCTCATGACGTTGCTGCACAGCAAGACCGCCGCCCGCGCGCCGCTCAGCTACGGCGCGCAGGTCGCATCCGGGCTGTCCAGTGCCGCGGCGGGGATGGCCAAGTATCTCGGGCCGGCGCTGCTGATCGGCCTGGCCGGTGCGGTCCTGGCGCGCGGCGAGCGACGCGATGACGCGGAGCGGGCGGCGGGCCGGCGTTTCCTTCGCGATGCTCTGATCATCGGCGTCGTCGTCATTCTGGCGGGGATCTTCATCTTCGGGATTGCCCGTCTGCAGATCTGGTACCTGCACGCCTTCTTCCTGCTGGCGCCGCTCTACGCCTTGAGCTTCTGGGACAAGGAGCGGGTCCCGGCCACCTTGCGGCTGGCCGTGTGCGGTGTGGTGCTCGGTTTCGCGGTCGTGCAGACGGTGACGCGCGCGATCGAATTCACGCCCTATTGCCAGGGCAAATGCCGCGATCTCGTACCCTATAACCGGCTGGCCCGGCAGCTGCGGCAGGCGGGGTTTGCGCACGGGACGATCCTCAGCCACGGCGTCCGGGTGGGCGGCAATCTGCGTCCCTATTTCCCGCGCTCGCGCGTCGGCGTCTTGGGGCCGCGCTGGCTGCCGGCGCGCGCGCCGGGGCCGATCGGACAGTGCCTGGTGATCTGGCGCGTCGACGAGGTGAAGAGCCAGACCGACGTCCGGCGTGTGGCGGCGAAGACGCTCATCGCGGTGGGGCTGCCAGGGGAAGCGGGCGATACGCCGGTCCGTTCGATCCGCCTGGGCTTGCGTGGCTGGCCCGCATCCGGGCGCGCCGGCCGGCCGGGCGCCGTCGTCTGGCGCTATATTCTGATCGCCAAAGGCAATGCGCGGTGCGGCTGACATGACCCGCCGGCTTCGCCACGTCAGGCCCTACTCGACACCGTTGATCTTGAAGTAGGTTAGGCCTGCATTGACCACGCCGACCTTGCTCCAGCCGCGGGCGCGGACGGGCAGCCAGATCGCCGGCCGCTTGAAGCGGGCCAGCCAGAAGACGGCTTCGTCCCGATCGGCGTCGGCCGTCTTCTTTTTGCGTTTCTTGGATTTCCGCTTGGTATCGGCGAGCTGGGTCAGGCGCACGCGGCATTTGATCGCGGGCCCGCGATACATGGTGAGGCTGTCGCTGCGCAGGCGGTCCTGGCCCAGATGCTCGAATTCAAGGCGGACCAGGCGCCGTCCGTCGTAGACGCGGTGCTTCCAACGGCACGGCTCGGCGGCGCCGGTGCTTGCCATGCCGGCGAGCAGGGTGGTGAGCGGGTCGAGCGCGCCCTGGCTTGTCGTCGTCGGAATCGGCCGGCGGTTGCGCGCCTCGAACGGCGGTGTCGAGGTGGTCTTGACCGCGCCTTCGGGGCCGAAGGCGACCTGCACGGCCGTGCGTTTCTTCCGCCAGCGGAGGCGATCGCGGTAGGTGAGGGCGTGGAAGCGGCCGCCGCGGAGCAGACCGACGACCTCGTTCTTGGTTTCCATCGAGGTGATGAGGCGCAGCACGCCGCGCGTTTCGGCTTCGTAGGCGACCGTGTACCGGCCATCGGCGATCTTGCCGACCAGGCTGCCCGAATAGACGAGAAAGCCGGCATAGAACACGCCAAGCCGCGCCTCGAATCTGATCGGGCCTGCCTCCGGGCCGATCGGGCCTTGCGCCGAGGCGCCGCCGGCGGGCGCGGCAAGAACAATTGCCAGCAGCCCGATCCGGGCTCCGGCGAAACCTGGCGTCAGTGGCATGAATTCCGTGGGAGCGTGGCCGAGCGGGATCAGGTCGCGGCGGAGAGCACCGGTGTCGGCTCTTTGCCTTCCACGATCGTCCGCCAGCAGTGCTCGAAGATCTCGATCGCGCGGTCGATCTGGGCGTCGCTGTGCTCGGCCGAAAGCGAGCAGCGCAGCACCACCGAGCCGCCCGGCGTGGATGGCGGGATCAGGAAGTTCACATAAACGCCGCGCTCCAGCAGTGTGTGCCAGATCTTGTAGCCTTTGACGAAACCCGGCATCCGCACGCCGATCACCGGCCCGAGCTCGGCCAGGCGGTCGAAGCCGATTTCGCCCAGCGCCGCGTAGAGCCGGCGCGCATTGTTCCACAGACGCTCGCGCAGATCGGCGCCATCGGCGATGCGCCGGACCGAGGCGCGCGCCGCCGCGACGACGGGCGGCGGCAGCGAGGCCGTGTAGAGATAGGACCGCGCCAGCATGCGCAGGTCGCTGAAGGCCGGATGGTCGGAGGTGGCGAAACCGCCGATCACGCCGACGCTCTTGGAAAAGGTACCGATGATGATGTCGACTTCGCGCTCGACGCCCTGGGCCTCGGCGACGCCGCGGCCGAGCGCGCCGCAGGTTCCGAAGGAATGCGCCTCGTCGACCAGCAGCATCGCGCCGTGTTTGTTCTTCACCTTGACGAAATCGGGCAGCGGCGCCACGTCGCCGGCGACGCTGTAAAGACCTTCCACGATGATGAAGACCCGGTGACCCGGCACGCCTTCCTCGGTGATCAGGCGGTCGGCATCCTCGGCGTCGTTGTGGCGGAACTCGACGATCTTGGCGCCGCTCAGCTTGCAGCCGTCATAGATGCTGGCATGGCAGTCGCGGTCGATCAGGATCACGTCGCCCGGCCCGGCAAGCCCGGAGATGACGCCGAGATTAGCCTGGAAGCCGGTGCTGAACACGATCGCGGTGCGGCGGTCGAAGAAGGCCGCGATCTCGCGCTCGAGATCGATATGGCCGGAATAGCTGCCCGAGGCGACACGCGAGGCGGTGGTGCCGGTGCCTTCCTTGGCCAACGCCTCGGCGGCGGCGGCCCGGCAGGTCGGGTCGAAATTGAGACCCAGATAGTTGTTCGTGCCGAACAGCATCGTCGGCCGGCCCTGGATCAAGGCCTCGGTCGGCGATCTGACCTCGTCGAGCTGTAGCGTGAACGGGTTCACCCGGCCCTTGAGGAACCGCGAAACCGATGTGGATATTGTGGATATCTTATCGAAGGGGGAAATCGAATCTTCCGTGCTTGCCGGGGATTCGGATTCGCTGCCGTTGGTCGATAGATCCGCCTGACGATTAAACGTCATATTTATCACATGCTCTTAACGAAATTTCCCCGCACGGTGGGGGCATTCTTGCCGCAAAAATGGACCTGAATCAAGCTGATACGCGAGATTTGGTCCGATTGTCGGCGCGCGAATTCGGCGCCTGTTGTTCGCCCGACCTTCACAAACCGTCCCCATTCATTTGGACCACATCCCCTGGATTTTCGCAATGCGAAGGTCGGAATTTGGCGCCGAATTTCAAGCGCTGTTGTCCCCGGCGATACACCGCGTTCGGCTCAAACCGCTGCCCCCTGTGGATAATTTCGGCTCATGTGACCATCTGCCGCGGTCGACAACAGCCAAAATCACAAAGATTTTTCGTAGATTCTGTAGGTCTTGTAGCGTTCGCAGCCATAGGCTTCGAGATAGTCGATGATCTTCTTGTTGTCCTCCAGCACCCATGAGAGTTCCGCCCAGCGAAACCCGTAATCGCGCGCGACATCGCGAATATTCTCAATGAGGAGGATCGCGATCATCGCGCCCAGCAGGGTGCCCTGATAGGCCTTGCGGACGCCGAGCAGGAAGATGCGGCCCGATTTCAGGCGGCTGACCCGGAACCGCCACAGCACCTTGATCCATCCGAAGGGCAGCAGGCGGCCGTGCAGATCGCGGATCGCTTCGTTGATGTTGGGGATCGCCGCCATGATGGCGAAGGCCTCGCCGTTGTGTTCGGCGAAGACGACGGCTTCGGGCGCGATGACGGGCTTGACCGCCTTATAGAGCTCCAGGGTCTCGCGCGCGGTGATCGGCAGCGCCCCCCAATTCTCTGACCAGGCATCGTTGTAGATGTCGATGGCGCGGCGCATGTCGTCGAGCAGTGTCTTGCGCGTCGCCCGGTAGATCTTGGCTTCGTTGCGCAGCAGGATTTCGTTCAGCCGCTCGCTCCAGACATCCGGCATGGGCTTTTCGAGATCCTGGATGAAGGCGTAGAGGTCCTTGGCCTTGGTGAAGCCGGCCGCTTCGACCCGCGCGCCGTAGTACGGCCGCGTGTGTCCCATCATGATCATCGGCGGCTTCTCGAAGCCCTCGATCATCAGGCCCAGCTCTTCGTTGATCGAGAGGTTGAAGGGCCCGAGAACGCGCGTCATGCCCTTGGCGCGCAGCCAATCAGAGGCGGCGGTGAAGAGCGCGTCGAATACGTCCTGGTCGTCGATCGCCTCGAGCAGGCAAAAATGCCCGGTGTCGTCGTCGAATTTTTCCAGATGCAGCCGGTTGACGACCGCGCCGATCCGTCCCACCACCTCGCCGTCACGCCGGGCGAGCCAGAAGGCGCCTTCGCCGTGCTCGTAGAAGGGGTGACGGCGCGGGTCGATGCGCTTGGCCTCCTCCTTGTGCAGGGGCTCGATCCATTGGGGATCGTCGGCATAGATCCGCCGGGGCAGGTTGAGGAAGGCGCGCCGGTCCGCCGCGCTGGTGACGCGGTCGACGGTGATCGGGCGGGCGCCGGTCTCCCCGGTCGAGGGCGCGGAGGTCATGCGAGGACTGGAGGTCGTTGAAGCAAGCGTGGCTGATGCCACAGCACGCCGCACCATAGCAAGCGGGTAGACGCGAACGGCTCCACAAAATCCCGTTTGCTCAAGCGTTTGCTGCCCATTTGCCGCCCAGTGGCCGCATGGTATTGTCGCGCCCCCAACAGCGGTGAGGGGTGTCTCCGTGGCCAGCAGCATCGATGCGCCGGTACGACGCGGCAGGCTGCCGGCCCGGCCGTCGCATAATCGGTGCTAGTGCGTTTCCCCCGTGACCGCTCACCTGCCCAATTCATCTGAACCATCGCAGCAGTGCCGCGGCAGCTTCGCCCGGCTGTTGGGCGACGCGCGCGATCTCTTCCCGCGCGGCGATGTCGCTGTGTGGCTGGCGCTGGGGGCGGCGGTGCTGCTGCAGATCGGCTTCTGGTACTACGGCTCGCCCGGGCCGACGCTGCTGAAGGCCGCGCCGCGGACGCTGGAAACCGCGCTCTACGCGGTCGGCTGGGCGGCGGCGCTCTTGTTTCTCGCGCCCTTGGCGATTTGGTGGGGGCTCGGCCGACCGGTGGGCGGATTGGGGCTCAGGCTGGGCGATTGGCGTCTGGGTCTGCCGGTCGCGCTCGCGCTCGCATTGGCATCGGCGCCGGCCCTATGGATGGTGTCGGACTGGCAGATCTTCCGGACGACTTATCCCTGGTCGGGTGCCTGGCCCGGGGCGTCGCTCGGCACGCTCGTCGCCTGGGCCGCCATCTACCTCGTCTATTACGCGGCGTTCGAGCTCTTCTATCGCGGGTTCCTGCTGCGTCTCTTCGAGCCGCTTTGGGGTTTGCGCGCGGCGATCTGGCTGCAGGCGGTTTGCGCGACCCTGATCCATCTGGGCAAGCCGTGGCCGGAGACGGTGGTGGCTTTGCCGGCGAGCCTGGTGCTCGGCCTGATCGCGGTCCGCACGCGCTCGCTGTTCTGGCCGGTGCTGTTGCACTTTGCGATCGGCATGGCGACCGATCTTGCTTCGCTCAGCCGTCACGGCTGGCTGCTGCCGTGAGCGGGTCGGTTCTCGTTACCGGCGCCCACGGTTTCATCGGCTCGCATCTGGTCGACGAGTTCCTGGCGAACGGCACCCGCGTGCGCGGGCTGGTCTCGCCCTGGGGCGCAACGGAGAACCTCGCGGACGCTGCGCACTCCGAGAATTTCGAGATCGTGCGGGCCGACGTAACCGAGCCGCAAAGCGTTGAGGGTATCTGTGAAGGGGTCGAGGCGGTCGTGCACGCGGCGGCGCGGGTTGCCGATTGGGGGCCGTGGTCGGCCTTCGAGCGCGTCAATGTCGGCGGTACCAAGGCGCTGCTGCGCGAGGCCGAGCGGGCGGGGGTCCGGCGCTTCGTTCTGGTGTCGTCGGTCGCCGTTCACCGCTATCGCGGCTTCCGCGAGGCCGACCCACGCACGGTGCCGCGCGATGGCGGATCCATGCCGTATGGCCGGTCGAAGATCCTGGCCGAGGATGCGGTTCTGGCGGCGGCGCTGGAGGGCGTGGTCGTCCGGCCGGGCCTGTGGCCGTTCGGGCCGCGTGATCCCAATCTAGCGCGGCTGGCCGATGCCGTGCGCCGCGGCGCGCTTCCGCTCGTCGATGGCGGACGCGCGGTCATAAACACGGCCACTATCGGCAATCTGGTGCGCGGCCTGCGGCTGGCCGCCGAGCGGCCTGAGGCGGCGGGGCGAATATACGTCATCGCCGACGCCGGCGCGCCGAGCTGGAAGGAGCTGATGGACGAACTGGCGCGTTTGACGGGCGGGCCGCCGCTGCGCCGGTCGGTTCCGGGGGCGGTGGCGGCGCCCATCGCGGCGCTGATCGAGACGGCCTGGCGTGTTTTCGCGCCACGCCGCGAGCCGCCGCTCACCCGCTACCGCGCAGGCCTCATGCGGCGGGACGTCCATTTCTCGATCGAAGCCGCGGAGCGCGAGCTGGGTTACGAGCCATCGCTCACCTGGCGCGACGGCCTCGCCGCCAGCGTTGCCGCCTTGCCGGGCTTTGAGCCGAAATGAGCGCGCGGCGCATCCTCTTCGCGACGATCGCTGCGGGCGGCGGCCACGTGACCACCGCGGAAGCGATGGCCGAAGCGCTCGAGCGTCATTTCCCCGGCCGTTTCGAGACGCGGGTGAGCGACTACATGGCCGAGCTCGGCCTGGTCGGCCAGGACCGGCGGCATAAGGATTTCTGGCGCTGGGCGCTGAAACACCCGCGTTTGACCCGCGCCGGCCAGCATCTGATCGATGCCGTTCCGCGCCTCACCCGGGCTTTTCACGAGGTGATGTTGCGCGATCTGGCCAAGGGTGCCGCCGCGCATCTCGCGCACGAACCCTATGACCTCGTCGTGGTGAACCACGGCTGGCTGACTGTGGGATTGACGCGTGCCCAGCGCCGCCACGGGCTCCGCACCCCGGTGCTCACCTTCGAGACCGAGCCGCTTGACGCCAGCGCCCTCTGGGCCGAGCCGAGGGCGGAGCGCTTCATGGTCCCGTCGAATGCCGCCCGCAAGGATCTCCTGCGGTTCGGCATCGCGGAGGCCCACATCGACGTGGTCGGCTATCCGGTGCGTCAATCCGATCTGGACGCGCCCGGGCGCGGCGCGGCGCGGGCGGAGCTCGGGCTGGAGGACTGCTTCACCGCGCTCGTCTCGATGGGGGGCGAGGGCGTCGGCGGAAATGTCCCCGCTTTGATCGAGCCGCTTCTGGCCGAGGGTGTGCAGGTCGTCGTCCTCACCGGTCGGAACGCGGCTTTGAAGGACCGGCTCGCCGTCTTCGCCGAACAAGGCGTGCGGATCGAAGGGTTCACCGACCGTATGACCTGGTTCCTGGCGGCGGCCGACGTTGTCGTCGGCAAGGCCGGCCCCGCGTCGGTGTTCGAGACGTTGGCGGTCGGCCGCCCCTTCATTGCGACCTCGTATACGGCGCTCAATGAACGCGCGGTGGTCCGCTTTCTGGAGGCGCGCGATCTGGGCGGATACGCACCGCAGCCCCGCGAAGCGGTGCGGCAGGTGCTTTCCTACCGCGCGGGCGGGGCGGCCGACGCGGTGGCAAAGCGCGCCGCCGTCCTCGATATTGCGGGCATGACCGAGCGCCTCGCGCGCTATATCGCCGCGTACGCCGAGACCGGCGCGGGCGATCGCGAGGCGGTCGGCTCGGGCCTCGATTGAGGCCTCGCGAAGATGGCGAGAAACGCCAAAACCCGCGCCTTTCAATCGTTTGCGGCATGGAGTCCGCATGGTATTGTCGCGCCCTCAACGACGGTGAAGGGCATCTTGTGGACTGCATTCGGCATGCGGCGTGCCCCGTCGGGTGGGCAACGGCCGGCGGGTTACGCGGGGGGCATCCGGGTCTCGGCCGGAGATGCGATGACGCGCGTCCGGGCTCCGGCGATGACGGTCGATGCGTTGCGGCGATAGAGCCCGTCGATGACTGACATGATCGCGAACGTCGCCGGAAGACAGGCCGCCAAGACCGCGATCCGCCCAAGCCGCAGCTTCCGGATGGGCCGGGGTAGCATTTTCTGGAACCATTTCGGCCGGCAAACAGCGCTCTTCGTGATGATCTCGCTGGGGCTCACCATTCCGATCGTCCTGGTTCACATTGTACCGCTGATCGAGCCGATCTTCACCCGCGGACTCTCCCCCCGGCTGATCTACGATGCCGTGCCGCTCTTCTTTCCGATGATTTTTTATCTGGCCACGCCGGTGTTTCTGGCGATCACGCTCGGGCGCTTCTACGACAAGGTGCTGTCGGACAACGAGATCACGGCGCTCAATTCCGCGGGCCTCTCGAAGCTGAGCGTGGCCAAGCCGGCGCTTGCGCTTTCGGTGATCGCGACATTGGTGTGCATCGGTATCTCGGTCTATCTGATTCCGGCGAGCCTGAGCAGCCTGGAGAACATCCGCTACAACGCGCGGAACTACATCCATTTCCGCGCTCTGCCGGAAGGACGGTTCATCGGCGTCAAGCACGGCGTCACCATCTATATCTATCGCTGGATCAGCGACAACGAGGTGGAGGACGTGTTCCTGGTTGACCAGAGCAAGCCGAGCGAGTCGCGGGTCTTGTTCGCGCGCCGGGGCGAGTTCGTGGAGGAACCGGAGACGCTGGTGTTGATCCTTCATCGCGGACGGATCGATGTGGTCACGAAAAAGCAGGGCACATCGAAATACGATTCGGTGACCTTCAAGCAGCTGTCCCAACATCTACCGATGCTGCGCCGGAATGTTTGGCGGGTGCGCGGCTGGCGTGGGCCGGAGGAGCAGACGATCGCCGCGCTGATGGAGCCGCCGGCGCGAGTGCTGAGCAGCCCGTCGAAGGCCCGCAAGTGGCGGGGCGAGCTCTACCGGCGTTTGATCGCGCCGTTCTTGTGTCTCTCATACGGCATCTTCTGCGTCGGCGTTTTGCTGGGCATGCATTCGCCACGACGCGACCGGATCAAAAGCCTGGGCGCGATCGCCGTCGTCGTGGGTGGCCTGCATCTGTCCTTCTTCCTGTTGCTGCAGGGAGTGATATTGCCGGCGCCGGCGTTGTTGAGTTTGTTCGGCGCCATTTTGGTGCTGCCCTTGGCGGTCGGGATCTATCTGCTGGTCCGCTCCGAGCGGCGCTCGCCCCGGCTGGCAACGCGTGCCGCCTAGCGGCCCCGCGCAACCGAAACAACGCCCGGAGTCCAGAGTGGTGCCAGCGTCTGGAGTTCTAACAGTCTTATGACCGCAATCGAGATCATCAGCGTGATCAATGACGGGCTTTTCCTGTTCGCGCTGGTCGGGCTGACCGCGATGGTGCTGGGCTTTCTGCGCCTCATCGTGCTGCATCGCCGCCTGCGCCCGACGGCCATGGAGCGCGAAAAGGCATTGCTGGAAAGCGCGCTGTCGCCCGATGCCGATCTTCCGCACGTGCTGATCCAGCTCCCCACATTCAACGAGGGGCCGATCGTGACCCGGGTGCTCGAGGCCGCGGCGGCGCTCGACTGGCCGAAGGACAAGCTGCATATCCAGTCGCTCGACGACAGCACCGACGGGACGACCGCGATCGCGCGTGAGGCGGTGGCGGCGATCGCCGCACGCGGCATCGATGCGGAGCTGATCCACCGCGACGACCGCGCCGGCTTCAAGGCGGGCGCGCTGCAATTCGGCATCGAGAAGGCGCCGCATCCCTTCGTCGCCATTCTCGATGTCGACTACGTGCCGGCGCCCGATTTCCTGAAGCAATGCATGAAGGCGCTGCTGGCCGAGAAAAAGCTCGCCTTCGCCCAGGCGCGCTTCGATTTCCTGAACGGCGAGGAGAACTGGCTCACCCGCGCCCAGGTGCTGATGCTGGACACGCATTTGGCCATCGAGCAGGCGACGCGGAGCTGGTCGGGCCAGGTGCTGCCGTTCAACGGCACCTGCGGCGTGTGGCGGCGTGCGGCGATCATCGAGGCCGGCGGCTGGCAGGGCGACACGCTGGCCGAGGACATGGACCTCAGCTACCGCGCGCATCTCAAGGGCTGGCATGCGGAATTCCTGGTGAGCGTGTCGGTGCTGGGCGAGCTGCCGACGACGGTGGCGACCTGGACCCAGCAGCAAAAGCGCTGGTCGAAGGGCTTTGCCCAGGTGGCCAAGAAGATGCTGCCGCGCCTCAAGGGCTCGGGGTTCAATGCCACGCAGATGCGTGGCGCGCTCGTTCATCTCTTGGCCTGGTGGGCGATCCCGCTCTTCGGGCTCGCCGCTGTGACGGGGATCGTCGGCCTCATCCTCCAGGCCGACAGCATGCCCTACATGGTCGCCGCCCTGATCCTGGCGCTGGCGATCGGCGAGGGCACGCATCTCTTCGGCACCTGGACCGCCAACCGGCTGCTCAGGCGCTGGAGCGTGGCGAAGTTCCTCTTGGTTTTCCTGAGCGTGCCGGTGCTGATGGTGCTCTCGACGCTCAGCAATATCCGCGGCGTCATCGAGGCCAAGTTCGGCCGGGCGAGCGCATTCGCCCGCACGCCCAAACGCGGCGTCACCGATGCGGGGTCGTAACGGCCATGTGCGCGACTAACCTTCGCCAAGGTAGCCCCGCCACAGCGCACCGAAGCGCGGGTCCGCGCCGGCATCGCCGGTCTTCGCGCCGGCCCAGTGAACGAACAGCACCTGGCGGCCGTCGGCGTCGCGGTAGCCGCCGTCGCCCGCCACGATCCCGTCGGCCCGATAGAAGGTGACGTCGGAGAGATCGGGCGTCACGGCGGAAACGGGCCGGAGCGCCAGGCCGCGCATATGTGCCGTAAAATTGACCACCGGCTGGCAATAGACATCGTCCTGCCGCAAGGAGCGGTAGAGCGCAAGGTTCTCCCTGATCGTCTCCATGACCTGCGCCGTGGTTAGAAACCGTTTGGCGGTGACGAAAAAGCCGTCGCTGAACAGGGGTCCGCGGGCGAGCGCGGGGACGTCCTTGTAGCCGGGCTTGTAGACCCATTCGGGCGACAAGCTCGCATAGACGAGCTCGGCCTCGCCGGGCGTAAGGACATCGGCCAAAGCGTCGAAGTTGGCGAGCACCAGCGTGTCGATGTCGAGATAGATCGTCGTCTCGAACGGCAGGTCGAAGACGGCGAGCTTGCGCAGCTTGCGCCGCCGGTAGCGGTTGCGGGGGAAGAGCTTGCGCGCGAAGCGGTCAAGCATCGCAAAGTCGTACCCGGCCACCTCGAAATTATGTTCCGCGGCGGCGGCGGCCGTTCGCTTCATGTCGTTGTGATAGGGGATGACGACGCCTGGCATGTCGGGGTTGTGGGCCCGAAAGCTGCGCAGGAACGGCAGGAACCAGTCGTAGACGCGGTCGTTCGCCATCACGGCGAGACCGCACTTTGCGGGGGCCGTCACGATTTGGCGATTTCGGCCAGGAAGATGTCGCCGAAATCGCGGAGCTTTGCCGCGCCGACGCCGTAGACCTCCGCGAAGGCATCGCGGTCGGCGGGGCGGCGCGCGGCCATGTCGATCAGCGTCTTGTCGGAGAAGACCACGTAAGCCGGCACGTCGCGCGCCTTGGCGAGATCGAGGCGGAGCGCCTTCAGGCGCTGGAGCAGATCCGCACCCACATCGTCGAGGCTTTGTGCGGCGGCCGACGTCGCGGCCTTCCGTCCGACCGATTTGGGCGCGCGGATCGTGTCAGGGCGGTAGCGGAACTCGCCGTCGCCTTGCAGGAGCGCCGCGCCCGCCTGCGTCGCCTTCAAGCCGCCATAGCCGGCGATGTCGATCTCGAGCAGCCCGGCCGCGACCATCTGGCGGATGATGCCGGTCCATTCGCCCGCCGCGCGGTCGGCGCCCGCCCCGTAGGTCGGCAGCTCGTCGTGCCGCCATTTCTGGATCTTCTCGCTCTCGCTGCCGCGCAGCACGCCGACGATATGCGCCGCCCCCCAGCGCTGGCCGGTGCGGTCGACGGTGGACAGCACCATCTGCGCCTCGCGGGTGCCGTCCTGGCGCTCGACCGGGTCGAGGCAGATATCGCAGTTGCCGCAGGGTTCGGTCGCCTCGCCGAAATAGCGGAGCAGCATCTGCCGGCGGCATTCGGGCGCCTCGCAATAGGCGATCAGCGCATCGAGGCGCTTGTGCTCGCGGCGGCGGCGGTCGTCGCCCGCATCCTCCTCCTCGATGAAGGCGCGGCGCATGCGGATGTCGTCGAGCCCGTAGAGCAGCATGGTCTCCGCCGGCTCGCCGTCGCGGCCGGCGCGGCCGATCTCCTGGTAATAGGCCTCCGGGCTCGCCGGCAGATCGGTGTGCAGCACGTAGCGGATATCGGGCTTGTCGATGCCCATGCCGAAGGCGACGGTGGCGACGATGACGACGCCGGGCTCGGTCATGAAGCGGTTCTGGACTTGAGCCTTCACGCGCGCGTCCATGCCGGCGTGGAAGGCGAGCGCGGTGTGGCCCTGCTCGCACAGCATTGCGGCGACCTCCTCGGTCTTGCGCCGCGAAAGACAGTAGACGATGCCGGACGAGCCCCGCCGTGTGGCGACGAACTCGGCGGTCTGCTTCTTCCAGCCGCTCTTCAGCGTCACCGCGAGCGAGAGGTTCGGGCGATCGAAGCCGGTGACGACCGAGACCACGTCGCCGCCGAAGATCTTGGCCTCGATATCGGTGCGGGTCGGCGGATCGGCGGTGGCGGTAAGCCCGATGACCGGCGTATCGGGAAAGCGCGTCCTGAGCGCCGAGAGCTCGGCGTATTCGGGACGGAACGCCGGACCCCACTGGGAGATGCAGTGCGCCTCGTCGATGGCGAAGAGTTGGACGCCGATCTTGGCGAGCGCGCCCAGCATGGCGTCGGTCATGAGGCGCTCGGGCGAGAGATAAAGCAGCCGGATCTCGCCCGCCTGCACGCGGCGCCAGGTGGCGACATTCGCCGTGCGGTCGTGGTCCGAATTGATGCTGGCGGCGGCGATGCCGTTCAGGCGCAACGCCTCGACCTGGTCGCGCATCAGGGCGACGAGCGGCGAGACGACCACCGTGAGCCCGCCCGTGACCAGCGCCGGCACCTGATAGCAGAGCGATTTGCCCGATCCCGTCGGCATGACCGCGAGCACGTTCCTGCCATCGAGCACCGCGGCGATCACCTCGTCCTGGCCGGGGCGCAGCGCATCGAAGCCGAAGGTGTCCTTCAGGACCCTCTGGACGTCGGTATCGCTATCGGATGAGGCGGCGGCAATGGGGGCGTGCATGATCGGGCCAAGGATACGCGTTCACCCGGGCGCGATGAACCGGAAACCCGTCGCCCGGAAAAGAATTCAGGCGAAGAATTCGTCAATCATGTGGGCCACCGCCTCGGGATGGCTGGTGAGCATGGCGTGGTCGCCGCCCTCGACCGTGGCGCGGCGGCCTTGGGGCAAACCGGCGAGCACTGCCTCGGCGAGATCGACGGTCACGCTCGGACTGCGGCTGCCGCAGGCGATGAGGACCGGAAGATCGAGCCGGGCCAGATCGTCGTAGGTGTAGGTCTCGGCGAAGGACGCGCGCACGTCGCGCACGTTCACGGGCGTGCGGTCGATCAGATAAGTCCGCACGGGCTCCGGCATGGCGTGGAAGGCGCCCGCGCCGAACCAGAAATCGATCATGCGGCTGACCGCCTCCGGCTCGCCCGCCTCATGCGCATCGAGATAGCCGCCGATGCCGGACCGGAGCACGCCGTGGGACGCCTCGTTGCCGGCGAGCTCGAGCGCGTGCGGCGTCACCGGCTCGATGAGCAGCAGGCGCGTTATGGGAATGTTGCCGCGCAGGGCCAGGTGCAGCGCCACGCTGGCGCCGTAGGAATGGGCGGCGAGCAGGATCGGCCCGTCGATCTCTCCGATATCCGCCTCGAGCGCCGCGGCGAGCGCGTCGGTCGTGGTCGGCGGCGGGGTCTCGGCCGGCCCGGCACCGTCATGGCCGTGGAGCGTCGGCGTGACGACCCGGTAGCGCTCGGGCAGATGTTTCGCCACGGCCTGCCAGGCCTGCCCCGTCGCGGGCGAGCCGTGGACGAGCACGAGGGATTGTTTGTCGTCTTCTGTGTTCATTCGGGGCTAGGTAATGCGCCGACCGGTCGGAGACCAGCCCGCGGCTAAAGATCTTCGAACCCGAAGGCCTCGCCGCGGCGGATGACGCGGCCGAGGGTCGGCGTAGGGAAATGCGCAGTCAGGAAGGCGGTGTCGGTTTCGGCGACCTCGTCGATCAGGCGGAGGCGGGTCTGCGCCGACTGGGCGGGATCGCTGCAGAATCGGGTCGAGAGACCCGGATTGGCGAACTGCGCCGGCGAGTGGATCGCATCGCCGACCAGGAGCGCGCGGGCGCCATTCCGCTCGACCCGGATGACGATGTTGCCCGGCGTGTGGCCGGGGGCGGGCTCGAGCCGGACGCCGTGGTCGAGCTCGTGATCGGACTCGACGAGCTGGGCGCGGCCGGCCTCGACGATCGGCAGCACGCTGTCGGCGAAGGAGCCGTGGAGGAGCGGCTCCTCGGCGCTGGCCTTGGCGCTCTCCGCCTCCCAATGCTCGTATTCGCGCCGGGCAAAAATGTAGGTGGCGTTGGGAAAGGTCGGCACCCAGCGGCCGTCGATCAGCTTGGTGTTCCAGCCGACATGATCGGCGTGAAGATGGGTGCAGAGCACGACGTCGATATCCTCGGGGACCACACCGTGGCTGGCCAGATTGTCGAGAAAGGGGAACCGGGCGTGATGCCAGGGTGGGCGTTCGGGGCGCTCCTTGTCGTTGCCGACGCAGGCATCGACCAGGATGGTTCGCGTGGGTGTGCGGACCAAAAGCGAATGAAAGGAGAGAATGAGGTTCCGGCTCGCCGGGTCGGCGAAGCGCGGCATCAGCCAGTCGGCGTTCGCATCGAACATGTCGGGCGGTGCCTCGGGCAGCAGGAAGTCGAGCCCGAAGATCGGGCCTTCCTGCTCCAGCACCCGGTCGATCCGGATATCGCTAATCGTCAGCGTCTGCATCGGCCGTTCCGTGGGGTTGTCCGAGCCGTCTAAGCGCGCCGATCCTCCCATGTTTCCTGGGGTTTTGCACGACCGATGGGCGGGTCGGGCCGGTTTCCTTTTTCCCCCGATTCCGATAGTCTTTCCCGAGACTTGGGAGGGCGGCGCGCCGGATAGTGGGCAGCGCGGCTCACCGCAACCCAAGCTTTACCAGGGAGGAAAGCATGAAGCATGTCATCACGACAGGTACGGCCGCGCTTACGCTGATCGCATTGGGTACTATGGGTGTTGTGAGCGCCGCCCAGGCCGAGACGGTCGGGATCGCCGCGTCCAAGAAGGGCTCGCTCTACGACCGGGCCGGCACGGTGATCGCCAAGATTGCCACCAACAAGGGCGGGCTGCGCGCCACCCTGCGCAACTTCACCAGCCCCAACGTCTATATCCCGACGGTCAACAAGGGCCAGGTCGATTTCGGCCTCGCCAACGAGTACGAGCTCTCGATCGCGGTCACTGGCGAGGGCCACTTCAAGGGGCGCAAGCACCCGAACCTGCGCGCGGTCTTCATCATGTTCCCGCTGCGCAACGGCTTCTGGGTGCGCAAGGACTCCAAGTACAAGACCATCGCCGACCTCAAGGGCGCGCGCTCGCCCGACGGATACGTGGCGCAGAAAATCATCCTCAACCTGATCGACGCCCATCTTGAGACCGCCGGCCTCACGCGCAAGGATCTGCGGCCGGTTCCGGTGCCGAATATCGTCGCCGGTGCCAATGCCTTCATCGCCGGCAAGACCGACGTCTTCCTCTTCGCCATGGGTGCGCCCAAGGTGCGCGAAGCGCACGCCAAGATCGGCATCCGCGCGCTGGCGATCCCCAATACGCCGGAGAATCTGGCGAAGATGCGCAAGCACATGCCGGTCGCCTACTTCCGGCGCGAGGTGCCGGGCAAGCACAATCCGGGCGTGACGGCGCCGATGTATGCGCTGACCTACGATGCGCTGGTCTTCGCGCATAAGGGCACGAGCGCGGAGAAGGTCTACCAGCTCGTCAAGACCATGCACGCCAACAAGAAGGCGATGGCCGCCGCCTGGCCGGTCTACAACCTCTTCAATCCGAAACGGATGAACAAGAAGATGGGGCCGGTCGCCTGGCACGAGGGCGCCATCAAGTTCTACAAGGAGCAGGGCCTCTGGCCACCGAAGTAGCTCCTAACCGGACCGAAGCAGAGGACGAGGCCGAGCGCGGCCAGGCCACGGGTGCTTGGCCGTTCTGGTTGCGCGCCGCGACGACGGTTGCCGCGTCGGGCGTCACGGTGATCTCGCTCTTGTGGGCGCTCGAGGTCTTCCAGTATCTCGGCCTCAACCTCTATCCGGCCCAGTACACGGCGGCGATCCTCGCCTTCGCGCTGCCGCTCGCCTATCTGCGACTGCCCTTCCGGCGGAAGAGCCCGCGCCTCACCGCACCCTGGTACGACATCGTCCTGGCGGCGCTTGGCTTCGCGGTCGGCTGCTACATGGCGTTCGAATATCCGCGCCTCGCGGAGATGTATACCGAGACGCCGTGGGACGCCGTCGCGGTGGGGCTCATCCTGGTGCCGATGATGGTGGAGGCGCTGCGGCGGGGCACCGGGAACACGCTGCCGATCATCATCGGCGCCTTCATCATCTATGGCGTGCTCGGCCATCATCTGAGCGGCCAATTCTCCGCCCAGCAGATCAATTGGGACGTCTATGCGGGGCTGCTGGCCTTCGACGGCAATGCGATCCCCGGCGGACCGCTCGCGATTGCCTGCTCGATCGTCGTCGCCTTCGTCTTTTTCGGCACGCTTCTGAATGCCACCCAGGGCTCGGCGTTCTTCACCGAACTGGCGCAGGTGGCGATGGGCCGGTTTCGCGGCGGGGCGGCCAAGATCGCGGTCGTGGCCTCGGCCTTGTTCGGGTCGATCTCCGGCAGCGCCGTCGCCAACGTCGTCGCCACGGGCGTGGTCACCATCCCGATGATCAGGCGCGGCGGCTATCCCGCGCACAAAGCGGCCGCCATCGAGGCCGTTGCCTCGACAGGCGGCCAGCTGTTGCCGCCGGTCATGGGGGCCGCCGCCTTTCTGATGGCCGATTTCCTGGAGACCTCCTACGCCAATGTCGTTATCGCGGCTTTGGTGCCGGGGCTCTTCTATTACTTCGCGCTCTTCGTGCAGGCCGATCTCGAGGCGGCGCGCGACGGGCTCGCCGCGCTCAAGCGCAGCGAGATCCCGCGCGCGTCGGCGCTGCTGCCGGGCTGGATCTTCGTCGTCCCATTCGCGATGCTGATCCTGGCGCTCTTCCATTTCAACTGGCTGCCGCAGCTCGCGGCGATCAGCGCGGCGGCGGGGCTCATCCTGTTCTCGCTCGTCTTCGGCTATCGCGGCTTCCGGCCGTCGCTTTTTGTCCTGCTCGACACGGTGCGGCGGACGGGGAACGCGGTGCTCGACATCATCCTGATCGCTGCGGGGGCGGGGGTGGTGATCGGCGTGCTCTCCAATTCCGGGCTCGGCTTCACCTTCACGAACGTGCTGGTGCAGCTGGGCTCGGGCAGCCTGATGGCGTTGCTGCTGCTCGCCGCTGCCGTCTGCATCGTGCTCGGCATGGGGCTGCCGACGGTGGGCGTATACGTGCTGCTGGCCGCGCTGGTCGCGCCGGGCCTGGTCGAGGTCGGCGTGCATCCGATGGCCGCGCACCTCTACGTCATGTATTTCGGCATGCTCTCGATGCTGACCCCGCCGGTGGCGATCGCCGCCTACGCCGCCGCCGGCATCGCCAACTCCGATCCGGTGCGCACGGGCTTTGCTGCGGTTCGCTTCGGCTGGCTCGCTTACGTCATCCCTTTCCTCTTCGTGCTGTCGCCGACGCTGATTCTGGTCGGCAGCACGTTAAAGATCATGGCCGCCATCGCCGCGGCGACGATCGGCATCTGGCTCGTCTCGATCGCGATCACCGGCTTTCTGACCCGCCGGATCGGGCCAGCGCCGCGGGCCAATTTCCTGGTCGCGGGCCTGCTCGCCCTGGCGCCGCAGGGGGCGTTCACTGGGGCCTATTACGTGGCGCTCATCGGCGTGCTCGCAGGATTGGCCATTGCGGGGTATGAATTGCTGATTATTCGGGCGCGGCAACGACGCGGCGTCGCCTGAGCCGCTGGCGGGCGGTAACGAGACGAAAGACCGGGGGGAGACGATGGGCAAGCGCACGACCGAGGTGGCGAGCACGGGCGAGGCCCTGCTCGAGCTCCTCGCCGACCGCGGGGTCGACTACATCTTCGGCAATGCCGGCACCGACTTCCCCTCGATCATCGAGGGGCTGTCGAAGGCCGCGGCCGGCCAGTCGCGCGCGCCGATCCCGATCACCGTGCCGCATGAGAACCTCGCGGTGGCGATGGCGCACGGCGCCTATCTCGCGACCGGGCGGCCGCAGGCGGTGATGCTGCACGTCAATGTCGGCACGGCGAACGCGATCTGCGGGCTGATCAACGCCGCCCGCGAGTCGATCCCGATGCTGGTCGCGGCCGGGCGCACGCCGATCATGGAGGACGACGCGCTGGGCTCGCGCAGCGTCTTCATCCATTGGGGCCAGGAGATGTTCGACCAGGCCGGCATGGTGCGCGAGATGGTCAAATGGGACTACGAGCTGCGCCGCGCCGATCAGATCGAGGCCGTGGTCGACCGCGCGCTCACGGTGGCGATGTCGCCGCCGCGCGGGCCCGTCTATCTCACCATGCCGCGCGAGGTGCTGGCCGACGGGGCGGGCGATCTCTCTTACGATTCGCCGAGCCGCCGGGCCGCCGCGACCGCCGCCTCGCCCAATGCCGAGGCCGTGGCCCGTGCCGCGTCCTGGCTGGCGGCGAGCGAGACGCCGCTCATCGTCACCGGCAGCTTCGGGCGCAATTCCGCCGACGTGCCGGCGCTGGCGGCGCTCGCCGAAGCCTATGCCGTCCCGGTGGTCGGCTACCGGGCGCGCTATCTCTTCCTGCCGAGCTATCATCCGATGCATCTGGGCCACGATCCTGGCCCGCTGCTCTCGGCCGCCGACACGATCATCGCGCTCGACTGCGACGTGCCGTGGATCCCGCGCCTGCACGACGTGAACCCCGACGCCAAGGTCGTGCATATCGGCGAGGACCCGCTCTTTACCGACTATCCGATGCGGAGCTTCCGCGCCGATCTCGCCATCGCCGGCAATTCGCGCGCGACCCTGGAGGCGCTGTCCTCGGCGATGGCGGAGGAAACCCACGACCGTGCCAAGTCGATCGCCGCGCGCCGCAAATGGATCGCCGCCATGCGCGCCGAGCAGGACGAAGCCAAGAAGGCGGCGCAGTCGGCCGTGCCCGACGGCGACCGGGCGACCATCGCTTACGTTGCCGCTTGCCTCAACAAGGCGATCGGCAGCGGCGATACGGTGGTGACCGAAACCGCGTTTCCTGTCGGCCTCCTCGACCGCACCGAGCTCGGCACCTATTTCGGCACCAGCCCGGCGGGCGGGCTCGGCTGGGGGCTGGGGGCGGCGCTGGGCCTCAAGCTCGGCCGGCCCGACCGCCGCGTCATCGCGGTGATCGGCGACGGCTCTTATATGTTCGGCAACCCGACGCCGGCGCATTTCGTGAGCGCTGCCAACGACTTGCCGTTTCTCACGGTGATCCTCAACAACGCCATGTGGGGGGCCGTGCGCCGCGCCACCTTGAGCATCTATCCCGAAGGCTCGGCGGCGGTCTCCAACCGCGCGCCGCTCACTTATCTCGAGCCCGCGCCGGCGTATGAGAAGATCGTCGAGGCTTCGGGTGGCTACGGCGAAAAGGTCGAGCGGGCGAGCGACCTGCCGGCGGCGCTCGAACGCGCGCTCCACGAGGTGGGCGTCAACGGCCGCCAGGCGGTGCTCAACGTGATGACCGCCTATTCCGACACCGACGCCAAGCGCGACGCGAAACGCTAGGGTGCACCATGAACGATGAACCAAAGGGGGGGCAGGATCGTCCCGCCGCTCTTACCGCGTCCGAGACCGAAGCCTTGATCGTGCGCAATCTGCCTCGCGTCGATCATCACGGCGAGGTGGTCGAAGCGGTCGGCGGCGATGCAATCCGGGTCCGCCTGCCGTTCCGACCCGAATTCATGGGCGACGAGCCGTGGCAGGACGGCAGCGGGCGCGTCTTCTCCGGGCCGATGGTCATGGGCTTCGCCGACACGGCGATGTATGCCTGCGTTCTGGGGGCGCTCGGCGAGGACGTCATTCCGGTCATGGCCAACTACGCGATTACGTTTCTGCAGCCGGCCCGGGAAGCCGACCTGATCGCAGAGGCGCGGATCGTGCGGCGCGGCGCGCGGCTGTACTATCTGGAATGCTGGTTGACATCGGATGGCGATCCGCAGCCCTGCGCGCATATCACGTCGACCTATCGCGTCGCGCGCCGGCGCTAGGGGATAGCGAGCATGAGCGAGGCACGCGGCGGCACGGGCAAGCCGCATCACACCATCATCGGCGCGGGCGTCGTGGGCAGCGCCTGCGCGCTGGCGCTGGCGCGCGACGGCTTTCCCGTCACGGTGATCGAGCGCGGCGAGCCCGGCATGGGGGCCTCTTACGGCAATGCGGGCTTCATCCAGACCGGTACGCCGCTCCCCTTTGCCACGCCCGGCATCATGCGGCAGTTGCCCAAGCTGCTCTTCGATCCGGAAAGCCCGCTCAAGCTCCGCTGGCGCTACCTGCCGCGCCTCACGCCGTTTCTGCTGCGGCTTCTCCGAAACGCAAACGCTGACAAGGTCGAGGCGATCGCGGGGTCGCTTCAAGCTCTGCTCGATCGTTCCGGCGAGGCGCATCGCACGATGCTGCGCGAGGCGGGTGCCACCGACCTCATCCGAACGCGCGGGCTGCTCTTCGTCTATCCGAACCAGGCCT
Source organism: uncultured Alphaproteobacteria bacterium (assembly GCA_964494065.1). Lineage (GTDB taxonomy): Bacteria > Pseudomonadota > Alphaproteobacteria > JAPULJ01 > JAPULJ01 > DATKZM01. The sequence continues at coordinate 22,830 of CAZBRE010000037.1, forward strand.
CCTTCGAGGAGGCCGAATGGGAGATCGATCTCTTTCGCCGCCACGGCGCGCCGGTCGAGGAGCTGCACGACGATGCCGTGCGGCAGATGGAGCCAGCGCTCGCGCGCGACTACCGCTGGGCCTATCACCTGCGCGATACCTTCTACACCGTCGATCCGCTCGGTATCGCGAAAAGCTACCTGGAGCATGCCCAGTCGCTGGGCGTGGAGCTGGTGCGCGACGAGGTGCGCGACATCGAGATGGCGGCGACGGGACCCGTCGCGCTCCTGTGCAACGGCGGGCGCCGCGACGTTGACCAGCTCGTGCTGTGCGCCGGCATTCAGTCCTCGCCGCTCGCGAAACGGCTCGGCGCGTCCGTGCCGATGGAAAGCGCGCGCGGCTATCACCTGATGCTGCCCGAGCCGGGGGTGGAGCTGCAGGCGCCGGTGGTCGACGGCGCGATGCATTTCGGCGTGACGCCGATGCGCGGCGGCATTCGCCTCGCCGGCACGGTGGAGTTCGCCAGCGTGAACGCGCCGCCCAACGACGCGCGGGCGCGTATGCTCTATCCGATGGCCAAGAAGATGATCCCGGGGCTGAGCGACACGGGTGCCGAAACCTGGATGGGCCACCGGCCGACCTTGCCCGACAGCCTGCCGATCCTGGGGCGCTCGCCCAAGCACGCCAACGTGCTCTTCGCCTTCGGCCACGGCATGCTGGGGCTGACCATGGCGGCGGCGACGGGCGAGATCATCGCCAAGCTGGCGGCGGGCGAGCATCCCGGCCTCGACCTCACGCCTTACCGGCCCGACCGCTTCTGATCAGGGACCAAACGCATGGCGAAGTTTCCCAAGCTCGGCGAGGACGCGGCTGTCCTCGATATCTTCAATATGAGCCCGGAAGCCGGGGCACCGCTGCTCCATCTCCACGAGGCGATCATGCGCGGGCCCTCGCCGCTCAGCGAAGGCGTGCGCGAGTTGATTTCCGCCTATGTCTGCGGGATCGCGGGCGGGCGCTACTGCCACGGCGTGCATGCCGAGACCGCCAAGGCCTATGACTATATTCCCGACGCGGCGGTCGATGCAATGTTCGACGACCTGGAGGGCGCCGGGTTCCCGCCCAAGATCGTGCCGCTGTTGCGCATGGCGGGAAAGCTGACCCGCGACCCACAGAGCTTCGCCGAGGATGATGCGCAAGCGGTCTACGACGCCGGCTGGGACGAGCAGGCGCTGCACGACGCGATCATGGTCGTCTGCTGCTTCAACTTCATGAGCCGGTTGCTCGAAGGCCACGGGGTCGAAGGGCGCGGCGCCCTCTTCACCGAACGCGGCCGGCGCCTGAAGGACGAAGGCTATCTGCCGCTGCTGCGCCAGCTCCAACCCCAGGGTGCCGCGGAGTAGGGAGAGACGGGCATCGGCCACCGTATCGCGGGTGTTCGTTGCAATCCGGTCCGCACGCCCTATCATCGCGCCAATCGCGGCCGACCTTCGCCGTTCCCGCCCGCCCCGGAGGCCCTCATGTTGCGCGTCTTCCCGCTGCTTATCCTCGTCCTCGCCGCTTATAACGCGGTCGTCTTCTTCACCACGCTGACGACCGAAAGCGCCGTCTTCGCGATCGCGCTGCCGTCGAAGGACGCGCTCGCGGTCTCACTCGGCGGGCTCCTCGTCGCGCTCGGCCTGCTGCTGCTCTATGTCGAGATCGTCAAGGCGACGCGGACCTCCACCGTGGCCGTCGTTGACCATGTCCTGTCGATGGCGGTCTTCGTGGCGGCGCTGCTGGAGTTCCTGCTGCTCAAGGGCTTCGGGACGCTCACCTTCTTCCTGATCACGCTGATGACCTTCATCGACGTGATCGCGGGGTTCACCGTGACGATCCAAGGCGCGCGCCGCGACTTCGGCGTCGACCGCGCGGGGTACTGAGCCCGGCTATTTCAGCCCCGCCTATGTCAGATAGTCCTTGAGGTCGATCGTGTCGGCGCCCGGGACACGCTTCAGCTCGAACTCGAACTTACGGTCGAGCGGCATCGTCGCGTCGATGCCGAGCCGGCCCAGATAGTCGCCCTTGGGGTCGCGGTAGAAGCCGGGCCGGTCCTTGATCACGAAGGCTCGGGTGTCGGCCCGGCCGCGCGTCAGATAGGCCCACCAGGCCTGGTTCATGTCGTTGATGTCGATGTCCTGGTCGACCACGACGACGGATTTCGAATAATCGGTATGGGCGTCGAAGGCGGCCATGATCACCTCGCGCGGATGATCGGCCGACTGCTTGTCGATCTTCACAACAGTGTTCATCAGGCGCGGCCGGCAGCTCACATCGATGATACCGGGGATGCCGGCCTTGACGAGATGGCGGTAGATGCGCGCGGCGATCGCGGTCTCCAGCGGGCGCATGTCTTCGGGCGAGCCGCAGAGGAGCGCGTGGTAGATCGGATCGCGGCGCGTGGTAATGCCGGCGATCTCGAGCACGTGGTTGTTGCCGCCGGGCACGTAGTAGCCCAGGAACTCGCCGAACGGCCCCTCGGGGCGGCGCTCGCCGGGCAGGATGCGGCCCTCGATGACGATTTCGGTGTCGGTGGGCACGGCGAGGTTGATATGGCTTGACGGCCGCACCGGTACCGCTTCGCCCCGGATCATCGCAGCTGCGGCGAGCTCGTCGGCCTCAGGCGGCAGCGAGGCGCAGGCGGCAAGGAAGATCTCGGGCGCGGCGCCGATCAGCATCGCGACCTCGAGGGCTTCGCCTTGCGCCTCGGCGGCGGCCATCATGCCGGCGAGGTCGTGCGTGTCGCCGATGCGGATGCGGAGCTCGCTATCGCTCACCTGCATGGCGCGGTGGAAGGAAAGGTTCGCCGTCCCGCTTTCCGGATGGCGGGCGAGGACGATGCCCGCGGTGATGTAGGGGCCGGCGTCTTTCTCGTGATAGGTGATGGCGGGGAGCGCGGAGAGCTTCGTTTCCGCCAGGCCGTCCGCGTTCGTCAGGCGGATCGGCGGGTCGATGGGCTTGGCCTCGAAGGCGTCGCTCAACGCCGCCCAGCGCTCTACAAAGCTCCCGCCCTCACTTGCTGTTGGTACCCCTATCATGTGGCAGAGGCGGTCGTGGGAGCCGTAAAGGTTGCTCGCGGCCGGCACCGCGCTGCCCTTGATCGAGCGGAACAGTAGCGCCGCTTCGCTCTCGCGCTGAGAGGCGGCGATGACGGCGGCGAGCTCGAAGCGCGGATCGACGGTCCGCTCGACCACGCGCAGCTCACCGCCCGCCTTCAGCGCCTCAACGTAGTTGCGCATGCTGCCTCTCTCTCCGTTTTCGCGAGTTTGATGGATAGACTCGAAGATTGCATTTTTGTATTCACTTTGTATTCTGTATGCAATATGCATAATCTTGACGGATCAATTGGATATACGGCGGGCCGGCGGGCACGAACGGCCCAAGGCCGCCGCGCGCGGTGATGGTCGTTGGCGCAAGAGGAGTCTAAGCGAAGATGGCATTGGCGGCGCTGACAAAACCGGCCCGGTTGCGGGATCAGGTCTATGACGCGATCCGCGACGAGTTGCGGACGGGGAGCCTGGAGCCGGGCACCCGCCTCAACGAGCTGGCGCTTGCGGAGATGCTCGGCGTGTCGCGCACGCCGATCCGCGAAGCCCTGTTCCAGTTGGCGCGCGACGGGTTGCTGCAGGAGCGCGCCCGCGGTTACGCGCTGCCCGATTTCGACGAAACCGATCTGCAGGAAATTCTGGAGTTGCGGTTGTTGCTCGAGCCGGCGATCGCCGCCGCCGCCGCCCAAGCCGCGACCCCGGCGCAGGTCGGCGCCATGGCCCATTGGCTCGCAGAAGAGCAGCGGGCCGTGGCGGACGAGGAGCCCGATGCCTTCATCGCCGCCAATATCGGCTTCCGCGAGGCCGTGTTCGCCGCCTGTCCGAACCGCCGATTGGCCGAATGCGCGAGCCGCTTCAACGATCAGATCCAATGGCTGCGCCGGCGCACCTTGCGCGAGGCCGCCAATCGCCGCACGACCGTTGCGTCCCATCGTCAGGTGTTGAGCGCCATCGAGGCGGGCAATGCCGATGCGGCGGAGACGGCCTATCGTGATCTGATGGCAGCGGCGCGCCACTTTACGGTCGGTGTATTGGAGCGGGACCAGTGAGCACGCCGACCCGGGAGGCGCGCATTGGCGTCGATATCGGCGGCACCTTCACCGATGTCGTGCTCGAGGCGGGCGGGGCCCAGTACACCGCGAAGGTGCTGACCACCCATGACGCGCCCGACCGGGCGGTGATTGACGGGTTGGGCCAGGCGCTTGAAGCATCGGGGATGGCGCCGGGCGAGGTCGAGGTGATCATCCACGGCACCACGCTCGCCACCAACGCGATCATCGAGCGCAAGGGCGCGACCACCGCGCTGGTCACCACCGAGGGCTTTCGCGATGTGGTCGAGATGGGCTCGGAAAGCCGCTTCGATCAATACGACCTCAACATCGAGAAGCCGGCGCCGCTGGTGCCGCGGCGCCTGCGTTTCGGGATCGCCGAGCGCTTGAGTGTGGCGGGCGAGGTGCTGGTGCCACTCGACGAGGCGGCGCTTGCGAAGCTCGGCCGCAAGCTCAAGTCGCTCGGCATCGAGAGTGCTGCGATCGGCTTCCTGCACAGCTATCAGAACCCGGGCCACGAGCGCCGCGCGGCCGAGATCCTGACGGATGCGCATCCCGATCTCATGGTGAGTTTGTCGTCGGAGGTCTCGGCCGAGATCCGCGAATACGAGCGCTTCACCACCGCCTGTGCCAACGCCTATGTGCGGCCGCTGATCGCCAGCTATCTCGACCGGTTGGAGTCGGCGCTTGCCGACAACGGCTTTGCCTGCCCGCTCTTTCTCATGCTGTCGAGCGGCGGGGTGACGCGGCCAGAGACGGCCAAGGCGTTCCCCGTGCGGCTGGTCGAATCGGGGCCAGCGGGCGGGGCGATCCTGGCCGCGCATATCGCGCGCGAGGCGAGGCTCGATGCGGTGCTGTCCTTCGATATGGGCGGGACCACGGCGAAGATCTGTCTGATCGACGACGGCACCCCCCAGCCGGCCCGCGCCTTCGAGGTCGCGCGTGCCTACCGCTTCAAGCCGGGCAGCGGCCTGCCGCTTCGCATCCCGGTGATCGAGATGGTCGAGATCGGCGCCGGCGGCGGCTCGATCGCGCGCGTCGATGCGATGAAGCGCATCACCGTCGGCCCCGATAGCGCGGGCTCCGAGCCTGGACCCGCCTCCTACGATCGCGGCGGCAGCGAGCCGACGGTGACCGACGCCGACGTCATGCTGGGCCGCATCGGCGCCAAGGGGTTCGCCGGCGGCGCCTACGCGCTCAAGCCCGAGAAGGCTGAAGCGGCTCTGAGGTCGCGGATCGGCGCACCGCTGAAGCTCGATGCGTACACGGCCGCCTGGGGCGTCGCCGAGATGGTCGACGAGAACATGTCGAACGCCGCGCGCGAGCACGCGACCGAGCGCGGCAAGGACGTGGCGGGCCGGGTGCTCATTGCCTTCGGAGGTTCGGCGCCGGTGCACGCCGCGCGCATCGCCGACAAGCTCGGCATCGACCGCATTTTGGTGCCTGTCGCGGCGGGTGTCGGCTCGGCGGTGGGATTCTTACGCGCGCCCGTCGCCTACGAGCTGGCGCGCACCGCCTATCAGCGTTTGGACAGCTTCGCGCCTGCGCTGGTCAACCCGATCCTGGAGGAGATGAGCGCCGAAGCGGCGCGCATCGTCGAGCTCGGAGCGCCCAGCCGCGCGCGCGAGGAGACGCGTCAGGCCTATATGCGGTATCTGGGCCAGGGCCACGAGATCCCCGTGCCTGTGCCGGCGAGAAAACTGGAGACGGCGGACGGCGCCGGGCTGCGTGCGGCTTACGAGGCGGCGTATAGGGCGAAATACGGCCGGCTCGTCGAGGGCGTCGATATCGAGGTGGTGAGCTGGATCGTCACGGTCAGCGCCGCGATCGCGGCCCCTGTCGCGGTGAGCGCCGGTTCGGGCCGCGGGGCGAGTGCGGCCGGGTCGCGCACGCTGTTCGACGCGGAAACGGGCGAGAGCACGGCGGTCGCGGTTTACCAGCGCGACGCGCTGGGTGCCGGCGCCGCGTTCGACGGCCCCGCCGTCATCGCCGAGCGGCAGACGACGACGGTCGTCCCGGCGCATTTCGCGGCACGCATCGACGGTGCGGGCAACATTGTCCTCAACCGCAAGGAGGGCAGATGAGCGACGACTTCGATCCCGAAGCGCACCGGCTGGCCGAGCCGCGCGCCTTCGAAGACTTCAAGATTGGCGAGCGGTTCCCTTTGCCCTCGCGGACCATGACCGAGGGCATCTTCGCCGCCTTCCAGGCGGCCTCGGGCGACAACCACCCGATCCACTACGACCGCGAATACTGCCGGAGGCGCGGGCATGCCGATCTGCTCGCCCACGGCATGCAGACCTTCATCCAGACGGCCGCCGGGGCGGGGATGTTCCCGCATCTGGTCGACGACACGCTGATCGGCCTCATCGAAGCCTCGTTCAAGGTACTGAAGCCGGTCACCCTCGGCGACACGCTCTATTCGGCGCTCGAAGTGATCGAGGTGAGACCGCAGAACACGACGGGCGTCCTCACCATGCGCGCGACGGTGCATAACCAGGCGGGCGTGCTGGTGATGGAAGGGCGCCACGTTTATCTTCTGCGCAAGGGAGGGCCCCAACGGGGCGATCTGCAATGACCGCAAAAACCACAGGTTCGAAGGCTGGGGCGCTCGCCGACATCCGCAATCAGGTGATGTGGGCCCGGCTGATCGCCGTGGTCGAGGAGCAGGCGCGCACGCTGATGAGCACCGCGTTCAGCTCGGTGGTGCGCGAATCGGGCGATCTCTCGGCCGGCGTCTTCGACCGGCGCGGCCGCATGGTGGCGCAGGCGGTCACCGGCACGCCGGGGCACGTCAACTCGATGGCGCTGGCGGCGCCCTATTTCCTCGAACGCTTTCCCATCGAGACGATGGAGGAGGGCGATCACTACATCACCAACGATCCCTGGATGACCTCGGGGCATCTGCACGACGTTACGGTGATGACGCCCGTTCATCGCGGCGGTAAGGTCGTGGCGCTCTTCGCCTGTACGTGTCACCAGGTCGACATCGGCGGGCTCGGCCAGGGTCCCGACGGCCGCTCGGTGTTCGAGGAAGGCCTTTACATCCCTTTGATGAAGCTTGCTAATCGCGGAGAACTCAACAAGGACCTCTTCACTATTATTCGCGGGAACGTACGTACGCCCCTTCAGGTCGAGGGCGACATCCTGTCGTACGTGAC
>CAZBRE010000037.1:30201-32410 GCA_964494065.1 uncultured Alphaproteobacteria bacterium
CCGGATCGAGCCCGGCGAGCCCGTTCGGCATCAACGTGGTGCTCAACTACTGCAAGGCCTACGCGGCCTTCGGCGTACGCACCATCGTCGCGCCCGACGTGCCCAACAATGCGGGCTCGCTGGCACCCGTCGAGGTGACCGCGCCGGAGGGCTCGATCGTCAATGTGGAGCGGCCCTGGCCGGTCGCCGCACGCCACATTATCGGCCAGTTCCTGCCCGACGTCGTGCTGGGCGCGCTCGCCAAGGCGGTGCCCGAGCGCGTGCCGGCTGAGGGCGCCGCCTGCCTCTGGGGCATCCAGATCCGCGGCGGGCCGGAGGTCGCGGCGCGCGTCGGCCGGCCCGGCGGCAACGTGTCCGCCGAACGCTACGAGGTGCTTTCGTTCAATTCCGGCGGCTCGGGCGCGCGGCCTGGACTGGACGGTATGTCGGCGACGGCCTTCCCAAGCGGCGTGCGCGCCATGTCGTCGGAGCTCTTCGAAACGCTGGCACCCATCGTCGTCTGGAAGAAGGAGCTGCGGGCCGATTCCGGCGGCGCGGGCGAGACGCGTGGCGGGCTCGGACAGACGGTCGAGGTCGGCACGCTCGACGGGGCGCCCTTCGCGCTCTACGCCATGTTCGACCGGGTCGACAATCCTGCCAAGGGCCGCGCCGGGGGTGCCAATGGGGCCGCGGGGAAGGTTCGCCTTGCGTCCGGAAAAGCTTTGCCGGCCAAGGGGATGCACTATATTCGGGGCGACGATAATCTGGTCGTCGAGCTGCCCGGCGGGGGTGGGCGCGGCAAGGCGCTCAAGCGCGATCCGGAGCGTGTCGCGGCGGATGTCGCCGACGGCTATGTCAGCCGCAAGACCGCGCGGAAAGCGTTCGGTGTCGCTTTGGAGCGCAACGGGGCGGTCGACAAGGCGGCAACGAAAGCGCAGCGCGCGGCCATCCGAAAAGCAAAGTGATCCGCAAAAAGCCGGATCGAAGGACTCTCAGGGGAGACTAGTCAGTGCCCGAACTATCCGACGACATACGCGAAATCCAGAACACCTTCGCGCGCTTCTGCGACGAGCAGATCGCGCCGAAGGCCGAGGCGATCGACGAGGCGGCCGAGTTTCCGCGCGAGATGTTTCAGGCGATCGCCGATCTGGGTTTCTTCGGCATGCGCTACCCCGAGGAGGTGGGTGGCCTCGGGCTCGGCCTGCTCGCCTATTGCAAGGCGATCGAGGAGATCGCGCGCGGCTCGGTCTCGGTCGCGGCCTGCGTGTCGATGCAGGCGATGATGGGGACGAACTTCGTTTATTCGCTCGGCACGCCCGACCATCACGAGCGCCTGCTGAAGCCGGCGCTGGAGGGCAAGAAGATCGGCTCGATCTGCATCACCGAGCCCAATGCCGGGACGGATCTCGGCGGGATCTCAACCAGCGCGGTCGAGGTCGAGGGCGGCTATCGCCTGAACGGTCAGAAGATGTGGGTGACGATGGCGCCGCACGCCGATTTCTTCACCGTCTTCGCGCGGGCCGGAGAGGACAAGAAGCTCACCATCTTCCTGGTGGAGAAGGAATTCGAGGGGCTCGATGTCGGCCGCGCCATCCACAAGATGGGCGTCCGCGCGCTGCCGACCTCCGAGCTCGCGATCAATGACTGCTTCGTGCCGGCGGAAAACCGCCTGGGCGAGATCGGCGCGGGCGAGGTCGAGCTCCGCAAGATCCTGGCGCAGATCCGCATCATGACCGGCGCGCTTGCCGTGGGCTGCGCCAGGGCGGCGCTCGCCGACGGGGTGCGCTACGCCGGCGAGCGCCAGCAGTTCGGCCGGCCGATCGGCAAGTTCCAGGCGATCCAGATGAAGCTCGCCGAGATGGCGACGGATTTGACGGCCTCGACCTTGCTGGTCGACCATGCCGCCGTGCTCTTCGACGAAGGCAAGCCGCATCACAAGGAAGCGGCGATGGCGAAGCTGTTCGCCACCGAGGCGGCGTTGCAGATCTGCGAGAAGACTTCGCGGATCTATGCCTCTTACGGCTACGCGATGGAATATCCGGTGCAGCGCCACCTGCGCGACATCCGCTTCACCCTGATCGGCGGCGGGACGAGCGAGATCCTGAAAGCCATCATCGCCCACGAGGTGCAGGCGGAGGGGTAGTTACCGCCCCTCGTAGTTGACCGCCATGCCGGCGCGGGCGTCGCTTTGGATGCCGTATTGCGGGATCGGGTAGCGGAGGCCGTTCTT
>CAZBRE010000038.1:0-12544 GCA_964494065.1 uncultured Alphaproteobacteria bacterium
CCGCGATCAGCGTCGGGTAGTTGAAGTCGTCGCCGGTATACATGCGCACGCTCGCCGGCAGGCGGCGGCGCATGGCGATCTCCTTGCCGTCGTCGAGCAGCGAGATCTTGATGCCGTCGATCTTGTCGGCGTGGTCGGCGAGGATGGCGAGACAGGCCTCCATCGCCTCCATGTGATCGGCGTTGCCCCAATAGCTTGCGAGCGCCGGGTCGAACATCTCGCCCAGCCAATGAATGAGCACCGGCTCTTTCACCTGGGAGAGGATGCGGCTGTAGACCGTCGCGTAGTCGGCGGGGCCGGTGGCGCAGGCGGCGAGCGCCCGGCTCGCCATCAGGATGATGCGCCCGCCCGCCGCCTCCACGCTTTCGCATTGTTCCTCATAGGCGCGGATCACATCGTCGAGCGTGACGTCCGGGCCGGGGGCCAGATGATCGGTGCCGGCGCCACAGGCGATCAGCGCGCCCGGCCCATGCGCCTTGGCCGCGGCCACCGAACGCTTGATGAGCTCGAGCGAGGTCGGCCAGTCGAGCCCCATGCCGCGCTGAGCCGTATCCATGGCTTCGGCCACGCCGAGGCCCAGCGACCAAAGATGCTCGCGGTAGGCGAGCGTCGCCTCCCAGTCGAGCGCGGTGTCGAGCCAGGGGTCATTGTCGGCCATCGGGTCGTTGACCACATGCGCGGCGGAATAGGCGATGCGCGGCAAGGCGTCCGCCTTGGCCGGCGTGAAGGCGAGGGGCTGCGAAAGCGCGTAGCTTTCGATCCGGCCCTCGGGCGTCGGGAGGTTGATCGTGGTCATGCGCCTAGGCCTCCAGGTCGGGAACGTCCATCCAGCGTCGCTCGGCCCAGCTCTTCATGCCGAGCTCGGCGAGCTGCACCCCCTTGGCCCCGGACAGTAACGTGTATTCCCAGGGCGCGTCCTCGTAGACGTGGCGGATGAACATCTCCCACTGCATCTTGAAGCCGTTTTCGGGCGGCGTGTTGTCGGGCACCTCCTGCCAATGGTCGTGGAACTTCATCGCCTGCGGTACGTCGGGGTTCCAGACCGGCTTGGGCGTGTTGACCCGCGACTGGGAAACGCAGCGCGTGAGCCCCGCTACCGCCGAGCCATGCGTCCCGTCGACGTGGAAGGTTACCAGATCGTCACGCCGCACGCGGGTGCACCAGGACGAGTTGATCTGCGCGATCACGCCGCCCTCGAGCTCGAAGACGGCGTAAGCGGCGTCGTCGGTGTCGGCGTCGTAGCGCTCGCCGTTCTCGTCCCAGCGTTCCGGGATGTGGTTGGCCCCAGTGCAGCTCACCGCTTTCACGGGCGCGATGGTGTGGTCGAGCACGTAGCGCCAGTGGCAGAGCATATCGAGGATGATGCCGCCGCCGTCCTTCTTGCGATAGTTCCACGAGGGCCGCTGCGCCTCCTGCCAGTCGCCCTCGAAGACCCAATAGCCGAACTCGCCGCGCACCGAGAGGATGCGCCCGAAGAAGCCGGCGTCGCGCAGCATGCGGAGCTTCATCAGGCCCGGCAGCGAGAGCTTGTCGTGGACGACACCGCTCTTGATGCCGGCCGTCTTCGCGGCGGCGACGAGCGCCATCGCGTCGTCGAGCGTCTCGGCGATCGGCTTCTCGGTGTAGATGTGCTTGCCCGCCGCGATCGCCTTTAAGAGGATCTCCTTGCGGAGCTGCGTCGATGCGGCATCGAAGAAGAGCGTGTCGTCGGCGTTCTCCAGCGCCGCATCGAGATCGGTTGTCCAGCGGTCGACCCCGTGCGTCCGCGCCAGCGCCTCGACCTTGCCCGGATTGCGCCCGACGAGGATCGGGTCGGGCATCACCTTATCGCCGTTCTTGAGCGCGACCCCGCCCTGCTCGCGGATCGCCAGGATCGAGCGGATGAGGTGCTGGTTCGTGCCCATGCGCCCGGTGACGCCGTGCATGATGACGCCAAGCCTGATCTCCGACATGTCCGTGTCCTCTCCCCTAACCGTTACCCGTCCCGTCTACCCGCAGATAGCCGAGGATGAAATCGATGACGTGCGCGCGCCGCTCGTCGATCGCGTCCTTGGCGCCGAGCGGCCGCCCGAAGATCGTCGAGAGCGTGTACACGTTCGAATGATAGAAATAGCCGACCCCCGCGATCGAGATGTAGAGCTGCACCGGATCGACCCCGTTCCGGAACACGCCGGCCGCCACGCCGCGATCGAGGATCGCCTTGATCTGCGCGGTCAGCGGCATATGCATGTCGCGGATCGAGGGCAGCGTCTTCAGATGCGCCGCCTCGTAGAGGTTCTCGGTGTTGAGCAGCTTGATGAAGTGCGGATTGTCGAGGAAGTAGTCGAAGGTGTAGCGGACCAGCTCGCGCATCGCCGCGACGGGGTCCAGATCGTCCAGGCGCAGCTCGCGCTCGTGGCTGCGGATATGCCCGTAGACCGCCTCCAGCACATGCACGAAGAGCTGATCCTTGTTCCCGAAGTAGTGATAGATCATGCGCTTGTTGGCGCCGGCCCGCTCGGCGATGGCGTCGACGCGCGCGCCGCTCAACCCCTGCGACGAGAACACGTCGATCGCCGCCGCCAGGATCCGTTCCTTGGTCTGCTCGGGATTGCGCTTGGCCACTGCCGCCGCCTGGCTCCGCATCATGGTCGAACGGGTTGTCTCACGCGTAACTAGTCAGTTACTTAGAGCATAGCCCCCCCGGCCCGACAAGAGAGGGAAGCGCATAGAAATGAGTATGGAAAAAGGGCGGCCCTGCAGGACCGCCCCAGTTCGTCGGGATCGAAATGCCATTAGAAATTATATCTCGTGGGCCGATTCACCAGACAAAAGATACCCATAGCGATGGGTATCTTTTGTCAGGATCGGGCCACTAACGCCCGGATTCGGCCAGCGAGAGCACCCAGCCGGCCATCCGCGACTTGGCGTTCTGGATGTCGTCGGCGCTGAAGAAATCTTCCGGCTTGACCATATCGACCGGATAGACCGGCCGCAGGAAGTCGTTCTCGTAGCCGAAGGGCACGGTGGCGTCGATGCCCATGCCGCCCTCGAAGCGCGTATTGGCGGCGGTCCACTGCTGGCCGCCCGCGGTCATGCGTTCGGACGGCATGAAGGTCTGGCCGCGGCCGCCGGGGATCGGGTTCAGGATGTCGATCTGCGGGTTCACCCGCGTGGTCAGACACCACATCACGTCGTCCATCGAGTAGGGATCGACGTCCTCGCTGACGGCGATCGCCAGGCGCATGCCCTGCGAGGTGGAGAGGATCGCGCCGAGGAAGTTGCGCTGATAGCCCTCCTCGATCTTGTTGTTCTTCTTCACCTGGATGATGCAGCCGCCCCAGTCGGTCATGGAATATGGAATGACCACATTTTGAATTATGCCCGGCTGGATGCGGTTGCAGAGTTCGTAGATCGCGGCCTCGCGCACCGTGGTGTCGATGTTGTGGTCGTCGAGCATGTGGACGCCGAGGCAGAAGATGATCGGCTTGGAGGCCGGCTCGCGCGTCGTCACCGCAGTGACGTGGAAGGTCGGCGCCTTGTAGGACTTGCCCATATAGCCGGCCCATTCGGGGTGGAAGTGATAACGGCCCTGAACGTCCGCTTCCTCCGCCTCGCCGGTCTCGTAGCGGCGGTCGGTGGTGTCGATATAGCCCTCGAGCACCACCTCGGCGTCGGCCAGCGCCATGGCGTCGACCGTGCGCGCCTTGACCATACGGATCGGCGAGCCCTGCACCGCGCCGGCGACGCCGATCTCATCGCAGCCCGTCGGCAGGATCACATAGTCGAAGCCGGCACCCGCGAGCAGCGTGCAGGCCGGTGGAACGCCGAAGCAGACGGTCAGCGGAACCCGCTCGCCCATGCGGTGGTACTTACTGACCACCTGCCACATGTGGGAGCCGGGCGAGATCTGGAACGTGCCGACATTGCCCCAGCGGAAGTTCATGCGGTTGTAGCCGAGGTCGGTGCCGCCCTCGAAGGTGTCACCGGTGACGCAGCGGATGCCGGAGCCGACGGTGAGCTCGGGCTCGTAGGTCGTGTGGCGGATCGGCACCATGTGCTCGTTCACGTCGGTCGGATTCTCGATCACGACCTCCTGGCACGGCGCCTCGCTCTGCGGGATCTCCACCGGCTTGAGGGGATGCGACAAGGCATGCGCCAGCCGGCGCACGCGGTCGGGGCTGTCCTTCCAGCCGAACATCTTGTTGATGACGTTGATGTCGCCGAACAGGTTGGTGACCACCCGGTGGTTGGGCTTGCCCTTGACGTTGTTGAACAGAACCGGGCAGGCGCCGTCGAGATGCTTCTGCAGGCCGGTGACCTGCAGATCGGGATCGACCTCCGTGTCGGTCTCGATCAGGTCGCCTTGCTCTTTCAGCCACTCGAGCGTGCCGCGGAGGTCCCTGATACCTTCCGCCGCGACGGGATGCTCCGGTTTCAGTGTCGGTTTGTTCATCATCGCCTCCCCAAACTTGCATCCACGTCAGCGCGTACGCCGAGTCGATGTTTCGAATATTTCCTTAGATTTCTAACCATTAGCCGTTTGCCGGCTTTGAGTCAATCGCCAAGCACCCGAACCGCCGGTTCCGTCAGGCTGAACTCTAGCAGCGAAACGGCACCGCGAACCATTGCAAATCCGGCGGGGCGCGACGGGATGGTTTGCAATGCCGTGATCTCCGTTGGCCGATTTAGGGTTCGTTGTCGGTGCCCAATTCGTTAGATTGCGATGAGAATACTGTTTCATCCGATAGTTGGGTGATCGGTGCGTTGGGACCAGGTGATTGCGTGTGGGGTCTCGATCGCTTTGCGCACGCCCTCGATGAAGAAGGGCGATGGGGAGATGGGCTTGAGCCAGACCAAGGGTGCGAAACGGGCGACGTCAAACACGGCCGGGACGGCGGCGCCCAAGGCGGGCCACTATCCCACCGCCGGGAGCACCGGGTTCCTGGTGCGCGCGGCCAACCGGGCTTTCCAGCGCGCGCTTGAGGAACGCATCACGCGGCACGGCGTGACCCCGGGCCAGTGGTATTTCCTGCGCGTGCTGTGGGAGCAGGACGGCCTCAACCAGCGCGAGTTGAGCGGCCAGGTCGGCATGACCGAGCCGACCACGGTGGTTGCGCTCAACAGCATGGAGAAGGCCAAGCTCATCCGGCGCGAGCGCAGCACCTCCGACAAGCGCAAGGTCCACATCTTCCTGACGCCGAAGGGCAAGCGGCTGCGTGGCGTCATGCTGCCATTGGCCCGCGAGGTGAACGAGATCGCCGGCCGGGACGTGTCCGATGCCGACAATGCCGCCCTGCGGCGCGCGCTCACCAAAATGATCGAGAACCTCGAAGCCGACAGACGCTGACGCCTGCTGACGGCCCGTGCGATTACGCCGTCAGATCACGCAGTCAGATGGGCACCGTGAGCCTTCGGTATGGCGTTCCGCACCACAAATCGTTAGAATTCTAAACAATCGGAGCGAGCAAGCCGAAGGGCGAAGGCCAGGTGGTGGAGTCCGAGCAGACAAGTCACGTCCCGACCGAGGACGGTCAGGTTGGCGGGGACGGTGGTGCACCGCAGCCGGACGCTGCGGCATCGGGCCTGCTGCGGTTTTGGCTCGAGCGGAACGCGGCGCGGGATCCCGACAAGCCGTTCATCCACAGCATCGATCAGGACAAGGCGATCACCAACCGTCAGCTCCTGGAAACGGCGCGGCGCCTGTCGGGCCACCTGGCGGCGGCCGGCATCGGCGCCAACGACCGCGTGGCGCTGCTCTCCAACAACTCGATCGAGCACTTGGCGACCTATCTCGGCGTGATGGCCCACGGCGCCACGATCTGCACCATCAACGTCGAGATGAACGCGGCCTATTTCGAGGACATCCTGACCGGTCTCGCGCCGCGTCTCGTGCTGTACGAGGACGGTGCGGTCGCGGCGGACCTCGCCAACTCTACACCGGGGGACTGGCAGGCGCTGGGCGACTGGCAGGCCGAAGGCGGCAACGGGCTCTTCGCCGCGCTGGCGGCGCGCGGCGACCAGGACTGGTGCGGGGGCCCAAGCGCGCGAACCGACGATGCCTGCATCTATTATACCTCGGGCACCAGCGCCCGGCCCAAGGGCGTGGTGCTGAGCTTCGGCGAGCTGATCGACAATATCGAGCCGCTGGCCGACGCCTTCGGGATCGGCGAGGAAGACCGCCTGCTCGATTTCCGCTCATACAATTGGGCCTCGGCGCAGATCCTGAGCGGCCTCGCCCCGCTCGCCCGGGGCGCCTCGGTGGTGATGGCGCGAAAGTTCTCGCGCAGCCGCTTCTTCGGCTGGATCCGCGACACGCACGCGACCATCGCCGCCGGCAACCCGACCACGCTCACCATGCTGATGAGCGAAGCCGACACCATTTCCGGCGCCGACTTTCCGTCGCTGCGCTACATCACGTCGAGCTCCGCCCCCCTCACCGCGGTGGAGGCGAAACGCTTCGAGGCGCGCTTCCGGATCCCGATCGGCCAGGGCTACGGCACCAGCGAGGCGGGCTGGGTCGCCGGCAGCAACGAGACGACGCGGCGGCTCGGCAGCGTCGGCATGCCGCTGCCCTATCACGATTTGAAGATCGTCGATCCGGAAGGCAACGCGTTGCCGGCGGGCGAGATCGGCCTGGTCGAGCTCGGCAACGATCCCGCGCGCGACTACCGCTACGTGGACCCGAGCGGTGCCGTGAAGGTGCACGCAAGCGGCCGCTTCCGCACCGGCGATCTGGGCTATCTCGACGCCGACGGCTACCTCTTCATCACAGGCCGCCAGCGCGACCTCATCATACGCGGCGGGGTCAACATCGCGCCGATCGAGATCGACGGCGTGCTGCTGCAATGTGACGACGTTGCAGAGGCAGCAACGATAGGCGTGCCCGATCCGATCTACGGCGAGGAGGTCGTGAGCTGCGTCGTGCGCGCCCCGGGCGCCGACATCACCGAGGACGCGCTGCGCGCCCATTGCGGCACGACGCTGCCGGCCTTTAAGGCGCCTAAGCGGATCGTGTTCCGGGATGCCCTGCCTAAGACCGAGCGCGGCAAGATCGACCGCAAGGCCCTGATCGCCGACTGGCTGCGCGAGAACCCGGCCGGGGCCTGACTAGCCGCGCGTGACGAGCGGGGTGCTGTAGCCGGGCTCGATCGAGACATCGATCAGATAAGGCCGGCCATCGGCGACCGCGGTGAGCCCCGTCTCGATCGCCTGCTCCAGCGCCTCCCACGTCTCGATCGGCCCTTCCGCCTCGATGCCTTGGGCGCGGGCGAGACCGGCGATGTCGATCGCCGGATCGTCGATGCGCTGGCCGATCCATTTGTTCTCCACGGGCCGGCCGCGCAGCTTCGCCGTCGTTTCCTGATGGATCTCGTCATTGAAGTTCGAACGGTTGTTGGCGACGATGAAGAGCGCCGGGATCTTGTACCGCGCGGCGGTCCACAGCGCAGTGACGCCTTGGATGAACTCACCGTCGCCCATCACCGCCACCGGCAGCCGCCCGGTGCCCTTGAGCGCCAGGCCGACGCCGATGGTGATCCCGGGCGCGCCGCCGAGCCCGGCCCCGCCGTCATGGCCGGTATAGTCGAGCGGATCGCGGAACGGATAGACCGACGCATCCCAGCCCAGGGTCACGCGGGTGAGGGTGAGGCGCCGCCCGTCGCGCGCCGCATCGAGGGCGAGGCCGATATCGGTCGTGCTGAGCGGCGCACCGGCCGTCCGCTCCGGCTGCGGCGCTACCGCCGCTTCCACATTTCCGGACCAGCGGGCCTGCCCGTCGAGCCGCGCCTCGATCACGGGCAGAAGCTGGGCGACGAAACGGTCGGGATCGGCATGCACCGTGAGATCGCTCGGCGCCAGGCCGAAATAATCCATCGACCAGCCGTTATGCGCATGGATATCGACGCTGCACGAAATCACCTTGGCCGCCACGTCCTTGCCGAGGCCGGCCGATTTGAAGCTGCCGTCGAGATCAACCCAGTCGAGCGACAGGACGGCGTCCGCTTCCTTGATCGCGGCGTTCCGGTCCTCGCGCGGCCACAACGACGGCGCGCCGACATGGAGCGGATGGTCGGTCGGGAAGGTCGCCGCGATCTTGATATCGGTGACGACGCGCGCGCCGAGGAGCTCGGCCAGGCGTTGCCGCGCATTCCAGTCGTCCTGGCCGCGCGACATGCGGCCCATCATGATCAGCGGCGTTTTGGCCGCGAGCAGGAAATCGGCGGCGCGCTCGACAGCCTCGCTCGACGCCGCCTGCGGTTCGCCCGGGGCGAAGCGCTCGACGTCCGGTATTTCCAGCGGCTCGTCGAGCGCGCTCTCCTGCAGCCCCGCATCGAGGCAGAGATAGACCGGTCCCTGCGGCGGCGTGCGCGCGATCACCGCGCCGCGCAGAAGCGCCTCGACCAGCGCTTGCGGCGAGCGCGGCTCATCATCCCACTTGGTGAAGTTGCGCAAGAGCGCGCCCTGGTCCTTGGACGTATGGATCCAGTCGATCCAGGGCCGCCGTTTTTGGGCGTCGACCGGCCCCGTAGCGCCCAGCAGGTAAATCGGCATGCGGTCGCACCAGGCGTTGAAGACCGACATCAGGCCGTGCATCAGCCCGACATTGGAATGCACGACGGCTGCCATCGGCTCGCCGGTCACCTTCGCATAGCCATGGGCGATGGCGATCGGATGGTCCTCGTGCAGGCAGAGCAGCATCTGCGGGTCGCGGTTGCCGAGGTAATTCACCAGGCTGTCATGCAGCCCGCGATAGCTGGCGCCCGGATTGAGCGCGATATAGCGGATGCCGAGCTTGCGCAGCACCTCGGCCGCCGCGTCGCTCACCCAGCCCATGCGGCGGTTCTCGCCCACCGCCGGCAGGTCGAGGTTCTGGATTTCGTTCATTTGGCTGCCTCCCGCCTGCGTGGCGTAATGCCGCGCGTCCCCAGCTTGCTTTCCGGATAATCGATCATATTTACTCCCACTTTCCTATATGTCTGTCGGGACGCTGGTGCTCTGGAAACGCAGAGGCGCCGCGCCGGCAGGACCGAAACCCGGGGGAAGGGATGACCAAGCTGGTGCCGCCGCATGGGGCGGACGAATTGAGGCCTTTGCTGGCGGCGGAGCCGGCCCGGGCGCAGGAGACCAAGCGGGCGGGCGGCCTGCCCAAGATCCCGTTGACCAGCCGCGAGGTTTCCGACCTCTTCATGCTGGGCATGGGCGCCTACACGCCGCTCGACGGCTTCATGGGCGAGGCCGACTGGCGCGGCGCCTGCATCGATATGCGGCTTTCGAATGGCGTCTTCTGGCCGATCCCGATCACGCTCTCGGCGAGCCAGGAGACCGCTGACGGCCTCAAGGAAGGCGACGAGGCGGCGCTGGTCGACGGCGAGGGCGGCGACATCCTCGGCATCATCACCGTGCGCGAGAAATACGCGATCGACCGCGCGCTCGAATGCGAGAACGTCTTCCGCACCACCGATCCGGCGCATCCCGGCGTCGCCAAGGTGATGGCCCAGGAGGCGGTGAACATCGCCGGCCCGGTTACCGTCCTGTCCGAGGGTCATTTCCCGCAGACCTATGAGGGCCTCTACCTCCGGCCGGCCGAGACCCGCGCGCTTTTCGAGGAGAAGGGCTGGTCGACGGTCGCGGCGTTTCAGACCCGCAACCCGATGCATCGCAGCCACGAGTACCTCGCCAAGATCGCCATCGAGATCTGCGACGGCGTGCTGATCCATCAGGTGCTGGGCGCGCTCAAGCCCGGCGACATCCCGGCCGATGTGCGCGTCCAGGCCATCGACGCGCTGGTCAAGAACTACTTCGTCGAGGGCACCACGATCCAGGCCGGCTATCCGATCGAGATGCGCTATGCCGGCCCGCGCGAGGCGCTGCTGCATGCGGTCTTCCGGCAGAACTTCGGCTGCTCGCATCTGGTCGTGGGGCGCGACCATGCCGGCGTCGGCGACTATTACGGTCCCTTCGATGCCCATCACATCTTCGATACGCTGCCCGAAGGCAGCCTGGTCACCCAGCCGCTCAAGATCGACATCACCTTCTACTGCTACGCCTGCGCCGGCATGGCGACGGCGCGGACCTGCCCGCATGGGCCCGAGGACCGGCTCGCCATCTCCGGCACCCGGCTCCGCGAGATGTTCGCGCAACACGAAGAGATCCCCGAGGAATACAGCCGCCCCGAGGTGATCGCCGTATTGCAAGCCTTCTACGACAAAGAAAAAGCCGCATGAGCGGCGGTTACTGGCGCGGAGCCGGTGACGCTGCGGTTGCCCGCCCGTCGTCGTCGCGCTCATCGAGCGCCGGCGAGGCGGGCAGGCGGCCCTGCCACTTCACCCAGTTGAAGAAGGTGTGGCAGTCGAGGCATCGGAACATGACCTCCGAGACGCTGCTGCCGAAGAGCGAGACGAGCGTGATCTCGCCGCTCTCGCAATGCGGACAGCGGACCTCCTTGAAGTCGTCGTCCAGCGTTTCGGGTTCGCCGCGCACAGGGGGCTTGCTCAAGGGTGCACCGCCTCGGGGTCCTTGAAGCGGATGACGTCGAAGAGGCGCTCGGAGAGCGGGCCGTTGCGCCGGCTCTGCGGGCGCCAATCGGTCCCGTGCTCGACCGCGTCCGGCAAATCCAGTGGCAGGCGGACAACGTCCGCGATCTTTTCGACCTCGCGGGCAAAGCCTTCCTTCAAGGCGGATAACGGCACGCTGCGCAGCCCCGCCGCGTGCAATGGATCGCTATCCGTATCGCCGAACCAGCCGAGCGCCAGCGGGTAGCGCGCGCTCAAGGCCTCGATGAAGGCCTCGCCGCCGCTTTCGGCGAAGAGCGCGGCCCAGCCATTGGCGTATTTGAGGTGGAAGTAGGTCTCCTGGCCGATCTTCTCCGCCAGGCCCGCGAGCGCCCGGTCGGGATGTTTGAGGAACCCCGACATCAGCATCCAGCTCGCCTGCTCGGCCAGATAGATCGAGGCGATGAAGTCCTCCCAGGATTGCGGCGGCGCGTCGAGCAGGTTCATCGAGGCGATCGCCTCGGCGTCCCGGCCCTGCTCCAGATGCTCGTAGGTGTGGCCGAAATTCACCAGATAGAGGTAGAGCGAGCGCGCATGGCCGAGCACGGCAGCCGACTGGCCCAGCAGCGCGGCGAAGTCGGGCAGGCTGCGGCCGTTGTTGACGCACATGACGAACCAGTTGCCCAGCACCAGCTTGGTGTCGGCGACGGCGAGCAGGTCGCTCTCGAGCGCCTTGGCGACGGCGGGATCGAGATCCGCGATCGAGGTGGTCTCCATCTCACACCTCCTTGATCTTGACGCGCTTGTCGTGCTCGGTGACCGAGACGATGGCGTCGGTCGGCACCAGGCACATCTCTTTCCATTTGTGCTGGTCGTAGACGTACCAGGCGCGCACTTGCGCCAGATCGTCGTTCGGCGCCTCGATGCTGCCGACATGGGCGAGCACGTCGTGCGAATCCTTGCGCGCGAAGACCTCGTAGAACTTGGTCCGATTGCCGCCGATCTCGACCGTGCGATTGATTTGCTTGCGCTTCATCTCTGGATCCCCCTCATATCTGGATCCCGTTTTCCCGCATGAGGTGCCGAGTTTCGGGCTCGACCATCTCGCGCGTCCAGCGGAGATGAAAGCCCTCGTCGATCTCGACCCGGCGCACCCCCGGCAGTGCGCCCACCGCGTCTTCGACACGGTCGCGCAGCATGCTCAAGCCCGGGCAGCCGAGGCAGGGCACGCAAAGCTGAACCCGCACTGTGCCATCCGCCTCGATCTCGATCTCGCGCAGCATGCCCATGCGCCGCAGGCTGACCGGCACGTGCGGGTCGTTGACTGCCTCCAGCGCGGCGCGCACCGCGCCCTCGGTGAGGGCGCTATCGGCCAGTATGGGGCCGGGCGTGCTCACCAGAGCTCATCCCCCCAGACCTCGTTCTGCAGCCGCTCGAAGGCCTCGGTCTTGGTCGGCCCGCCCTTCTTCCACTGCTCGAACTTTTCCTCCCAGGTGCAGCCGCCGTAATCCCAGGTGCCGGTCTCCTCATCGAGCAGGATGGGCAGCTCGTAGTCGAGCACATAGCGCTGCTGCGCCTCGTCGAAATGGGCCGGCACGCGGATGCCGACCTGCTCGCAGAACGGCACCACCTCGGCGAGCCAGCGCTGGCGCAGCTCGTCGTTGCTCTGGCCGCGGATGCGGTAGGAAAGCTGGTCGGTGCGGCTCTTCATGAAGTCGGGCGTGCCGAACCACATGACGCCCATCGGAAAGACGAAGTCGACCGCCTCCTGCACCCGTTTGCGCGTCTCCGGCGAATAGTTCCAGTAAAAGCGCGTCCACTTCTCGCCGTGCGCGACATGGAACATCTCCTCGAAGTTCACCTTGCGCAGCGAGCGCGCATAGGGCGCGAAGGAGCAGGATTCCTCCAAATCGCGGGTCGTCGTATAGCCGGCCCGGTCGCCCAGCAGCATGTAGACCACGCATTCGACGTAGTCCTTGATGTCCTGCTGCACGAGATAGAAGGTTTTGAACTTCGCCGGATCGCGCTCGAAGATCAGCTCGTGGGTCGAATAGCCGAAGTCCTCGAGCATG
>CAZBRE010000038.1:12644-17411 GCA_964494065.1 uncultured Alphaproteobacteria bacterium
CGGATCGCGCTCGAAGATCAGCTCGTGGGTCGAATAGCCGAAGTCCTCGAGCATGCGGTACATGACCTGGGCGTGGCCCAGCTCGTCCTGCATCGCGGTGGCGACGGCGATCTTGGCCTCCAGGTTCGGCCCGACCAGGAGGGGCTTGAAGTACATCCGCAAAGTCGAGAGCTCGAGATCGGCCGCGATGATCATGGTCTGCACCAGAACGTCGCGGTAGCGATCGGTCATCTCGCTCTCGTCCTCGATCTGGTGCCCGGCCTTCACCCGGACCTGCAGAGCGAGTTCGGCCGCATCCTCGGGCTTGGTCTTGAGCGCGGCGTCAGCCATCGTTCGATCCTCCCCAATCGGCTGTCGGGCGCGTGTTGCTCCCGGTTTAGGCCTCGATACGGCAGTCTACCTATTGCAGCGAGCCAATGATCTCCCGCGTGCTCGGCATCAGCTCGGCGCCGGCCTTCTCGAATTCCTCGAAGGGCGGGAATTTGAGCCCGTTCTCGGCCATGTACTCGCGCATCTCGGTGAGGTAGCGGTTGACCACCACTTCGGTCGAGTTGTGCTTGAGGCCGTGCGCCAGGCAGAACTCGTTGTCGGCACCCTCGGGCCGGCCGAAGCAGCGCTTGACCGCGTTGGGCAGCAGCTCGTTGAAGACCGCCTGGAAATGGGCAAGCCGCGCGGGGTCCTTGGCGAACTCGCGCAGATTGTCGACGCCGTTGGAGTAGTGCTCCTCCTCGTCGGCCAGCACCACGCCCATCTTCTCCGCCCAGGGCCGGTAGCTCGAATCGGCGTATTCCATGATCTGCTGGCTGCCGCCTCGGTCGACGGTGAAGTTGAAGACGGCGATATGCACCCAGTCGTCGAGATCGAGATGCCAGAACTTGCCGGCATCGGGCCGCGCTTCGATGATCGCCTCGGCGTCCTCGCCCAGCTCCTCCAGCACGTCGATCAGCATCTGGCTGTGCTGGGCCTCTTCGAAGGTGAACTCCGCGGCGAGATAACGGTCGCGCCAGCTGGGGGCCGCCGCGATCGAACGGCCGAACACCTCCGCCGTCGCCGTCTCCGCCCAGAGCTGGCGGGTCAGCAGGCGCACCAGCATCTCGCGGTACTCGCCCGAAACCTGGTCCGGTCCGGTGTACTGCGGAGCTTTCGTGATCTCGTTCATCTGGGTTCCTCCTTCATGAGCGCCCGGCGCCTGGCCCGGCCGGTGCGCGTCGCTAGATATCGATCAGAACCTTGCCCACCACCGCGCGGTCCTCGACCACGGCAAGCGCCTCTGCGCAGCGCTCGAGCGGGAAGCGGGCATGGATGTGGGGCTTCAGCTTGCCCTCGGCGTAGAGCCGCGTCATCTCCGCCTGGCCGCGATGCACGGCCGCGATGTCGCGGGCATAGTAGGCGTTGATCGACGAGCCCAGCACCGCGATGTTCTTGAGCAGCAGGTAGTTGGTCTTGGCCTCGGCGATACGCCCGCCGGTGAAGCCGAGCACGACGATGCGGCCGCCGAAGGCGAGCGCGCGGATGCAGGCATCGAAGGTGTCGCCGCCCACTACGTCGAGCACGACATCGACCTCGCCGCCGGTCGCGGCCTTGACCTGATCGCGCACGCTGTCGCGCAGATCGTCGCCCGTCATGTCGATGATGTGGTCCGCACCCGCGGCCTTCACCGCGTCGGCCTTCGACATCGTCGTGATCCCGGCCAGCACCGTGCTCGCGCCGAGCGCCTTGGCGAGCGCCACCCCGGCGAGCCCGACGCCGCCGGCCGCCCCGGTCACCAGCACGCTCTCGCCTTCCTTGAGCGCCGCACGGTCGACCAGCGCCGCCCAGACCGTCTGGAAGGTGACGCCCATCGCCGCCGCATCGTCGAGCGGCATGTCGTCGGGAAGCTTGAAGCAATTCGAGACCGGCACCGCCGCCCGTTCCGCGAAGGCGCCGTAGTGGAGATAGAACATCACCCGGTCGCCGACGGCAAAGTCGCTCACCTCGTTGCCGACCGCCGCCACCGTTCCGGCGCCATCCTTGCCCAGCACGAAGGGCAGGTCGGGGCGGATCTGGTACTTGCCGTCCAGCATGAGGATGTCGGGAAAGTTCACTGTCACCGCGGCGACGTCGATCAGAACCTCGCCGGGCCCCGCCGTCGGCTCATCGATATCGTCGACCTCGATGGACGAGCGATTGCCGAGCTCATGGACTCTTACTGCTTTCACTGGGCGGCCTTCATTTGGTTGCTTTCATCCGGCGGTTTTCTTGGCAATTCCCCGGAGATCTGCACCTCCACGTTGCGCCTTCGTTAGATATAAGGCAAATTGAAATTAGCTATGTCGATTATCAGTCAATCGAATATCAGGGACATCGATCTCAACCTGCTGGTCGCGCTCGACGTGCTGCTCGACGAGCGCAACGTGACGCGGGCGGCCGAGCGCCTGTCCTACTCGCAGCCGGCGGTGAGCGGCATGCTGAAGCGCCTGCGCGCGGTCTTCGGCGACCCGCTCTTCGTGCGCACCCAGCGCGGCCTCTCGCCGACCCCGCGGGCGCTCGAGCTGGCCGGCCCGGTCAAATCCGCCCTGGCCGAGCTCGACGCCGTCTTCGCCCCGCCGGTCTTCGATCCCAAGAAGGCGAGCACGGTCTTCTCGATCGCCGCCACCGATTATGCCCAGCACGCCGTACTGGCGCCGATGGTGGCGCGGCTGCGGCACGAGGCGCCGGACATCCGCTTCGCCATCGGCCCGGCCGACGCCAAGTCGATCGCCGAACAGCTCGAGACCCAGGCGATCGATTTCGCCATCACCATTCCGGACATGGCGCCGCCGCACGCGGTCTCGCGCGAGATCTTCCGCGAGCGCTATGTCTGCGCCGTACGCAAGGACCACCCGAGCGTGGGCGAGGCGATCACCGTCGACCAGTTCTGCGCCTTCGATCACATCCTCGTCTCGCCCGGCGGCAACAGCTTTCAGGGGCCGGCCGACACGGCGTTGAAGGCCTTGGGCCGGCGCCGACGGGTCGTCATGTCGGTGCCCAACTTCCTCATCCTGCCCAAGATGCTGCTGGCCGAGAACCTGATGGCGCTGATCCCCGAACGCCTGATCCTCGACTACCGCGACCGCCTCAAGGTGCTGCCGGTGCCCTTCGAGATGGCCGGATTCTCGATGATCGCCGCCTGGCACGAGCGCACAAGGCACAGCGCGGCGCATCGCTGGTTCCGCGAGCTGATGATCGCCACGGCCGCCGCCGCGCCCGCCTGACACCCCGTCTACAACCTAGCTCTGCAGTGGGTGCAGTTGACAGCCCCCGGCGCCGGTGCTGATCTCGCCGCCACTTGACCGACCACAACCAACGCCAACCAACCAGGCGGGGGGACGGCATGCCGCAGACCGCCATTCCCTGCGTCATCATGCGCGGCGGCACCTCCAAGGGACCCTATTTCAAGCTCGCCGATCTGCCGCAGGATCGCGAGACGCTGACCCGCGTGCTGCTGGCCGCGATGGGCTCGCCCGATGCGCGCCAGATCGACGGCATCGGCGGTGCCCAGTGGCTGACCAGCAAGGTCGCCATGGTGGGCCCGAGCGCGCGCGACGACGCCGATCTCGATTACTTGTTCGGCCAGGTCATCGTGGACCGCGGCCATGTCGACTACGCCCCCAATTGCGGCAACATGACCTCGGGCGTCGGGCCCTTCGCCATCGAGGCGGGGATGATCATGGCGGACGACCCCGAGACCGTCGTCCGCATTCACAACGTCAACACCGGCGCACTCATCGAGGCGACCGTGCAGACGCCGGGCGGCCACGTGACTTACGAGGGCGAGGCGGCGATCGACGGTGCGCCCGGCACGGCCGCGCCCGTCATGCTCACTTTCAGCGGCGTGGTCGGCTCGATCACGGGCACGCTGATGCCGACGGGCTCACCGCGCGAGGTGATCGACGGCATTGAAGCGAGCTGCGTCGACGTCGCGGTACCGATGATCACCATGCGCGCCGCCGATCTCGGCAAGACCGGCTACGAGAGCAAGGCCGAGCTCGACGCCGACCAGGAGCTCCTGGCTCGACTTGAATCCATTCGCGTGGTTGCGTCGGAACGCATGGGCATGGGCGATCCCACGGGCAAGGTCGTGCCCAAGCTCTGCCTGATCTCCGCGCCTCGCGCCGGCGGCAGCATCAATGCGCGCTACTTCGTGCCGCAGGAATGCCACGCGACGTTTCCGCTGGTGGGCGGGATGTGCCTGGCGGCGACCAGCGTGATCGCCGGCGCGGTCACCGACGGCATCGCGCAGGTGAGCGACGCGCACGCGCAATCGGTGTTGATCGAGCATCCCGTCGGCCGGCTCGAGACGATGATCGAATTCGAGGGCAGCCGCGACGCGCCCGAGGTCACCCGGGTCGGCTTCGTGCGCACCGCCCGTCGCCTCATGGAAGGCAACCTCTATATCCCCGCGAGCGTGTGGGACGGCAAACGCTGATAGACTCCAGGCACATCAGGAACGAATGGACCAAGAATGACTGACGCTCCTAAGCACGCCGATCTCCTGGTCACCGGCATCGACTGGCTGATCACCGTCGACGAGACCCGCCGGATCGTCCGCGACGCGGCGATCGCGATTGCCGATGGCAAGTTCGCCGCCATCGGCAAAACGGATGCGATCGAGGCCGCTTGGAAAGCCGACGGCACGCTCGACGCCTCGGGCATGGTCGGTACGCCCGGCTTCGTCGACAACCACCTCCATTCCTCCTTCCAGATGTCGCGCGGCCTGGCCGACGAGGCGAACGCCCAGTCCTTCCT
>CAZBRE010000038.1:17511-19836 GCA_964494065.1 uncultured Alphaproteobacteria bacterium
GCCTACTCCACCCATGACGGCAGCCTCGCCGCTTATGGCAAGCCCGAGATCGAGCGCCTGGCGGATCTGGGCGTGCTCGACGAGCGCATGCTGCTCGTCCATTCGGGCTGGCTCGAGCCGCACGAGATCGAGATCATCCGGCAGACGAAGCCGACGCTGGTCGCAGCCCCCTCGTCGAGCATGCACAACGGCTACGGCAATTTCGTCATGGGCAAGCTGCCCGAGCTGATGGCGCTTGGCGTCAACGTCTCAATAGGCTCCGACCACGCCTGTTCGGGCATCACCGACATGGCGCAGGAGATGTTCCTGCTCGCCGGCGGCTATAAGGAAACGCGCATCAACCCGCGCGTCATGCCGCCCGAGCACGTCGTCGAGATGGCGACCATCAATGGCGCCAAGGGGGCGGGGCTCGGCGACCGGATCGGCAGCGTCGAGGTCGGCAAGGAAGCGGACCTCGTCCTCTTCGATACGTCCTGGCCCGATTGGCAGCCGCTCTACAACCCGGTCTCGAACCTCGTCTATGCGGCGAACGGCAGCTCGATCGCCCATGTTCTGGTGGCGGGCGAGGCCGTGGTGCGCGACGGCGCGCTCACCCGCGTCGACGAGGCGGCGATCCTCGCCGACGTCCGCGCCACCGCCGAGCGCATCGCCGGGCGTCTCGACATGGACAAGGTCGTGAAGCTGAAATGGCCGGTGGAGTAGGGATCGTCAGTCGACGATTCCATTGTCCTTCAAAAACGCCTCCATCGCCTCGATGCAGGCCTCGGGCTTTTCGATCTGCAGCAGGTGGCCGGTCTCCGGGATCGCCACATAGGGATAGCCGTATTCGTCGTGCAGCGCCTTGTTGGCCTTGCCGGTCGGCGGGTTGCCCTTCATCTCGGGGTCGGCGCCGATGGTCAGCACCGGGCCGCCATACTCTTCGTAGTGCGGCCACAGATTGAGCGTCAGCGCCTCCAGATAGATCGAGGCTTCGAGCTCGCGCTGGCAAACCAGCGCCCAGTCGCCCTGCTCCTCGTCCTTGCGCAGCACCGCGTCGGCCATCAGCGCATGCGCGCCCTCGATCCAGCGGCTATGGCCGCGACTCTCCGCATAGTCGCGGGCGAGCTCCGCCGGTGTCTCGAAACGCGGCGTGCGGTTGAGCGCCCATTCGATCAGCTTGTGCTCGAAGATACGCATCGGCTCGTAGAGCCAGTGTCCCTCCAGCGGCAGGTTGGGCGGATCGAACAGCACCAGCGCATCCCAGCGCCAGCCGATCTCGGTGGCATGCTTCATCGCCGTGCGGCCCGACATCGAATGGAACACGCCGACGTTCCGCTTCGGCGGCAGGCGCTCGCTGACACCCTGAAAGATGCTTTCCAGATCGTGGGTGAATTGAAGGTAGTTGTGCCGGTCGTTGCGGCTGCGCTGGTTCTGGCCGTGGTTGCGGAAGTCGAAGATGATGAGCTCGTAGCGCTCCTGCAACGGCCCCCAGAACGGCAGGTAGCCGTCAATGGCAAAGCCGTTGCCGTGGCTGATGAAGAGGCGCACGCCGTCGGGGTTGCCGTACTGGCGGATGCGGATCGGCACGCCGTCATCCATGGCGAGGTCGAAGGTCTGACGCGGGGTCGGAAGATCGAAAATCTGGGGAGCGGACATGGGGGGCGATAGCCTCGGCGCGCTTGAATTCGGCAGCGGCGCACTCTAGGGGAAGCGCCTAGCCTGGGCAAAGCCCGTCACCTGCGGGCGGCGCATGGGGCGTATTCGGCCAGGGCTAGGGGGTTTCGCGGGCTTGCGCCCCGTGGTCTAAGATGCGCCCGCATCGAAACTGGGAGGACGTGCAATGACGGCCTACACCTTCGAGGCCTTTTGCGACGACTGCCGCGCCAATGTGACGGCGGGCGCCGAAGGCCGCGAGCGGATCCGCAAGGATGTCGAGCGCCTGCTCGCCCAGCCGGATGTCGTCGCCGAGCATTTCAGCCCCGGCGCCGAGCCCGGGATCCAGGTGCTCTATACCGATGACGAGACCGGCTTCCAGGTCCTCGCCCATATCTATGCCGAGGGTAGGGATTCGGCGCCGCATGACCACGGCACCTCCTGGGCGGTCTACGGCCAGGCGGTGAAGCACACCGACATGAAGGTCTGGCGGCGAACCGACAGCGGTGAGGACGCCGACCACGCCGAAGTCGAGGTCGAGCAGACCTACCGCCTCGACCCGCCGATGGCCGGCACCTTCGAGCCGGGCCAGATCCATTCGATCCACTTTCCGGCGGGCGCGCGTTTCCTCCGCGTGACCGGAACCGACCTCAAGACGATCCCCACCCGGCGCTTCGATCCGGCCTCCCATTC